>JARLIJ010000403.1 GCA_031291795.1 Acetobacteraceae bacterium | reverse complement strand
GCCCGCGCCGGCAGGGCCACCGCGGCCGGTGGCACCAGCACGGCCGCAGGCGGGGGCGGCGTCCCCGGCGCCTCGGTCGCGTCCGGCGCCACGCTCCCCGGTGCAGCAGGAACGGGTGCCGGCCCCGGCACATCCCCGTCCCGCGCGGCGTTCCAGACGACGGCAAGCCGGCCGGCAAACGTCTGCCCCGGGCTGACGGCGGCCGGCGCGACCGGTGACGTGCCGGCGGCAGCAGCGATGGGCGCGGCCTGCAATGGCACGGGAAGGGCAGGCGATGCGGACATGAACGGCCTCCTGGGGGCGACAGGCACCTGCCACCGCCTGCCGGGTCAGCAATTGCCGGGCCATGCCGTCGAAGCCGCAGATCAGGCCGATACCCGGTCCCTGCCCGGCAGGAAATGCCGGGCCGGTCCTGCCTACCAAGCCGATCCTGCCACCCGCAATCCGCCGGATCCCATTGATTCTCCATCGTCCGGCCGCTGGCACGCTTCCTGCCATGACCCACCCGTCAGACGACCCAGGAGCCTTCCCGATGTCTTTGTTCGGCGCGATGAATACTGCGATCTCCGGGCTGAACGCCCAGTCGAATGCGTTCGGCAATATTAGCGACAACGTCGCGAACAGCCAGACCATCGGCTTCAAGCGGGTCGACACGACCTTCGTCGACTATCTGACGACCAGCACGGCCGCTGTGAACGATCCCGGCGCCGTCGTGGCCAAGCCCAGCTACATCAACAACATCCAGGGCGCGATCACGCAGACCGACAATCCGCTGGGCCTGGCCATCGCCGGCCAGGGCTTCTTCGCGGTGTCGCAGCAGACCGGCCAGATCAACGGCGTGCCCACCTTCAACCCGCAACAGTTCTACACGCGGGCCGGCGACTTCCAGCTCAACGCGACCGGCTACATGGTGAACAGCGCCGGCCAGTACCTGAACGGCTGGCCGATCGATCCCACCACCGGCAACATCAACCAGAACACCCTGAAGCCGATCCAGGTGACGCAGACCGTCTATAACCCGGTCGCCACCAACAACGTGGTGCTGTCCGCCAACCTGCCGGCCACCCCGGCCGCCGGTACCGGCACCGTCGATTCCCCCATCTCGTCGGACATCAACGTCTACGATGCGCTGGGAACCGCCCACACCGTCACGCTGGACTGGGTGCAGAACGCCGCCAGCGACTGGACCGTGTCGGTCAACGCCGCCGACGACGTCGGCGGCGCGGCACGCGGCACGGCCGACGTCCAGTTCGGCGCCGTCAGCGGCAATGCGGTGCCGGAGGGGACGGTCGGGCAGATCAGCGCCGCCACCGGCAGCGTCGCCACCGCGGGCTATGCCGCCGGCACCGCCGCCACGCTCAGTTTCACCGACGATTTCGGCTCCGGCCCGCAGACCATCACGCTCAACATCGGGACCTACGGGCAGACCAACGGCGTCACGCAATATGCCGGCACCGCCTACGACCTGCGCGGACTGACCCAGGACGGCGTGCCGCCCGGCGCGTTCGCCGGCGTCTCGACCCAGGCCAACGGCAGCATCATCGTCAATTACGACAACGGCCAGACCCGCCGCATCGCCCAGGTGCCGCTGGTCACTTTCAACAGCCCCGACGCCCTGCAGCGCCAGGACGGCCAGTCGTTCAGCGCCACCATCGACTCCGGCACGCCGCTCGCCGAACAGGCCAGCACCAACGGTGCCGGCAACCTGGTGACCAACTCGGTGGAGAGCTCGAACGTCGACATCGCCAGCGAGTTCTCCCAGCTCATCGTCGCCCAGCAGGCCTATTCGGCGAACGCCAAGATCGTCACCACCGCCGACACCATGCTGCAGACCACCCTGCAGATGAAGCAGCAGTGACGGTCGTCCGGGACCTCATGCCATGAGCATCGGAAGCGCGCTGTCGATCGCCACCGGAGGCCTCGCCGTGGTCTCCAACAACCTCGCGCTGGTCTCGCAGAACGTCGCCAATGCCAATACGCCGAACTATGCGGTCGAGAGCGCGACGCAGACCTCGCTCAATGCCGCCGGTGCCGGGCTGGGTGTGCTGGTCGGTCCGTCCACGCGCCAGATCGACACCGCGCTGCAAGCCGAAGGCTTCCGCCAGAACGCCACTGTCGCCGGCCTGCAGACCCGCCAGGCCGCGCTCCAGGCGGTCGACAGCGCGCAGGGCACGCCCGGCCAGGGCCAGGACCTGCCCAGCCTGCTCGCCGCCGTGCAGAACCAGTTCTCCAGCCTGCTGAACACGCCGGACAACCAGACCCAGCAGAGTGCGGTGATCGCCGCCGCCGGCACGCTCGCCACCGGCATCAATGCCTTGAGCACCGCCTGTACCGCCCAGCGGCAGGCCGCCCAGGACGACATCGTTTCTTCGGTGCAAACACTCAACACCGCGCTCGGCACGATCGGCACGCTGACCAACCAGATCATCGGCCTGCGCGCGGCCAACCAGAGCACCGCCGACCTCGAGAACCAGCGCGACGCCGCCCTGACGACCGTCTCGGGGCTGGTCGACGTCAAGGTGCTGAACCAGCCGAACGGCGGCATCGTGCTGTCCACCTCCGGCGGGCTCGCTTTGCCGCTGACTGGCAGCGGTGCGACGCTCACCGACACCGGCGCGAACGTCCAGACCGGGGCGTACTACCCCGCCGGCGGCATCCCGGGCGTCACGCTGAACGGCACCGACGTCACCGCCCAGCTCACCGGCGGACGGATCGGCGCCGACCTCGCGCTGCGCGACGCCACCCTGCCGACCTACCAGGGCGAGCTCGACGAGTTCGCCGAGACCCTGGCGACCCGCTTCGACGCGCAGGGCCTGACCCTGTTCACCGACCCGACCGGCGCGCTGCCGGTCAGCACCGGGACGCCCGTGCAGACCGGCTATGTCGGGTTCGCCGCCACCATCCAGGTGAACCCCGCGGTGACCGCCAACCCGGCTTCGGTCCGCGACGGCACCGCCTCGATCGCCGGCAGTCCCACCGGGGCCAGCGCCTTCACGCAGAACCCTGCCGGCGGGCCGGCCGGCTTCACCACGCTGATCCAGCGTGTGCTGACCTATGCCCTGGGCACCGAGGCCCAGTCCGGCGTGCCCCAGCCGACCCCCAACACCACCGGCCTCGGACCGAACGGCACCCTGAATGCGCCCTATGTCGCGCCGGCCTCGCTGTCCGACCAGGCCGTGACCATGGTCGCGTCCCAGTCGCAGGACAGCGCCGACACCACCAGCAAGCTCGCCACCGAACAGGCGGTGCAGACCAACATCAACAGCCGGATGACCGCGATCAGCGGGGTCAGCATGGACACCGAGATGTCGACCATGATCCGGTTGCAGAACGCCTATGGCGCCAATGCCAAGGTGATCGCGACGACCCAGGCGCTGTGGTCACAGCTCCTGGCCATGGTCCAGTGAGCGCGCGGCGATGAGCGGCGGCATCACCAGCACCAGCATCGGCGACTACGGCCAGCTGACTCAGCTGATCGCCGACAACGCGAAGGTCCACAACAATCTCGATACGCTGACCGAACAGGCGAGCAGCGGGCGGATCGCTGATACCTATGCCGGGTTGGGCGACGGCGCCGCGATGTCGCTCAACCTCAACCCCCATGTGGCGCAACTGCAGACCTGGCAGGCCAACATCGACGCTGCGACCGGCCAGATGCAGGTGACGCAGACCGCAATGACCCAGTTGCAGCAGATCGCCACCGACTTCGTGGCGCAGACCAACAACCTGAACGGATTGGGTGCCTCGGAGATCGACAGCATCGCCTCGGATGCCCGCGACGCTCTGAGCCAGGTCACCAACCTGCTCGATACCCAGTATGGCAACACCCACGTGTTCGCCGGCCAGGACACCGGCAATCCGCCGGTGCCCAGCCCGGACGCCATCACCACCGCGGGGTTCTTCACCCAGATCCAGACCGCGGTGTCGCAGCTCTCCACGCTTGGCGGCGCGGCGGTCGTCGCATCGACGCTGGCGACGGCGAGTTCCAACACCGCCGGGACCTCGCCGTTCTCGACCTATCTGTCGGCGCCGGTTGCCGGCCTCCAGGCGCCCGCCGTGCAGATCGGCGCCAACCAGACCGTCACGATCGGGCTGTTCGCCAGCGGCAATTCGCTGGTTGCCTCCACCGGGACGTCGACCACGGGGTCCTATATGCGCGACCTGATGCGGGCGCTGGCCACGATCGGGTCGCTGAGCAGCAGCCAGGCCAACGACCCAGGGCTGGCGACCGTGGTCGACGATACCCGCACCAGCCTCACCAACGCGTTAACGGCGATGGCGTCCGAGGCCGGCGTCCTTGGTAACCGGCAGACCAGCCTCGCCACCACGAAAACACAGTTGACCGACACGGCGACCGCCCTGACCGGGACGATCGGCAATGCCGAAGACGTCGATATGGCCAGCACGCTGTCGAAGCTTTCGTCCGTGCAGACGCAGTTGCAGGCATCTTACCAGCTCATCGCCGGCGTGAGTGCGTTGTCGCTGGTAAAATTTCTACCGGCGGGGTGATGCACCCTCTCGGGCTTCACCGGCCGTTAACCCTGGCGCCCCAGGATAGCAGCCGTGCCCGCAAAAAGCGGGGCCATGCGTAACCTATGGACAACAAGGGTAAGATACCATGTCCCTGAACTCAGTGATCACCAACGTCGGCGCGATGATCGCGCTGGAATCGTTGAACAAGACCAACCAGGCGATGTCTGTCGTGCAGAAGCAGGTCTCCACCGGCTACCGGGTGGCGGACTCAACGGATGACGGCGCCGCCTTCGCGATCGCCCAGACAGTCCGTTCGACCGTCGGCGCACTGACCAGTGCCAACCAGCAGCTCGGCAATGTGCAAGGCTTGCTGAGCACATCTCAGTCGGGCCTCACCAACATCTCCAACACCATGGCATCCATGCGGAATGTCCTGGTGAAATTGTCGGACGGCAACGTGCAAGGCAACGACCGTACGAACTACGAGAGTCAGTACAACTCGATGCTGGCGAACGTGAAAACGTTCGTGCAGGACGCCAGCTACAACGGCAAAACGCTGATCGGAGATCTGACCGGCAGCACCGGAACGTTTGCCCGCGTGGCTGTGGCACGCAACGAATCGGGCTCGTCCTACGGCATCGCCACTTTCAGTGGCTCTGCCATATACGGTTCGATCGCGTTCACCTCGACCCAGATGGGGGCCTCGGCGACGATCGCCGCGCTGATCACCGCCAGCGGCACGTTCATCAGCAAAATGAACGCCATCGGCCAGGAGCTGAACACCATCGGTTCGGCGACCAACTACGTGACCAACCAGATCAGTTACAATCATGACAAGATCGATTCGTTGAACACTGGTCTTGGCGCCTTGGTCGATGCTGATCTGGCCAAGGAGTCGGCCCAGTTGCAGGCGCTGCAGATCCGCCAGCAGCTTGGCACCCAGGCTTTGTCGCTGGCCAACCAGGCGCCTCAAAGCCTGCTCAGCCTGTTCAAGTAACCGCTTGAACCCGTGTGCGCCGAACGGGCAGGACGCCCGTTCGCGGCCATGGCCGCCTAAATCGGGCCGGCAGGATGCCGGTACACGATCGATTGGTCGCGCGAGGCGACGCCGCACCACGCACGCAGAGCGAACCAGGAAGGGGCGCATGTCGAATTTGGTCTTGGAACTGCGGCAGGGCGAAGTCATGATCGTCAACGGCGCCCCTATCCGCTTCCGCACAAAGTCGCGCATCGAACTTACCGCCAAGGCGCGGTTCCTGTTCGGCAAGCAGATCATGCCGCCCGATCAGGCGGACAGCCCCGCGCGCCGGATCTACTTCGCCCTCCAGTCCGCCTATATCGGCTGTGAAGAAGAACGACCCGCCGGACTCGATGCGGCACGCAACCTGATCACCGCGTTCAAGGACGCAACCACCTCGCCGCTGGCGTGCGATATCCTCGATCGTGCCCTGGCCGCGGCCGAAGCCGATGATTGCTACCTCGCCCTCAAGCTCGCCAGGCGGATCATCCGGCACGAGGAAGCGGTGATGGGCAGCGATGCGCCGGATCGCACGGACCCTGTCCCCAGGGGACAGGACAACTCTCACTTTGCAGGGACCAAAAATAGCCATGCAGACCAGCAATCAGGCGACTCGCGCCTATGAGGCCGCGTCCGTCCATCGCTCCCAGCGCTTGCAGGAAGCCGATGTCTTCCGCCGCGCCACCGGTGCCCTGAAAGCCGCACAAGACGCTGGCGTGCTGCCGCGGGTCCGCGCCCTGGCCGACAACCGCCGGCTCTGGATGACGGTGCATGATCTGGTGAGCGATCCGGACAATGCGCTGCCGGCAGACCTGCGTGCCGCCATCCTCTCGGTCGGCCTGGCCGTGCAGCGCGAGATGGACCGTGAGACGCCGGATTTCGGCTTCCTCATCGCCATCAATGAGAACTTTGCCGCCGGCCTGTCCGCGCAGGGCTGAGGCCCTCGGCTCAAAAGGAGCCCCTGTCCATGGACCTGATGCAAACCACCGCCGATGCCGATGCGCTGATGCGCCGCGCCGCGATCCTGCTCGATGCCGGACGCGCCGGGGCCGCCCGCCCGTTGCTGGCCGCCGCACGCCGCCTGGCACCGCCCGGCGCCGGCCTGGCACAGCTCTCCGCCCGGCTGGCCCTGCAGGACGGCACAATCGAACAGGCCGCAGGGGACCTCGACGAAGCCGTTTCACTGGCGCCCGACAACGCCGAATTGCGGAAAATCCGCGCCGAACTCCGCCAACGCCTCGGCGATCTCGAGGGCGCCACCCGCGACGCCGCCGAAGCCGTCATCCTCAATCCGCCCGATCCCGTCGCGAAGGCGCTGCTGGGCGTCCTGATGCAGCAGCTGGGGCGCCCGCAGGAGGGTGCCGCCTGCCTGCGCGAAGCCGTCGCGATGCGGCCCGGGGAGCCATCGTTCCACGAAGCGCTCGCCAACGCCCAAAGCGCCGCCGGCGACACCGATGCCGCGCTGGCCACCCTGCTGGGCGGCATCGCCGCCGTACCGACCGCGGTGGAACTGCGCAACGCCGCGGTCCTGCAATGCATACGGCGGCGTGATTTCGCGCAGGCGGAACAGGTCTGCGAGGCCGCACGCGTGGCCGGGATCGCCGATGCCTGCACGTTCGGCTTGCGCGGGCATGCCCTGTCCAGCCTCGGGCGGCACATCGATGCCGCGGACGCCTACGCCGCAGCCCTGAAGCTCGGGCCCGACGATCCCTATGTCCGCCATCTCGCCGCCGCCTCGGGCTACGTGGCGGGGAGTGACCGCGCACCGGACGACTACCTGCGCACTGTCTTCGACGGCTACGCCGACCGGTTCGAAAGCCATCTGGTCTCCCTCGGCTACCGCGTTCCCGGGACGATGCGCAAAGCCCTTCTGGCCCATCCGCGGGTGGCCGCCGGGAAACGGGTCGGCCCGGTGCTCGACCTCGGATGCGGCACCGGCCTCATCGCCCTCGCGCTCAGCGACCTGCCGCTCGGCCCGATCACCGGCGTCGACCTGTCCGGCCGCATGCTGGCGGAAGCCGCCGCCAAGGGCCTGTACGCCGAATTGCGGGAAACCGACCTGATGACGGTGCTGTCGGAGGAGTCCCAGCGTTGGCCGCTGATCCTCGCCGCCGACGTGCTGTGCTATTTCGGCGCGCTCGACGCGGTCTTTGCCGCCGTCCATGCCCGCCTTGAACCGGGCGGATGGTTCGTTCTCTCGGTTGAGGAACTGCTGCCGCATCATGACGGTACGGTGCCCGGCAACGGCGACTGGGCGCTGCTGCGCCAGGGCCGCTATGCCCACAGCCGCGGATATCTGACCCGTATGGCCGCCGCGGCGGACCTGACGATCAACCGACTGGACCCCGAGGCCGTGCGCTACGAAGCGGATACGCCCGTCGCGGGTTTCCTGGCCGTGCTGGAGCGGACGCGGCATGACGGCTGAAACTGCCCTCGCGCGCCTGCATGAGGGGGACCCGGCCGGCGCCCTGGCCGAAGTTGCCCGATCGATGGCGGACAAGCCGACTGATCCCGCCTGCCATGCCACCCAGGGCATGGCGCTGCTCGCGCAGGACCGACCCGCCGATGCGCTGGCGGCATTGCGCATCGCCGTCGCATTGGGTGAGGCCTCCCCCGTGACCCTGCTCAACCTCGCGATCGCCGAGGATCGGGCAGGCGACCGCGACCGTGCCCGCGGCCTGATGCGCTCAATCGCCGAACGCCTGCCGGACTGGGACGAGCCGTTGGTGCGGCTGGCAGAGAGCCTGCGCGCGGCCGACGAATGGCCGGCAGCCGAGATCGCCTACCGCGAAGCGCTGGACCGCAACCCGCGCCGCCAGGAAGCACTGATCGCATTGTCCGGCCTGCTGATCGCAAGTGGCCGGGCAGCGGACGCCCGCAGCCTGCTGCTGCGCTGCTGCGGCATCGATCCCGGTCGCGCCGAGACCTGGGACACACTCGGCCTCGCCCTGCTCGCGACCGACGAAGCGCCGCTGGCCCTGACCGCCTTCATCGAGGCGCAACGCCTGGCGCCGGCCGCGCTCTCCTACGCCTTGCACGGGGTCGAAGCGGCCTGCCTCGCGAACGCGATCGAGCCGGAACTGGCGCGGCTCGACCTGGCAGTGACGATCGATCCGCTGAACGCGGTGCGCCAGACCGCGCGCGGCGTGCTGCTCGCCCGCCTCGGTCAGCGCGACGCGGCGATCGACGCGCTCGAAGTCGCCGTCGCCCTGGCGCCGGACGCGGCGCAGCCGATCGCCTTCCTCGGCGGCGTGCTCGCCCATGCGAACCGGCTGCGGGAGGCTGAGGCGGCCTTGCGCCGCGCATCCCAACTGGACCCCGCCAACCCCCGCCTGCGCAACGACCGCGCCGCCGTGCTGATGCGGATGCACCGCCACCCCGAGGCGCGCACCATCCTGCTCGACCTGGTCGCGGAGACCGGCGAACAGGGGTCGGTGATGGTCAACCTCGCCAACGCCACCGCCTGCGTAGGCCTGCAGGCCGAGGCCGTGGCGCTCGCCCGCCGCGCCATCGCGCTCGATCCCGATTCCGTGCTGGCGCGGCGCACACTCTGCAACACCCTGCCCTATCTCGACGGCATCGACGGGGCCACGCTGCTCGCCGCCCTGCGCGACTGCAGCGACCGGCTGCCGCGTGTGCCGATGCCCGCGCTGCTGAACGGCCCCGACCCGGACCGGAAGCTGGTCGTGGGCCTGCTGTCCGGCGTGCTGAAGACCCACCCGGTCGGCTGGCTGACCATCGCAGGGTTCGAGGCGCTGGACCCGACCCAGTTCTCGCTGGTCTGCCTGGTGCAGAACGGCATGCCCGGCGACCAGATCGGCCGGCGCTTCCACGCCGTCGCGCGCGACTGGATCGAGATCGACATGCTGGACGACCGCGCAGTGGCGCAGGCGGCGCGGGACCGAGGCGTCGATGTGCTGATCGACCTCGGCGGCTATGGCGATGCCGGCAGGATGCCGGCCTGCGTGCACCGCCTGGCGCCCGTGCAGATCAAATGGGTCGGCATGCAGAACCACAGCAGTGGCGTGGCCGAGATGGACTGGATCCTGACCGACCGCTGGGAAACGCCGCCGGTGCTGGCGCCGCACTACTCCGAACGGCTGCTGTGCCTGCCGGACGGCTATGTCTGCTACAGCCCGCCGCCCTATGCGCCGGACGTCGTGCCCCTGCCGGCGCTGCGCAATGGCTACGTGACCTTCGGCTGCTTCAACAACCTGGCCAAGGTCACGCCGGTGGTGATCGAGACCTGGGCCGAGATCCTGGACCGCCTACCGGACTCGCGGCTGGTGCTGAAGACCCACCAGTTCAGCGACGGTCCAACCGCCGCGCGGATCGGCGCGGCGTTCGAAGCGCTGGGCATCGACCGCACGCGCATCGCGCTGCGCGGCGCCTCCGGCCATCGCGCCTTTCTGCGCGAGTATGGCGACATCGACATCGTGCTCGATCCGTTTCCGTATTCCGGCGGCCTGACGACTTGCGAGGCGATCTGGATGGGCGTGCCGACCGTCTCCATGCCCGGCGAGATCTTCGCGTCCCGGCATTCCCTGAGCCATCTCAGCAACGTCGGCCTGACCGACTGGATCGCCCCCGACCTGGCCGGCTATGTCGACCTCGCTCTGGAAAAGGCCGCCGACCTCGAGGCGCTGGCAACGCTGCGGGCAACCCTGCGGGCACGGGCAAAGGCCAGCCCGCTCTGCGACGCCGCCCGGTTCGGCCGCAACCTGGGTGCGGCCTTGCGCCATGCCTGGCAGGATTGGTGCACCCGGCAGTGAGCGGCTTCTCCTCGGCGGCGTACTGGGAGCGGCGCTACCAGGGCGGCGGAACGTCCGGCGCCGGCTCCTACGGCCGGCTGGCGCGGTTCAAGGCGGATTTCATCAACAATTTCGTCCGCCGCCATGCCATCGCCAGCGTGCTCGACCTCGGCTGCGGCGACGGCAATTTGCTCTCGTTGCTGCAGGTGCCTGACTATACCGGGATCGACGTGTCCCCGACTTCGCTCGCCGGTTGTGCAGCCCGCTTCCCGGCACACCGTTTCCTGTCGTTCGATGCGATCGAGACCGTCCCCGCCGCCGAACTCGCACTGTCGATCGACGTGGTGTTCCACCTGATCGAGGACGCCGTCTTCGTGCAGTACATGCACGCCTTGTTCGCGCATGCCACGCGCTTCGTGCTGGTCTATGCCAGCAACGTCGACCACCCCTGGCCCTCCCCGCATGTCCGGCACCGCCGGTTCAGCGACCATGTCACGGCGACCCAGCCGGATTGGCGGCTGCAGGCGCATGTTCCGAACCGCTACCCGTTCGATCCGGCCAGCCCCGACGACACCTCCTTCGCCGATTTCTTCGTCTATGCCCGGCTGGGCGACGCGGCCGCATCTACCCCGGAGTGAGCGCCGCCTCGGCCGGCGCACCCGCACAAAGCGCATCGAGCAGCGCCATCACCGCCGCCACCTGCCGGTCGAGCCCATAGCATTGCGCCACCCACGCGCGGTACAGCCCCGGCCGCCCGGCGCGGATCAGCGCCACCGCCTGGTCGATGCTGGCAAACAGGCACTCCACCGGCCATAGCCGGTCCGCGCCGGGGAAGTCGTGGACGACCGGGTAGGCGCCCACCGCCATCGCTTCCCCGATGTTCAGCCCGAAGCTTTCGTACATCGAGGTCGACAGCAACACGCCCTTGTCGGCGTACCATCCCGGCATGTCGGCCACCGGCCCGTCGAACCGGATGACGCCGCCCAGCCCCAAAGCCGGCAGCAGCCGCTGCAGGTAGCGCGCCGTCCGCAGGTCGGTGAAGGCGCCCGCGACGTGGAAGCTGTAGCGCGGATCGCACTGATGCAGCCGATGCGCGACCTGCATCAGCAGCATCGGGTTCTTCTTCGGCTCGAGATGGCCCACCCAGGCGACCCGGAACCGATCCGGATCGCCCGCGGCAAACCGCTCCAGGTCGATGCCGTTGGCGATCACGCTGATCGGCACCGCCTCGGCGATCGACGGGACGGCCGCCAGCAGCACCTCGGTGATGTCGTCCGCCACAGTGATCAGCCGATGCACCTGCGTCCAGTCGACCTTGGCGGGGAACTCGGTCTGCAGCGCCTCGATCGAGTGCAGCCGCAGGACGCAGGGCTTGCCCTTCAGCACCCCCGAACGGGTGGCCCAGACGGCATGGTCCCAGCACCATTCGAGCCAGACGATGTCCGCCCAGCCGATCGCGTCGGCCAGCGCGTCGCCGGGGCCGGCCGAGATCAGGCGCACGTCGTAGCGGTCGCGCAGCGCAGGCAGCAACGGTGCGAGGAAGCTGTCGTGCGGCCCCTTCACCCGGTCGGCCAGCAGCAGGCGCGGCATGCGGTATCTCCCTGCGGCAGCGGCGCCGCACCCGCGAACCACCGGCGGTTCGCCTTGGAACGAGATGCAGCGCGAAGGGCTGCCGGACACAGCGATATCGCGCTCTTCGCGGGCCCGACCTGAATCCGCGCTAGGCCTTTCGCGTGGCGACGACCGGCGTCTCGGTGGCCGCGGCACGCGACGTGGGAACGGTGGCGGCCGTGGTCGTGCGCTCCGGCTGGGCCGGTGCTGCCTTCGCAGCATCCGGGGCCGGAGTACCCCCGCCCGGCGCGGGCACGGCCGCCTGGCCGCCCTCCGCGTTCGGCATCGGCTGCTGGTGCAGCCGGTATGCCTGCAGTTGCCGCTGGCTCGGGATGGAACTCGTGACGGAGCCGCTCGGATCCCGAAACTCGATGACCACCAGTCCCAGCGTGGGGTCCAGGCGGAGCGACGGATTGACGTACAGCGGCGAACTCACAGGCGTGGCTGCGGCGGGCGGCGCAAACGCTTCGCCTTTTGGTTCGGTTGTCGTATCGCCAGTGGTATTCAAGGGCGATACGCCCTGGATAGACAATTCGTTGGGCATGGCGGATTCACCGCGAACGCTGCACCATCCTGGCGCGTGAGACACCCTGCTTCATAGGCGTCCCGGATTAAGGCCCGGTTAATTGCCCACACTTTCCGTGCCCGTGCACCGCGGGCTGTGCCGGTGCACCACGGGCCTGCGGTACGCGGCTATGATCCTCCACCGTCGCTGCGCGCACAGGACCGGTAACCGCCACCGGCATGATCATCCCGGTCGACGACGGCAAGCTGCCGGGCTGAGCGGTCAGTCCGCGTCGAACGCCCGCGCGGACCCGACCGCCTGGGGCAGCCACACGCTGACGGTGGTGCCGACCTCCAGCTCGCTCTCGATCAGCAGCTGGCCGCGGTGGCGGTTGACGATGTGCTTGACGATCGCCAGCCCCAGGCCGGTGCCGCCGACCGCCCGGGACCGGCCTTTGTCCACCCGGTAGAACCGCTCCGTCAGGCGCGGGATGTGCTCGCGCGCGATGCCCGCGCCCTGGTCCGCCACCGAGATCAGCACGCCCGGCCGGTTCGGCCAGCGGTTCCCGGCCGGCGCCACGTGGGCGGTCAGCCGCACCACCCCGCCCTCGCGGCCGTATTTCACCGCATTGTCGAGCAGGTTCTGCATCACCTGGGCCATCTGGTCGGCGTCGCCCGCCACCGGCGGCAGGCGTTCCGCGATCTGCATGTCCAGCGTCAGCGACCGCTCCGCCAGCCGCGGCTCGAACCCCGCCGCCAGCCGCGGCAGCAGCGTGCCCAGGTCCAGTTGGTCGGGCGGCGCCTGGTGTTCGGTCAGCTCCACCCGCGACAGGCTCAGCAGGTCGTCGATCAGCCGGTTCATCCGCGCGGCCTGCTCCGCCATGATGCCGAGGAAGCGCTGCTGGGCGGGCAGGTCGTCCGCCGCGGGCCCCAGCAGCGTGTCGATGAAGCCGATCAGCGAGGCCAGCGGCGTGCGCAGCTCATGGCTGGCATTGGCGATTAAATCGGCCCGCATGCGCTCCACCGCGCGTTCCCGCGTGCGGTCGGACAGCACGACGATCGCGCGGCCGCCATCCGCCAGCGGCGGGTCCATCGGCACCACCGTCGCATGCAGTTCCCGCGACATCGGCACCGGCAGCGTCATCTCCGCGGTCTGCGCGGCGCCCACTGAAAACGCTCGGTCGATCGCCGCGCGCAGGCCGGGATGGCGCAAGACGGCGGCCATGTCGGCCCCAAACGCCGCCCGCGCCGCCGAGTTGGCGCGTCGCACCGCGCGATCCGGCGCCAGCACGATCAGCGGGTCGGGCAGGCGCTCCAGGATCGCCTCATCGGCGCGGCGGAACTGATCCACCAGGGCGGTGTGCTGGGAAACCCGGCGCATCAGGCGCTCGATCTCGCGTCCGACCGCTTCCATCAAGGCCAGGGACGGCGCGATGCGCGGCGTCACGCCGCTGTCGTCGGTGGCGACCTGGCGCACGGCGTCGATCAGCATCTCGACATCGCGCACCCAGATGAGCGCGAAGCCCAGCATGGCCAGCGCGACCAGTCCGGCCGCGACCAGCGCCGGGACCGGCGCGAGCCAGCCGCCCAGCGCGAGCACCAGCAGCGCCACCAGGGGGGGAAATGCCAGGCCCGCGGCCGTGGCGAGGATTCGCATCATCGGATACCGATCAGGCACGGCAGCGTGACGCGGATGGGCCCACGCTAGGCGGCGTCCGCCCGCTGATAGCGGGCCCGCACGCCACGCCCAATCGCCGCGGCGATCAGTGAATCGAGGGCCAGCTCGTGCTGCACGAACTCCAGCATGTCCAGCGTCTGTGGCCCGACCTTGCCGTCGGCCGCGACCACCTCGCAGGCCAGGGCATAGGCGGTCTCGCGCAGCCGGATGCCGAGGGCACTGCGGATCAGGTCGGCGGCCTGCTTCAGGCCGTCGTCCTCATTCAGCAGATGTACGGCAGCGTCGGTCGCCTGCTCCAGCTGGCCGGCGGTGAAATCCTGGAACGCCGGCAGGGTCTGCACCAGGGCGGACATTACACCGATCTCCCGGTCGGTGATCCCGCCATCGGCGGCGGCGACCAGGACCATGGTCAGGACAAGCGCTTCAGGCGCCTTCAGCGATTCGTGCGACCGCATGCAGGAAACTCCGGTTGAACGTTACGGCGACACTAGCCGAGCAGCGTGTTAGTTCAAACAGGCGGGGTGCCGGCAAGAAATTCCTGTGTCTGTGCAACCGCCTGGGCGAGACCGACCCGGCGCACCGCCACGCCCGCGGGAAACGCCGAGAGGATCCGGGACGGTGCCTGCCGGTCGAGCAGCACGAACACGCCGCGGTCGGTCGCGCGACGGATCAGCCGGCCAAACGCCTGGCGCAGGCGCAGCCGGACGATGCGGTCGTCATAGCCTTTCGGGTCGCCGTCCGACAGATGGATGCGCCGTTCGCGGTGCAGGATGTCGGGGCGCGGCCAGGGCACCTTCTCGAACACCACCAGCCGCAGCGCGCGGCCTGGCACGTCCACGCCGTCGCGCATGGCATCGGTGCCGAGCAGGCAGGATTCCTCCTCGGTGCGGAAGATGTCGACCAGCGTGCCGTTGCCCATGGCATCGACGTGCTGGGCGTAGAGCGGGATGCCGGCCGCCTCCAGCTCCGGCGCGATCCGCTGATGCACCGCCTGCAGCCGGCGGATGGCGGTGAACAGCCCGAGCCCGCCGCCGCCGGCTGCCAGGAACAGCGCGCGATAGGCGGCGGCGAGCTGGCCTATGTCGCCTGCCGCGACGTCAGTCACCACGAAGGCGCGGGTCTGCGCCGCGTAGTCGAACGGCGAGGCGACCGCCGCGCGGATCGCGGGTGAGGGCAGATGTGGCGCGCCCACCCGCGCCTCGGCCGAGGCCCAGGCGGTCTCGGCGTCCCCATCGCCGGCGTCGCGCAATGTGGCGGAGGTCACCAGCAGGCCTTGCGCCGGCGCGGCCAGGGTGGCGGCGAACGGGATGGTCGGGTCGAGCCAGTGGCGGTGCAGCCCGACATCGGCATCCCGGTTCATCCCGCGCGGCTGGTCGAGCTTGAAGAACAGCACGTAGCCGGGCCGCTGGCCGGGGTCGGATGGCGGTTCGGTCAGGCCCCACAGCATCGCCTGCCAGGCCGCGAGCGGGTTCAGCGCGCGGCGGTTCAGCGAGCGGCCGATCGCCTCGATGCGGTTGCGGGTGGCGGCGTCCATGTCCTCCGCCTCGTCTTCCAGGCGGGCGAGCAGACGGTCGCGCAGGGTGGCGAGCGGTTCGGCGATGCGGGCCAGCGCGCGGGCGAGGCGGTCGGCGGCCTGCGCCAGGTCTTCATTGATCGGGAAGACGTCGCATTCCATCGCGCCCCAAGTACCGGTGGGCCGTGCGCCGGGGGGACCGTCCGGCCCGCCTTGAGGGGCCGCTCCCCAGCCGGGGCGGCCGGGTTCGCCATCGGTGCCGCCAATGCGCGCCAGCACCTGGCGGCGGACGTAGCGCAGGAACAGTTCGGTCGGGTTGGGACGGCCGGGCTCGATGCCGGTCAGTTCCGGCCCTTCCTCGCCCAGGCGAGTCGGCCAGCCGGGGGCCGGCAGGGCGCGGGCGGCCTGCAACGCGGCCTCCAGCGGGGCTTCCAGGTTGGGGCGTTCGGTCACCAGCTCATCCAGCCGGCGCTTGATGCCGCGGGCGCGCGACCGGCCGCCCTCGGCGCCCAGCAGCCAACGGCGGAGTTCGGCGGTCTCCGCCCCCGAGAGTTCCGCCGAGAACGCCGCATCGGCGGCATCGAACAGATGATGGCCCTCATCGAACACGTAGCGGGTGGGCACCGCGTTGTCGTCCAGCCCGCCCCAGGCCGCCTGGGTCATCACCAGGGCATGGTTGGCCACCACCAGTTCGGCGGTGCGGGCGCGGCGGACGGTGTGCTCGATGAAGCAGCGGCGCCAATGCGGGCAGGCGGCGTGGATGCACTCGCCGCGGCGGTCGGCGAGCTGGGCGATCAG
>JARLIJ010000402.1 GCA_031291795.1 Acetobacteraceae bacterium | reverse complement strand
GCCTGCTGCTGAATTTCAACGCGCGCCGCCTGACCGACGGCATCCGCCGCTACGTCGTGTAGCCGCACCCAGCGCCAGCAGCCAGAACTCCTGTGGCCCTCCGTGGCCCTCCGCTCGTCCTCCGTGTTAAAAAAGCGCGCTTGCCCGCCGGCAGGCGCCCGCAATCAGACATCTCCGACCGAAGCCGCCCACCGACGGGGCACCCACAAACCCGCATCCAGGCGCAGCACCGCCGCTTCCAAAATGGCAGGCCCCTCAACCCCTGGTTCCCTTGTCCTGACCACGCCGATCGCCGGCCTCGGCTTTGTTTGATCCAGATCAGTGTCGTCTGCAGGGCGTCGGGCTATCCTACGAGTTGCTGGTATGCACGCCGGTACGTCGCTGGCGGAAGACAAGCGGTTCTCCCAAGGTGCTGCGTTGTCGGCGGACCGGGCAGGCGGTCCCAACAGAACGGGAGTTGCACCTCGCCTGGTTCGACGCGCTGCACCGGCGCGGGGATGCCGGAGCAAAGGACGGCAGCGACGCGCAGCCCTGGCTGATGCTGTTTTTATTCAGTCCGGCTGCATAGTGGACCCAAACGCAGGAGAAGAATCCTATGATCACTCAGCGTAAGGTTGCCATCGTCACGGGTGCTGGACAGGGCATCGGTCGGGCTATCGCAATCCGTCTCGCCAAAGATGGCTTCGCTATCGGTTCGCTGGATTTCAACGCCGACACGGCCCAGGACACCGTCAAGCAGATCACGGCTGCCGGCGGCGAGGCGCTTGCCGTCAAAGTCGATGTCGCCGAGCGCGATCAGGTCTTCCAGGCGGTCGATGAGGTGGTTGCGCGATTCAACCGTCTTGATGTGATGATCAATAACGCCGGGCTCGGCCCGACGACCCCGATCGAGGAGATTACGCCGGAAATCTACCGCAAGGTGTTCGATGTCAATGTCGGCGGGACGTACTGGGGCATCCAGGCGGCGGTGAAGCATTTCAAGGCGCGCAAGCCGACGAAGAAAGGCGAGGTCGTCGGAAAGATCATCAGCGCCTCGTCGCAGGCCGGCCAGGTCGGCAACCCGGATCTGGCGGTGTATGGTGCGACCAAGTTTGCCATCCGCGGCATCACCCAGACCGCCGCGAAGGATCTCGCCGCGCTCGGCATTACCGTCAATGCCTATTGTCCGGGTATCGTGCGGACCCCGATGATGGCGGGCATTGCACAGAAAGTGGCAGACGCAAACGGCCAATCCCTGGAATGGGGACTCGAACAATGGGCGAAAACCGTGCTCCTGGGCCGTATTTCCGAACCCGAAGACGTGGCGGCCTGCGTCTCCTACCTCGCTGGTCCGGATTCCGATTACATGACGGGGCAGGCGGTTATCATTGACGGCGGCATGGTCTTCAACTGATCGCATGGGTTGACGCAGGCGCAGTTTGCACGGCTTGCCGCAGGTGGCGTTCCGCAGACACGGCGCAGGTCGTGCAAACTGGGCATCGGTCGGCCGGAAAAATCCGGGTCCAACGACGGTCTCCCTGACGGGGCCGTGTCGCTACCGATTTGCCATACAAAGATGTCCGCTCCGGCAGGAAGCTCTCCAGAAGCGGAGGTCTTCCTTGCGGCCATCACAAGACCGTTCGTCGGGGGGCACGGCCATCAGCGATATGCGCCGATGCTGCTGCGTCCCCCCGACGTACTCGGCGGGACGTACTAGGCTTTCCGCGGCGACCAGCCATACGCCTTGGCGCAGGCGCCGCCCATGAGCATTGCCCGCTCCGTGTCGTTCAGGCGGTCCGTGGTGCGAAAGGGCTCGACCGCCTGCGCGTAGTTGACGACAGCGAACGCGCGCGTCCAGTCCGTGCCCCACAAGCAGCGCTCGAAACCCCACGCATCGAACACGCGTGCAAGCGGGTCCCAGATGTCCGGAAACGGATACGGCTCCCGCGACAGCGTGCAGGCGCCGCTGACCTTGATCACCGCGTTCGGGCGCCTGGCGAGTTCCAGTACCTTCGGAAGGTCGGCCCAGGGCTGCGGCGGCGCGGGCGACACGCGTGGCTGCAGGATGCCCAGATGGTCGATGATGAATCGCGTGTCGGGATGGCGATCGATGAGCGCCGTGCCCACGTCCAGGTTGTCCCAGCACAGGATGTTGACCGGAAAATCGTGGCGTGCTGCCGCGCGCAGGATCCGGTCGAGGCCCGGGTCGCTCGCCGCGCGCCCCGCCTCTTTCGGCAGCATGATGCGGACTCCGACCGCGCCCGGCGTCTTCTTCCAGTCGGCGATGACGTCGGCCACCGCCGGATCGTCCGGGTCGACCGGCTTGACGATGGCAAGCCGGTCGGGATGGGCCCGCTGCACGTCCACCGCATAGCTGGCATCGTAGCGGTACATGGAAAACGACGAGATGAAGATCGCGCCATCAACACCGACTTTGTCCATCGCCGCCACCATCTCGTCGCCTGTGACATGCGCGGGCCAGTTCGGCACGCTGTGCCAGGGACGCTGCGGCGTGTTCGCCTCATAGGCATGGACCTGGGAATCGATGATGGTCATCGCGGACGCTCCTCTTTTGTGCCACGCGAGCTTGGCGATCATGGCGGGTTTGTGTCCAGAGAGCCTGATGTCCGCTCGCGCGTTCCCGGAGCCCGAAGCGGCCAGTCTGCTGCCGGCCAAATCTTGATCGGTGGGGTCGACGCGACGAACGACGACCTTGGGTCGCAAGCGGCTCCTGCTACCCTGGTCGTTCTCGGCCCGGAGCCATTGCCCAAGCCGGCCCATGCCGCAAACCCCTGAGCCCTTGCGGGACCATGGCCCAGCGTCCCGGGGACTGTCCCACCGCCGCAGCGTTTACGGTTCATTGTTATTTAACACGGAGGACGAGCGGAGGGCCACGGAGGGCGCGTGCTGCGGGGAGGCCTCGGACCAGTCAGGCGGCACGTGCACTCCGTGGCCCTCCTGTGGCCCTCGCCTTGCTTCCTTGTATCTGATTTCCTGGTTTCGCAGCCATGCTGAGAAGCTGCACCGGGACCGGTGGCCACCGGTCCCGGTGCACGGTGGCTGGCGCCCGTCTTCTTCCAGGTCACAGCCGGCACGGAGCCTGGGACCAGCCGCCATTTCGTCACGTACGACCGAACAGTCGCTTGGTCCCAACCGCATGGACAAGGAAGGTTACCGCGGCACACATCATTTGTGGAGTGGATGTCAGCGCCGAAACCCTTGATGCCCGCATCGGCCGCGACGGCGTCTGGCAGCAATTTGCCCGAACCAGCGAGGGCATCGCCGCGCTCGCTCTGTTCTGCAAGACCCACCAGGCAGATCTGGTGGTGATGGAAGCAACCGGGGGATATGAACGCCTCCCGTTCGCCCAGCTCTGGGCAGCCGGTATCGCGGTTGCCATCGTCAATCCGCGATCGGTGCATCAGTTTGCCCAAGCCATGGGCGCACTCGAGAAAACCGACAAGATCGATACTGCGATGATTGCCTGGTATGCCGAGACCAAGCGCATCGGCGTCCGCCGCCGGGGTCGGACACGCAGCTGCGTCTCACCGCACTCGTGGTGCGCATGCGCCAACTGATCGAGCTGAGGACCGCACAGAACAACCAACGCCGCCTGGTGGAGGATCCAGACGCACTGGAAAGCTTCACCGCCGTGCTGTCGACCATCAACCAGCAGATCCGGCGTCTGGAAAACCAGGTGATCGCCCTCATCGACGCCGATCCGTTGTGGCTTGCCCTGAAGACGGCATTCCGCGAGATCAAGGGAGTGGCGGGGCGCACGATTGCCCGCCTGATGGCGCATGTGCCGGAGATCGGCACGGTGTCGGGCAAGGCAATCGCCAAACTCGGGGGCCTTGCCCCTCTCGCGCACGACAGCGGCAAGAAGAGCGGCAAGCGCCCGGTGCGCGGCGGACGCGAAGCGGTGCGCTCCATCCTTTTCATAGTGGCCGAGATCGTCCGCCGCCACGATCCCGACTTCGCGGCGTTCCACGCGACGCTGCGTGCCGCAGGCAAGCCTGCCAAGGGCATCCGCATCGCCCTGGCACGCAAACTGCTGGTGCGCCTGAATGCCAAGGCACGCGACGTACGGAAGGCGCTCGCCCAGCTGGCCTGATCGCTACCCCCCTGATCGCTACCCCTGGGGGAGACACCCGGTTTCTTGGTTCGGCTGACAGCGCCGTTTCTTCGTCCCGGCCTGATCCACGCCTGGCGTCGCGCGCAGCCGCGGTCAAGGCTGGCCGAAGGCCACCGAGAAGCGGCGCATCGCGGCCTTGACGGCGGCAAGCACCGCGCCAGCCTCGCGTCAGGCTGGCCGACGTTCGGCTGGCCTCCTCAGCCTCAACCTGCCCAAGCCGCACACATGACCACTGGATAAGTCAGACAGTCGCTCCGTGTTGAGAAAGCGGTCTTGCCTACGATGCCAGGCGCCGGCGTCTGGCATGGCTGGCACCGACCTTGGGCGTCTGTGCATTATCCGGGACAGGCAGACCGCGCACGAACCGCCACAGTATCGGTGTTCATCGATGTTTCAGCCGTCTCGCCGCAGCCAAATCCGCCCCAATTCCCACAAATCGCCGAAAACTCAGGCAAACTGCGCAATCCAGCGCCATGCGACCTGTGCGTCAATGCACGGCTGGGTTGCCCGTGCCGAGATAGCGGGCAATGCTGCGCTGCAGTAGGACAGACGCCTCGGAGCAACGACGCAGGATCGGTGGCTCGATCGCATCGCCGGCCGGCGATGGAACGGGGATGGGAACAGACATGCAGGCTGACGGCGAGGCCCTTCCGCGTTTCACGCACCAGCAGATACTCCAGGTCCTCAGCGGCATCCTGCTCTGCATTTTCCTGGCGGCGATCGACCAGACGGTCGTCATCCCCGCCGTGCCAGCGATCGCGGCGGACCTGAACGGCTTCGGCCATCTGGCCTGGATCGTCTCCGCCTACCTGCTGACCTCCACCGCGATGACGCCGATCTACGGGAAGCTTTCCGACATCTACGGCCGGCGGAAGCTGCTGCTGGTGGCGCTGGCGATCTTCGGCGTCTCCTCGGTGCTATGCGCCATGGCCGGCAGCCTGGCCCAGCTGGTTGGCGCGCGCGCCTTGCAGGGGATCGGCGGCGCGGGGCTCATGGCCATGGCGCAGGCCGCGATCGCCGACGTGGTCAGCCCGCGCGAACGCGGGCGCTACCAAGGCTACATGGCCTCGACCTGGGGGATTGCCTCGGTCGCCGGCCCGATCATCGGCGGCTGGGTCACCGACGCGCTGTCCTGGCGCTGGATCTTCTGGATCAACCTGCCGATCGCGCTGGTCGCCATGCTGCTCTGCGACCGCGCGCTGCGGCTGCTGCAACCGAAGCCGCGCAAGGCACGGATCGACTGGGCGGGGGCCGGGCTGCTCACCGTCGCGGTCAGCGCCTGGCTGCTGGTGCTGAGCTGGGGTGGGGTCGAGATGCCCTGGACCTCGCCGCCGATCCTCGCCCTGGGTGCGCTCGGGTTGGTGCTGATCGTGCTGCTGACGATGCAGGAGCGGCGGTTTCCGGACCCGCTGCTGCCGCCGCGGCTGTTCGCCAACCCGGTGTTCGTGCGCGGCGTGGGGATCGCGTTCTGCGGCGCGCTGGCGCTGTTCGGCGGCAGCTTCCTGCTGCCGCTGTTCTTCCAGCTGGTGCGCGGGGTGGATGCCGCGACGTCCGGTGCAATGGTGGTGCCGTTCCTCGGGACCAACTGCGTGGGCGCGGTGTGCGCCGGGATCCTGGCGCGCCGGCGCGGCAAGATGAAGGGGATCATGCTCGCCGGCCTGACCGGCTGCCTGATCGGCTTCGCACTGCTCTCCCTGGTGGACGAGTCGACCCCGCTGCCCCTGCTGGTGAGCTACCAGCTCATCCTGGGCTTCGGGCTCGGGATGGTGATGCCGAGCAGTTTGGTGTGCGTGCAGAACGCGGCGGAACGGCGGGATATTGGGGCGGCGACCGGCTGCATCCTGTTCCTCCGCTCGATGGGCGGGGCGTTCGGCAGCACGCTGGTCGGTGCCCTGCTCGCCAGCGGCTTTGCGGCACGGCTGGCCGCGATCGGGATCACCGCCCATATCGACCTGGGCGAGGTCCGCCAGCACGGCGGCACGATCGCCGGCGTGACCCCGGCCATGCTGCCGCAGGTCCAGGCAGCGCTGTCGGGGGCCTTCCATTTGGCCTTCCTGGCCTGCGCCGTCGCGATGGCCGCGGCGATCGTCGTGGCGCTCGGGCTGCGCGACCTGCCGCTGCGGACCAGTGCGGCGAACGAGCCGGCCACCGAACCGGCCGCGCTGGCGCACTGAGGCGCGGCTGGCGCCAGGCACGGGGATACCAACCTTTGGGGAGCCGGCGCCGATCGCCGCTGCCTCAATCCCGTGGCCGCTGGTCCACCACGCGCCGGGCCTTGCCCGTCGAGCGATCGACCCCGCCGGGCCGTTCCACCACCACCCGCGCGGTCAGGCCGACCGTGTGCTTGATCCGGGCAGCGGCGGCGTGGGCCTCGGCCTCCAGCAGCACCGGGTCGCGATACTCCGGCCGCGCCTCGACATGCACCGCGACGTCGTCCATCCGCCCCGTGCGGGACACCACAAGCTGGTAGTGGCCGGTCAGGACGGGGCTTCGCAGCAGTTGCTCCTCGATCTGGGTCGGGAACAGGTTGACGCCGCGCACGACCAGCATGTCGTCCGACCGGCCGGTGACTTTCTCCATCCGGCGCATGGTCCGCGCGGTGCCTGGCAGCAGGCGGGTCAGGTCGCGGGTGCGGTAGCGCACCACCGGCATGCCCTGCTTGGTCAGCGAGGTGAACACCAGCTCGCCCTTTTCCCCGTCCGGCAGCACCGCGCCGGTGTCCGGGTCGATCACCTCCGGGTAGAAATGGTCCTCCCAGATATGCGGCCCGTCCTTGGTCTCCACGCATTCGTTGGCGACGCCGGGGCCGATCACCTCCGACAGCCCGTAGATATCGACCGCGTCCATCGCGAAGCTGCTTTCGATCTCGGCGCGCATGGCGTTGGTCCAGGGTTCCGCGCCGAAGATGCCGATCCGCAGCGAGGACGCCCGCGGGTCCAGCCCCTGCCGCGTGAATTCGTCCAGGATCGCCAGCATGTAGCTGGGCGTCACCATGATGATGTCCGGGCGGAAATCGTCGATCAGCTGGACCTGGCGTTCGGTCATGCCGCCCGACACCGGCACCACCGTGCAGCCCAGTCTCTCCGCCCCGTAATGCGCACCTATGCCGCCGGTGAACAGCCCGTAGCCGTAGGCGACATGGACCAGCATCCCCGGCCGTCCGCCCGAGGCATAGATCGAGCGGGCCACCACATGCGCCCAGGTCTCGATGTCCTGCGCCGTGTAGCCGACCACGGTCGGCTTGCCGGTGGTGCCGGATGACGCATGCAGCCGCACGATCTGCTCGCGCGGCACGGCGAACATCCCGAACGGGTAGTTGGCGCGCAAATCCTGCTTGGCGGTGAACGGGAACTTCGCCAGGTCCTCGAGCTGCCGGAAATCGTCCGGATGCACCCCGGCGGCGTCGAACGCCTGGCGGTAATGCGCGACGTTGGCGTAGGCGTGGTGCAGCGTCCAGGCGATGCGGGTGCGCTGCAGCGCGGCGATCTCGTCGCGTGAGGCGGTTTCGATCGGGTCCAGCCCGGCCATGCTCAGCTCTCCCGGAAGAATTTGCCGCCGATCGTGCGGCACTGGCCGCGGAACTCGGCCACCACCGTCCCGTCGGCGCCGGTGACGCGGACGTCGTATAGGCCGCTGCGACCCGAACGGACACGCTCCTCGGCGGTCGCGGTCAGCATTTCGCCCAGCTGGCCGGGGCGGACATAGGTGATGCTGTTGTGCTGGGCCACGCTGCGCTCGTTGTAGCTGTTGCAGGCGAAGGCGAAGGCCGAGTCCGCCAGGGTGAAGATGAACCCGCCATGGCAGATGCCGTGGCCGTTCACCATGTCGTCCCGGACCCGCATCGACAGCACGGCGCGCCCCGGCGTCACCGGACCGAGGATCATGTCGAGGGCGCGGCTGGCGCGGTCGTCCGTCCACATCGCCTTGGCGCAGGCGCGGGCGCGTTCGTCCGGGGTCACGCGCCGCCCCGGAACACCGGCGGACGCTTCTGCCGGAAGGCCTGCACGCCCTCGGCGTAGTCGGCGGTGCGGCCCGCGCGGCCTTGCAGCCGCGCTTCCAGGTCGAGCTGGGCGGGCAGGTCGTTGGCCCCGGCGGCGGCGAACATCTGCTTGATCATCGCCAGCGCCTCGGTGGGCGCCTGGGCGAGCCTCGCGGTCAAGGCTTCGGCTTCGGTCATCAGGGCGGCATCCTCGACGGCCTTCCAGATCATCCCCCAGGCCTCGGCGCGCGCCCCGTCGATCGGGTCGCCCAGCATGGCGAGCGCGCGGGCGCGGGCCTCGCCCACGCTGCGGGTCAGGAAGAAGCTGGCGCCGGAATCGGGCACCAACCCGATCTTGATGAAGGCCTGCACGAAGCGGGCGGTGCGTGCGGCCAGCACGATGTCGCAGGCCAGCGCGAAACTGGCGCCGGCCCCGGCCGCCACGCCGTTGACCGCGCAGACGATCGGCAGCCGGGAGGTCCGGATCCGGCGCACGACCTCATGGTGGCAGGTGCCGGCCAGCCGCTCCAGGTCGGGCGGTCCATCGGGACCGGGGGTGACGGCTTCCCCCAGTTCCTGCCCGGCACAGAAGCCGCGGCCGGCGCCGGTGAGCAGCAAAGCACGGGTGAGCGGATCGGCCTCGGCCGCATCGAGGGCAGCGAGCAGGCGGGTCAGCATACCCTCATTGACGGCGTTCAGCTTGTCCGGCCGGTTCAGCACCAGCTTGCGCCAGGCGGGATGGTGCTCGACCAGGATGTCGTCGCTCATGGTTGTCCTCCCCCTCGCCCCGGTCCGTCGGATGCGCGTGCCCGCACCGGCCGGTCCGGCAGACGTCGAAGCCGGCCGGAGCCGTCGCCGAATTCGTTCTCCCTGTGGGCGGGATTATAGGCGCGAAAGGCGCGTCGTCACGTGAATGGTCCGTCGCCGGTCAGCCCTTGGCCACCCGCACCGGCAGGTTGGTGCGGTAGACGATCCGCTTCAGCGCCATCGCGGACTCGAACGCCTGGACGCCCGGGATGTGCGTCAGCACCCCGCGCAGGAACGCCTCGTAGGACGCGACGTCGGCGGCCACCACCCGCAGCAGGTAGTCCGACGCGCCGGTCATCTCGTACATCTCCATCACCTGCGGGCATGCCGCCACGGCGCGCTCGAACCCAAGCAGCGTCTCCGCCGCGTGGTTGGCCAGCTTGACGGTCACGAACACGTTGAGCGGCAGCCCGACCTTGTCCTGGTCCAGCAGCGCCACGTAGCGCTGGATGATCCCGGCCTCCTCCAGCAGCTTCTGCCGGCGGTGCGAGGGCGAGGGTGACAGGGCCGCCGCCTCGCTCAGTTCGGCCGCGGTCGCCCGCCCATTGACCTGCAGAAGTTCCAGGATCGCGATGTCGAGGCGGTCGAGCTGCATGGGCGAAGTCCTTGTTGCGCCGCAGCATTTTGGACAATCCTGCCAACACGGCGCGAGCGGTGCCGGAACTATGGCAACCTTTCCCAGGACGACATACCTAAGATGGACGTCCGGGGTGGACCAGGCACCATGGAGTGCCGGCCGGAGAGGGGACCAACAGCATGGATATCGGTGTCGGCCAGACGCCTGTCACGCTCGAAGCGCGGTTCGCGGAGCGCGACCGCCCCGTCCTGCTGACCGGCATCCAGGCGCTGCTGCGCTTGCTCGTGGAACAACGCCGGCTCGACACCGAGGCCGGCCTGGCCACCGCCGGCTTCGTCTCCGGCTACCGCGGCTCCCCGCTGGGCGGGCTGGACCGGGAGCTGTGGGCGCAAAAGACGTTGATGGCGGCGCACGACATCAGGTTCGAGCCCGGCATCAATGAAGACCTGGCCGCCACCATGCTGTACGGCACCCAGGAGCTGGACGCCTTTCCCGGCCGCCGGGTCGATGGCGTGTTCGGGATGTGGTACGGCAAGGGGCCTGGCGTCGACCGCACCGGCGACGCCTTCCACTGTGCCAACATGGCCGGGACGCATAAACATGGCGGCGTGCTGGCGATCGCCGGCGACGACCACGGTGCGCATTCCTCGACCTATCCGCACCAGACGGAATATGTCTTCCAGAACTGCTTCATCCCGGTGTTGAACCCGGCCTCGGTGCAGGACGTGCTGGACCTCGGCCTGGCCGGCTGGGCGCTGTCGCGGTACGCCGGCCTGTGGGTCGCGATGAAGACCACCGCCGAGACCATGGAGCAGGCCGCCACCGCCATCGTCCGCAGCACCCACCGCTTCGTCATCCCCGATTTCCCCTTGCCGCCGCACGGGCTGAACCTCGACCCCACGCTGCGCTTCCCCGCCGAACGCGCCGAACTGGAGCGGCGGATGATCGAGGAACGGCTGCCCGCCGCCCTCGCCTGGGCACGGGCCAACCGCATCGACCGGTTGATCAGCGGCACGGCCGACGCCCCGATCGGCGTGGTCACCGTCGGCAAGGCGCATGAGGACACGCTGCACGCGTTGCGGCGCCTGGGCCTGGACGGGCACGCGCAGCTCGCGGTCTACAAGGTGGCGATGACCTGGCCGCTGGAGACCGAGGGCCTGCGCGACTTCGCCCGCGGCAAGCGCGCCCTGCTGGTGGTCGAGGAGAAGCGCAGTTTCGTCGAGTCCCAGATCCGCGACGCGCTCTACCACCTGCCGGCAGACGAACGGCCGGAGGTCAGCGGCAAGACCCTGCCGAACGGCGCGCCGCTGCTGTCCGCGCTGATGGAGCTGTCGCCCGAGAGCGTGGCCGGCGGCCTGGCGACGTTCCTCGGCCGCGCCGGGCTGAACCTGCCGAACCTGCCGCCGCCCGCCGCGGTCGACCGCCCGGACGGGCTGCTGAAGCGCATCCCGGCCTTCTGCGCCGGCTGCCCGCACGCGACGTCCACCAAGCTGCCGGAGGGCAGCTTCGCCACCGCCGGCATCGGTTGCCACTTCATGGCACTCGACGAGGGCCCGCAGACCCGTACCTTCGCCCATATGGGCGGCGAAGGCGTGCCCTTTGTCGGGCTGGCCGCGTTCACCGACGTCAAGCATCTGTTCGCCAATATCGGCGACGGGACCTACCAGCACTCCGGCATCCTGGCGATCCGCCAGGCGGTCGTCTCCAAGACCCGCATTACCTACAAGCTGCTGTTCAACGACGCGGTCGCGATGACCGGCGGCCAGCCCACCGAGGGCGCGCCGACCGTGCCGATGATCGCCGCTCAGATCGCCGCCGAGGGCGTGCAGCGCATCGCCATCGTCGCCGACGAGGCGGACCGCCTGCCGCCGGCCAGCGCCCTGCCCCCCGGCGTGACCCGCCACACCCGCGAGGATATGGCGACGGTCCAGCGTTCGCTCCGTGACTACGAAGGCCCGTCGGTGCTGATCTACGACCAGGTCTGCGCCACCGAGAAACGCCGCCGGCGCAAGCGTGGCACCATGCAGCCGGCGTCCCGGCACGTCGTGATCAATGAGGCGGTGTGCGAAAACTGCGGCGACTGCTCGACCCAGTCCGCCTGCATTGCGATCGAGCCGGTGGAAACCGACCTCGGCCGCAAGCGCCGGATCAATCCGACGGCCTGCAACGTGGACCTGTCCTGCCTCAAGGGGTTCTGCCCGAGTTTTGTCAGTATCGATGGGCCGCCTGTGGCGCCGGATGCGGATCTGCGGTGGCAGGCGCGCGAGGGCGAGCTGTCCGCCAACCTGCCGCAGCCTGTGCTGCCGCAAGGCGGCGTGTGGCGCGGACTGTTCGCCGGCATCGGCGGCGGCGGCATCGTGACCTCCGGCGCGATCCTGGCGATGGCGGCGCATCTGGAAGGCCGCGCGGTCAAGACGCTGGATTTCACCGGCCTGGCGCAGAAGAACGGCGCGGTGGTCGCGCATGTGCAGATTGCCGACACCGAGGCCGCGCTGGACGTGGTGCGCATCCCGGTCGGCACCGCCGACCTGATGCTGGCCGCCGACCTCGCAGTGGGCTGCCAGGCCGGCGTGCTGGAGCGCAACGCGCCGTCGTCGGTGGTCATCGGCAACCTGGACCTTGCCGCCACCGCCGCGTTCAAGCGCGACGGGCTGCTGTCGATCGACGCCATGCTCCACAAGCGCACGATCGAGAAAGTCACCGACGCCAGCCGTTCGGTGTGGCTGCACGGCGTGCATCTGGCCGAACGGCTGTTCGGCAACGCGCAGGCGATGAACACGCTGCTGCTGGGGCTGGCCTGGCAGCGCGGCCTGGTGCCGGTGGGCGAAGCCGCGATCCTGCGGGCGATCGAACTGAACCGCGCCTCGGTCGCGGTGAACAAGCGTGCCTTCCTGTGGGGCCGCATCCTGGCCGACCGCCCGGCGCTGGCCGGCGAGGTGCTGGGGACGGTGATCGGCGACGTGCCAGTCACGCTGGCGGCGTTGGTCGAGACGCGCACCGCCGCCCTGACCGCCTACCAGTCCCGCCGGTACGCGGACCGCTATCGCGCGCTGCTGGCCGAGGTCGAGGCGCGCGAAACCGCGGTGTTCGGCCAGCCCGGCCGGCTGACCCGCGCGGCCGCCGAGGGCCTGTTCCGCGTCATGGGCTACAAGGACGAATACGAGGTCGCCCGCCTGCACGCCGCCACGACCTATGGCCCCGGCGCGGTGTTCCATCTGTCGCCGCCGCTGCTGCACGGCACCGACAAGGCCACCGGCCGGCGGGGCAAGCGGGCCATCCCCGCGCGGTTTGCGCTGCCGCTGTTCCGGCTGATGCGGCACGGGAAGCTGTTGCGCGGGACGCCACTGGACCCGTTCGGCTACCAGGCGGAGCGGAAGGCGGAACGCGCCCTGATCGCGCAGTATGAAGGCGACTTGCGGACCGTGCTGGCTGCGCTGCGCCCCGAGACGCTGGAGATGGCGGTCAGCCTGGCGGAACTGCCCGACACGATCCGCGGCTTCGGGCCGGTCAAGGACGCCAACCGCGCCAAGGCCGAAATTCGGCGGGCGACGTTGCTACAGCAGCTATCCGGGGCGACGCCGATGGCGCTGGCCGCGGAGTAGGCGGTGCCCCGGGGCGGCAGGCAAGCCAGTCGCCGCACCTGATCCGACGGGCCATGCCGAGGATGTAGCGCCGCCATTCTCCCTTGTGCCTTCGGGATGTGCGATTGTTCGGGTGCGGCTGGCGGATTGAACGGACCAGTCACCCGCGCACTCTTCTCCGCTGACAGGAACTTCCTCATCTCGGTTTCCAGCACCGCCTGCATCACCACGTTCATCAGCGATCGAACAAAATCGCCGTCCGCCGACAGCAGATCTTTGATGCCGATCTCTTCCCTCTTACCCAGCCGCTTGGTCCCGTGTCCGGAAACCCGGTCAGGCAGTCTCGCAGCCAGCCAGGACGGGAATCGAGCGGGCTCATGCTCGCAACGAATCGCAATCCAGGTGCTTGCGCATCGCCGTTTCGGGGCGGGTGCTTTTCCAGGCTCACTGTTGCGCCACGGACTCACCCATGCCACAGCGACCGCCACTCGATCGCATTGAGAACCGTTGAAAGAGATGGTCTGCGGTTGCGAATAGACGGCCGCACCGACACGGTGGGGAGCCGTCACGACGCCGCTGCTCAGCGGTGTCGTGGTCCGGTGCGGGCGGAACCGGCCAGGATTCGGCGGACGTTGCCACGGGATTTTTCCCTATGCCACCTTGACGCACATGCCGCGCCGCCGGACACGGTGATGTGGCAAGCCCAAATCGCATGGACCGACCGCACCAATGGAGCATGGACAGCCCGATGATGGATGGACTTCGGCGATGCGCGCGGACGTGCGGCGCCGCCCTGGCATCCTTGTCGGCGAAGCGTTGCATCGCGCGCGCCGTTCCGGCCACGTTGCCCCCGGCGTGCGCACATTGCTGAGCGGCCGCGCGCCGTTGCACCAGCGGCGGGGGATCTTCTACGATCTGTCGCTGCTTACCCTGGTTCTGGCGTTTGTCGCGATCAACGCGCGATGGATCTGGATCTACCGGCACGGCCTGGCACTCGACGTCGACGAGGCTGGCTATCTGAGTTTCTCGATCATCGATTACTATGGCTTGCACTATGGCGGCTTGCGCGGCTGGATCGCCACGATCGAGTCGCCGAACATTCAGGCGCCGCTGACGATGGCGCTGGCGTCCCTGCTCTACGAGATGGCCGGGCCACACGTGATCCTCGGCTTCGCGGTGCCGCTGGGTGCCGGTGCTGCCGGCATCGTAGCCGCTTACGCGCTGGGTCGGTCGGTCGGCTCGCAGCGCGTTGGGCTGATGGCTGCCGTGCTCGTCGCCTCCTGCCCGGTGATCATCAACTACTCCCGTAGCTACCAGTTCTCGATGGTCGCAACGCTCACCACCACCCTTGCGCTCCTGGCGATCCTGCGCTCGCGGCGTTTCGGCAGCGTTGGGTGGGCCGCAGTCTTCGGCGTGTGCCTCGGCGCAATGCCGCTTGCGCGTACCATGACGCTCGCCTTCATTCCAGGCCTCGTCGCGGCGGCCTTCGTCCTCGTGGTGGTCGATCCGGTGGGCCGCATCCGGCGCATCCTGACGCTCGGGGGCGCTCTCGTCCTGGCCGTCCTCGTCTCGGCGACCTGGCTCTGGACCAATGGCGCTTTGGTGGCGCAGTACCTGCTGGGCTTCGGCTATGGCGCCCACGCGCTGGAATACGGCCCACAAACCTCCAAGCTCGGCCTTGATGCCTGGCTGGCGACGGCACAGGCGTTCATCCGCGAGGTCTACTTTCCGCACTTCCTGATGATACTGCTTGGCGCCATGGCGCTGCTCGGGGTCACGCTGCGGGAAGCGGTGCGGCACGGCACTGCGTCGACGGCGCATCGGATCCTGCGCTCCCCGGTGCTGCCGGTGGCGATCTTCGCGGCCGAGGCGCTTCTCGTGCTCACCACCACCAGCAATAAGGGCACCGGCTTCTTCGCGCCGATCGTGCCAGCCCTGATGGTGCTGACCGCCTGGGCGTTCGAGCGGATTGGCGACACACGCCCCACGCGGGCGGCGCTTTCGGTTCTCGTCGCGACGGGGGCGCTCATGGCCGCCGTGCCGCTTGTCGACCTGCACACGCCCTTCGCACCGGAATGGGTGGCGGAGTTGCCAATCATCGGCCCCGTTACTGTCACGCAGGGACGCGGCACCATACAATTGGGCGAGGCGAGCGTCGGCTACGGCGCGCGCCATGCCGTTCAGCCGTTCGACAACGCGACGAGCCGTGCCTGGGTCGCTCTCAGCACCCAGACCGCTTCCATACTGACGCAGGAGGCTGGCCAGCACGCGATCGTGGCGTTTGGATTTCGCAATGCCCTCTATAACGTCAACACCGTGAATCTGCAGCACTTGCTGGACACCCGCAGCGCGTTTGGCGCCCGGATTATCGACCCCATCGTGACGGGCGAGTCGGTGGAAGGCTATCTCGACTGGCTCCGGCGTGAGGGAGCCGATGCCTGCGTGCTGCTTACCTCCGACCGGCCCGGCGGCGATTTCGCGCCGGCGATCAATCGGCCCTTGATGGAGGAGGCAGCGCGCCGGGCCGATTTCATGCAAGTGCAACAATGGCCCGCCCCCGACGGACAGAACATCGTCTTGTGGAAGCACAGGATTGCGCCACCGAACTGCAAATAGTAGGTCCCTGCGCACGACTCGACGTCGTTGGATCGTGTCAGACCCTGCATGTTGCCAACTACCAATAATCGCCATATGCGGGATAAATTTTCGGCTCATCGGCCGTACGGCATTGCGGCATAAGGATCGCCAATCGAAATGAACCACCGAGTAAATATTGGCACGATATCGCACTCCGATCTTCCGGAGAATGACTACGTGTCGCCTGGGCTTGCGATCATCATGCCGGATAGGGCTTTTCCCAACATGATCGTGGGTGACATCTCGGTGCCGCGCTGGCCGTATCTGCGGCGCTGGGTGGAGCAGAACTGGTATACCGATCGCCGTAACCCCAGTGCGGGCTTTGTCAACCGAGACGAGGCTTCGATCCTGTACAACAGCGCATTGTTGTTTCGCGGCAAGCCTTGCCTTGAAGTCGGATGTTGGCGGGGGTGGTCCGCGGTGCATCTGGCGCTCGGTTCTGGCATGCTCGACATTATCGACCCAGTGCTTGGCAATCCCGACTTCGCGGAGAGCATCATCGCCTCTTGCGAAGCCGCCGGCGTCCTCGACAAGGTGACCTTCCATACTGGCGCGAGCCCGGAGGCGATCCACACTCTGGCGCAGTCGAGCGATAAGCGCTGGTCGCTGATCTTCATTGACGCGGATCACGAAGGCGACGCACCGCGGCTCGATGCCGAGGCAGCGATGCTCTACGCGACTGACACGGCGATGATGCTGTTCCACGATCTGGCATCGCCGTTCGTGGCTGCCGGACTCGATGCGATGCGCAACGCTGGCTGGCACACGATGGTCTACCAGACCATGCAGATCATGGGTGTCGCATGGCGCGGCAACGTGCAGCCGGTCAAGCATGTGCCTGATCCGAAAGTCTTCTGGACTTTGCCGCGGCATCTCTCGGGCTACGAGGTCAGCGGCTGGAAAGCCTCGGCCTTGCCGGCGGATGGGGCGGCGTTCGCTGCCATGACGATGGAGGACCGGCGCAACGCCGCGATGCTACGGGCGCAGGCGGCTGAGGACGATCTCGCCACTGCCCTCGCAGAGCGTGATGCCGTGTTGGCGGAACGCGACCAAACGGCCATCCAACGCGATGTGGCGTTGGCGGAACGCGACCAAACGGTCATCCAACGCGATGCGGCGTTGGCGGAACGCGACCAAACGGCCATCCAACGCGATGTGGCGTTGGCGGAACGCG
>JARLIJ010000401.1 GCA_031291795.1 Acetobacteraceae bacterium | reverse complement strand
TCAGCGTCGCGAAGGCGCGGAAGAAGTCGGCGCCGGTCCGGTCGAGCTTGTTGATGAAGATGATGCGCGGCACGTTGTAGCGGTCGGAGAGACGCCAGTTGGTCTCGGACTGCGGCTGCACGCCGGCCACGCCCTCAATGATAAAGATAGCGCCGTCAAGGACTCGCAGGCTGCGGTTCACTTCGATGTTGAAGTCGATGTGGCCGGGCGTGTCGATGATGTTGATGCGGTGCTCTTTCCACTGGCAGGTCACCGCCGCCGAGGTGATGGTGATCCCCCGCTCGCGCTCCTGCTCCATGTAGTCGGTCGTGGTGTTGCCATCGTGCACCTCACCGATCCGGTGAGATTCGCCCGTGTAGTACAGGATCCGCTCCGTGGTGGTGGTCTTGCCGGCATCGATATGGGCGGTGATGCCGATGTTGCGGAGTTTGTCGAGCGGCGTGACTGACACGGGAAACCTCCATGCCCCGGAGGGCATACCAAGAGCGGGCATATCAAGACGGGCACGTGGCGGTCCGGTCCGAAACCTCCGAGACCCTTCACTCGCGCCCAAGTCGACAAGCCGGCCGCTAGGCGGCCGGTTATGTGTGCGGGTCAGATGCGACAGACCCCGGGCTTTTGCAAGCGCGAATTGCGGGTACCGGCGCATTGCGTTCGCCTGGGCACCGCAAGACCGAGTGCCGCCCTGGAGGCAGCGACCTTGCAACCCGCCCCCGGGGCAACCCGCCCCGGCAACCCGGCCAGCACGCTTTATCACAGTTGGATACATCGGATCGTCATAAAGTGCCAGCCATGGATCTCAGCACTGTGCAGGCACTTGTGCGTTTCGGCCTGGGGCGACGCCCGGCGGAGGCATTGCCTACCGATCCCGCGGCCTGGCTGCTGAGCCAGCTTCAGGGCCCCGATCCGGCCGCCGGTATGGGTCCGCGCACCGCCGACGGGCTGGCGGCACTGCGGGCCGACCGCAAGAACAAGCCGCCGCCCGGCGAATCGCAGTCGCGCGCGCTGTTCCGCGACGGGGCCGTCGCCCAGCTTGCCAATGCCCTGACGACCCAGGCCCCGTTCCGCGAACGCCTCGTCTGGTTCTGGACCAACCATTTCACCGTCTCGGTCCGCCGCGGCCAGTGCGCCGCCGTCCTTCCGTCTTTCGTCGCCGAGGCCATCCGGCCGCATGTCACCGGCCGGTTCGCCGACATGCTGCTGGCGGTGATGCGCCACCCGGCGATGCTGCTCTATTTGGACAACGTTGCCTCGATCGGCCCCGACAGCCCTGCGGGCGTCCGCTCCCACCGCGGCCTGAACGAAAACCTGGCCCGCGAATGCATGGAGTTGCATACACTTAGCCCGGCATCCGGCTACGCCCAGGCCGACGTCACCGCCTTCGCGGCCATCCTGACCGGCTGGTCCATCGACCTGCAGGCCGATCCGCCGGGCTTCCGCTTCCGCCCGGGCGCACACCAGCCGGGCGAGCAGACGGTCCTCGGGCATGCGTTCCCGGCGGGCGAGGCCGGTGGGGTCGCGGCCCTGGAATTCCTCGCGAACCACCCGGCGACCCACCGCTTCCTGGCCGCCAAACTGGTCTGCCACTTCGTGTCCGACGACCCGCCGCCCGCAGCCGTGCACCGGATAGAGGGGGTGCTGCGCGATACCCAAGGCGATCTCGGGGCCGCCTCGGTCGCCTTGGTCGGGCTGGACGCGGCCTGGCATCCCCTGACGAAACTGCGGACGCCGCAGGACCTGGTGGTAGCCGGCCTGCGCGCCCTCGACTTGTCGCCCGACCAGACCGGCAACCCGATCGGTGCCCTCGGTGGCCTGGGCCAGCCATTCTGGAATGCCCCCGCGCCGAATGGCTGGCCCGATCGCGCCGCCGACTGGGCCGCGCCGGAGGCGATGGTACGCCGGGTGGATTGGGCGTTTGGCCTGGCCGGCCGCACGCAGGCCACCGATCCGCTGGAGATCGCCGACGCGACGCTCGGGCCGCTGTTGCAGCCGGCCACGCAGGACGCCATGCGGCACGCCGGATCGCGCCATGAGTCATTGACCTTGTTCCTTTCTTCACCCGAATTTCAGAGGCGCTGATGGTCCACCTCACCCGCCGCTCCGCCTTGCTGGGCCTCACGGCCGCGTTCGGCCTGGGCCGGGCGTCGCTGGCGTTCGCGGATGCGCAGACCGACCAGCGCTTCGTGGTGGTGATCCTGCGCGGCGCCCTGGACGGGCTGGCGGCGGTCGTGCCGTACGGCGATCCGGGCTTGGCGACCCTGCGCCCGGGCACCCAGGGGCCGACGCCGGATGGGCTGCTAGACCTGGGCGGATTCTACGGGTTGCATCCAGCCCTCGCTAATTTCCACATGATGTATGCCGCCGGTGAGATGCTGCCGGTCCATGCGGTCGCCGGCCCCTACCGCATCCGCAGCCATTTCGAGGCACAGGACTGCCTGGAATCGGGCGCCGACCACCGGATGACCAGCGGCTGGCTCAATCGCGTGGTCGCCGCCCTGCCGGCCGATACGAGCCGGCCGGAAGGCGAGGCGCTGGCGATCGGGGTGTCCGTGCCCCTGCTGCTGCGCGGGCCAGCCGAGGTCGCCAACTGGGCGCCGCACGGCTTCGCCATGCCGCAGGCCGACCTCTATGCCCGGATTGCCGCACTGAATGCCCATGACACGGTCACCGGTCCCGCTTTGGCCGAGGGATTGCGGGGCCGCGGCTTCAGCGAGGCCGTCATGCAGGGTGTGACGCCGGAGACCAACCGCTATGCCTTCCCTGCCCTCGCGGCCGCGGCCGGGCGGATGCTGGCGGCGGCCGACGGGCCCCGGATCGCGGCGCTGGAGCTGGGCGGCTGGGACACCCACACGGCCCAGGCGGCACGGCTCACCGGCCCGCTGCACCAGCTCGACGACGGGCTTGCGGCACTGAAGGCGGGCCTGGGGGAGTCCTGGACGCGCACCGCCGTCCTGGTCATGACCGAGTTCGGCCGCACCGCTCGGATCAACGGCACCGGTGGCACCGACCATGGCACCGCGACGGTTGCGTTCGTGCTGGGCGGCGCGATCGGCGGCGGACGCGTAGTGGCGGACTGGCCGGGACTGGGTGCCGGCAAGCTGTTCGAGGACCGTGACCTGGCCCCGACCACCGACCTGCGATCGGTTGCCAAGGGATTGATCGCGCAGCAGTTTGGCTTGACCGAATCTGTGCTGACCCAGGTGTTCCCGGGCAGTTCGGGCGCTGCCCCGATGCGCGGGCTGCTGCGGGCCTGAGCCTCAGGCGGGCCCCCGTGCCGGCACCGTCGCCGGCCGCAGCGGGTCGGCCCAACCGCGTCTCCCGCGATGGACGCCGCCACGGTCAGCCCGTAGGCCGCCCGCCTCCCAGGCAAACCTTCATAGCGACATGATGCGCCACCGCAAATGATCTCGAGGAAGCCGCGTCGGAGGCGTGAGCCAAGCCTGCCCGATCCGCATCGATGTGCGCCGGATAAGCCTTTGGTAAAATTTGGATAAAACTGGCGCGCCCGGAAAGACTCGAACTTCCAACCCCCAGATTCGTAGTCTGGTGCTCTATCCAATTGAGCTACGGGCGCCGGCCAGGCGCGGGGATGTAGCGGAACCTCCCGCGGCCATCAACCCCCTGTTTGTGGGGCCAGACCTGCCGCCCGCGCGACCAACGCCAGAGGGCACGACCAGGCCGAGGCCCTGTTCCGCGCGCGGCTGAGCTTGCCGCCGCTCAGCTCGGCAGCCAACACCGCCGGCTCACGCAAGGTCGGGTCGCCGGACCCGCCGCCGCCCGGTGTCTCCAGCCGAATCGGCGCGCCGGCCGCCTGCACGATGCAGGGAAGCGCGGGTTGGCCAGATCAGTGCCGCTCAGCCGGACAGGCAGTCGGCCAGGGTTTGCGCATCGAGGCTGCGGTAGAAGCTCTCCCGTGCGTGCCCGAGCATGGAGCGAAGGCGGCAACCGGGGGAGAAGGTGCAGGCGCCGCCATCGGCGCGGAAACATTCGACGACCGGCTGGTCCGCCTCCAGCGCACGGACCAGCGTGCCGAGGCGGATTTCGGCGGCGGGCCTGGCGAGCAAGGCCCCGCCGGTGGCGCCCCGCAAGGTATGCACGGCATCCAGCGCCACCAGGGCCTGGACGATCTTGTGCAAATGATGGCGCGAAACGCCGCCCAGCATGCGGGACAACTGCTCGACGCTGAGGTGCCGTCCGGGCGGTTCGGCCCCCAGCAGCACCAGGACACGCAAGGCCAGGTCAGTGGATGCCAGCAGGCGCATGGGCGATCTCTCAATTGGTATTGACAATACCACATTCGTCAGTGCATGAAACTGGTATTGCTATTACCAATATCGGCAATCGCCCCTCGCCCGCCGCGCCGCGCGGGCCGCAGTGCCCGCACGTGTGCGGGCCAGGAGACGCCCCGATGCATGCGACCCTCGCCACGTCGAATTTTGCCGACCGCACCCTGGCCGACATTGCCGCCACTTTGCCCGGGGCGACGGCGGTGTTCCGCAGCCGCAAGCTCGATTTCTGCTGCGGCGGCCGGGTGAAGCTGGCCGAGGCAGCCGCCACCAAGGGCCTGCCGCTCGACGAGTTGGAAGCGGCGCTGGACGCGGTTGCCGCGCAAGCGCTGCCCGCCACCATCCCGCCGGAGACCAGCGCGTTGATCGCGTTGATCGAGACGCACTACCACGCCGCCCACCGCCAGGCATTCCCCGAACTGCTCCGGCTCGCGCGAAGGGTGGAGGTGGCGCACAAATCCCATCCGACGGTGCCGGTCGGCCTCGGCGACCTGCTGGAGCGGATGGCGATGGAATTGGAAGCCCATATGCAGAAGGAGGAGCAGGTGCTGTTCCCCATGATGCGTCACGGCGGCCACCCGGCAATCGGGCAACCGATCGCCGTGCTGCTGGCAGAGCATGACGACCACGGCACGCATCTGCGCGAACTGGAGCGTTTGACCGGGGCATTCACCACGCCCGGCGATGCCTGCCCGACCTGGCGGGCGCTTTATGCCGGTGCGGCGCAGCTCACGGACATGCTGATGGAGCACATCCATCTGGAAAACAACGTCCTCTTCCCGCGCTTCGCCAACTGAGGCCGCCATGCCCGACCTTGCCATCGCCCGTGCGCTGCATGTCCTCGCGGTGGTGCTGTGGATCGGCGGGGTTGGGATGGTAACGACCGTGCTGCTGCCGGCAATCCGGCGCGCCTACCCGGCCGACCAGCGCTTTCCGCTGTTTCACGGGTTGGAGCAGCGCTTCGCCGGCCAGGCGCGGTTCACCACCCTCCTGGCCGGCGTTAGCGGCTTCTATATGGTTTGGCGGCTGGAGGCCTGGGACCGGTTCCGCGCCGCCGGCTTCTGGTGGATGCACGCGATGGTCTGCGTCTGGCTCGTGTTCACGCTGATGCTGTTCGTCATCGAGCCGTTGTTCCTGGAGCGCCAGCTGGCACGTCGCGCGGCGGTCGCGCCCGAGGCCACCTACCGCCTGGTCGAGTGGCTGCACCGCATATTGCTGTTGCTGAGCCTGGTGACGGTGGCGGGCGCCGTCGCGGGCAGCCAGGGCATCGACCTGTTCGATTGGTAAGATCGGGCAACGCCCCATCGGTTGCTGCCGGGGGCAAGAGAGGCGTCGCCGGACCGCCCAAGGCAATCGCTTGAAGCAGAAGGATCAGGGCTCCGCCCTGAAACCCGCCAAGGGGCGCTGCCCCTTGGATCCCCGCCAGGGACACAGTCCCTGGACCCATTCTGTTGGTGTTCATCCGGGGAGAGGGGG
>JARLIJ010000400.1 GCA_031291795.1 Acetobacteraceae bacterium | reverse complement strand
GTCCGCGCCAGGCCCCCCGCCCCGGAATCCTTCTATGGCGAGGTCGCCTTCAGCGCCCATGGCTACACCTGGTATGTGGTTCCCACCCCGCCGGCGGCCCCGGCCTGATCCGCCCACTCACGCCCTAAACGTTCCGTATTCGTATCGTTATCTGCCCCGGGGCGGGCGATCCCTCAGCGGATCAAGGGGAACTTACCACCGCAAGCATCTGCGCGATGCCGTCCCCCAGGCCATGGAACGTATGCGGACGCGACGAACTGAGATAGGCGCTGTCGCCCTTCTCGAGCCGGTAGCTGTGTCCGTCGTAGAACAACCCGATGACGCCCTCGACGACATAGACGAACTCCTGGCCATCGTGGGTAATCGCCGCGCCCTGGGGCACGTTGGGGTCGAAGCTGAGCAGAAACGGCTCCATCAGGTGCCCCGCGGTGCCGGGCCGGGTCAGGGAGCTGTAGGAATACGCTTGTTCCGTATCGCCCTGTATACCGCCCAATGAATCACCCGAGCGGCAGATCGTCAGCGCATCGGAGACGGTTCCCCCGCCATGCAGCAACCCCTCCACTCTCGACCCAAAGACGCGTGACAATTGGATCACCGCTCCGATCGCCGGAACCTCGGTGCCCTCCTCGAAGGCCGCCAGCCGATCGGCTTCGATGCCGGTCAGTTTGCAGACCTGAGCAAGGGTCATTTCCTGTGCTTCGCGCAGCTTCTTGATCCGCTCCCCGATGTATCGACGCATGGGATGCCTCTCTGAACGTTGATCGAACTAGGAGCTTCTCCTGGCGGGAACGATGCGTCCACTCAGGGCGCGCAGATTCTGCCAAAGTTGGTCCAGATCCGGGCGCAGGTCGGCCGCGGTAATGCCCGATCTCTGGAATCGGCGTTGCAGCGACAGGTACATGTCCAGCGCCTCATCGGAAAAGTCCGGCTCGATATTGATCACGTGACGCCTGCCGTCGAAGATTTCCAATACCGGGAACAGGCCGGAGCGCACCGCCAGGCGCACCAGTTCCATGCCCAGCGCCGGTTCGGATTTCCATCCGGTCGGACAAGGCGACAGCGCGAGCAGAAAACGGAAACCCCTGAGGTCAAGTGCCACACGCATCTTACGCACGGCGTCGTCGGCATGCGCGAGGGATATCGAGGCGGCGTAAGGAACCCGATGTGCCGCGATGATGGCAAGAATATCCTTTTTGGGCTGCTGCTTGCCTTGCCGCAGATTGGTGGCGATGGCCCCGGCGGGGGTCGCGGAAGAACGCTGTCCGCCGGTATTGCCATAAATTTCGTTATCGTAGCAGATATAAAGGATGTCCTCGTTGCGTTCGGCCGCGGCGGACAGGCTTGCAATGCCGATATCGTAGGTGCCGCCGTCGCCGGCGAGGCAGACCACCCGGGTATCCTCGCCGTTGAGCTGCGCCACGGCGGCCGCGCCGCTCGCCGCCGCGGCGCCCGACGCGAATGTCGTCATCAGCGTCGGAACACCAAAGGTGCTGAGCGGAAAGACCCCTCCGCACACCGCCGCGCAACTGGCAGGCATGACGAACTGAAGGGTGCGGTCCGCCGCCGCGTGACCCAGCATTTGCAGCAGGCTCGACATGCCGCAGCCACCGCAGTTGGTGTTCCCTGGCCGCAGCAACGGCAACGCGCGATCAAGCGCGGTCTGTGCCATGCCGCCCAGCATCGGCTCGTTCATCACACCGCCTCCACCATCTCCGGCAATCCCGCGACCTGGCGCGGCAGCAGGTCCGCCAGCACGCTCACGATGTGCTCGGGGCGCACGTCTCCTCCGCCGATCCCGGCGAGGTAGTTCTGTACCACCGTTCCCGGCTCGGCGAGGGCCCGGACTTCGCCCCACAGGATACCGCCAAGGCCCAGGCTGATATTGCGGTCTATGACGGCAATCCGTTTCTTGCCGGCGAAACTCTTCCTGATCGCCGCCACCGGAAGCGGGCGGAACATCCGCACCCGCAGCGCGCCCACGCGGTGCCCCTGCGCACGCAGCATAGTCACGGCGCGTTCGACGGTTGCGCCAATGGTCCCCATCGATACGATCAGCGTCTCGGCATCGTCCGCGCGGTACGCCTGGACCGCGTCGGCCGGACGGCGTCCGAATATCGCTTCGAAGGAATCCTGAACCCCCTCATATACACGGGGCACGCCCAGCATGGCGGCGTGATGTTGCTGGCGATGCATCTCGGTCTGATGCGGCACCTCGATCTGTCCGAGGGTGTGAGGCGTATGGCCGAGTTGGTGCGGAATAGTAGTGAGCGGCAGGAAGCGATCCACCTGTTCCTGGTCGGAGATTTCCGTCATCGTTACCGAGTGCGACAGGATGAAGCCGTCCATGCAGACCATGGCGGGCATCATCACTTCCGGGTCCTCGGCCAGTCTGAAGGCGCACAGAACAGTGTCGAACACTTCCTGATTGTCGGCACAAAAAAACTGAAGCAGGCCGAGGTCGCGCAACATCAGCGCGTCGCCGTGGTCGGCCCAGAGATTCCACGGCGGGCCCAGGGTTCGGTTGGCCACCGCCAGCACGACCGGCAATCGCAAATTGGCCGCCGCCATACAGTTTTCAGCCATGTAAGCCAGGCCGTTGGAAGAGGTCGCGGTAAAGGCGCGGGCACCGGAAGCGGAGGCGCCGATACACACACCCATCGCGCTGTGCTCGCTTTCGGTCCGCACGACCCGGCCTTTTTCGATCTCTTGCAGGCACAGGAATTCCATGCACTCGGTTGACGGCGTGATGGGATAGACACCGCCGCAGAATCCACGCCCCTCGCGGTTGGCGCGCCCCGCCAGGGTCGCCGCCATGGCGGCGCCATGATTCGCGCTGAGCAACTGTGCCGACATGCACTTACCTCGTGCTGGTTCTTCCCTGCTTACGCCGCCTCAGCCTGGGCTGGTGCGTAATCAGGTGGTCTTCTCATGCATTTCCATCGCGCTGCGCGGACACTCCGCGACGCACATGCCGCAGCCCTTGCAGTAGTTCACGTCAATCCGGTAGCCATCGCCGCTGCGGCGGATCACTCCATCCGGGCAATAGAGCAGGCAGGTGTCGCATTGCGTGCAATGGCCGCAGGAGAAACACCGGCCCGCCTCCTCCGGTCCACTCAGCCCCAGGTTGCTTTCCTCGAAGCTGACCCGGCGCGCGGATGGTGAAATCTGTTTGTCCCGGTGCGGCGGCGTCACTTCGAAGTGGGAAAAGCGGATCTGTGCCGGAGCGACCGTTCCGGTCGCTCCCGATGGCAATTCCCCCGCTTCACCGTTCAGGCTCCTCAGCACAGCCAGCGCTACCCGCCGGCCGTTGCCGATGGCATGTGTCACGGTGCCATCGCCGCTGGCACAGTCGCCCGCGAACCAGGTCTGCTCGGCCTGGTCGCCTCGCCACGCTCGGTCTTTCCGAATCTCCCAGTCGCTGGGCAGCAGATCCATATCCTGGCCCTGGCCCAACGCCAGAAGAACCTTGTCGCAGGTGACACTCGACGCCCGCTGCGTGACCACCGGACGGCGACGCCCGCTCGCATCGGGCGCACCCGCCTCTACTTCGGCAAGCAGGGCAGAAGACACGTTTCCATTGCCGGCAAACGCCACCGGCTGTCGGTACAGCGCCAGACGAACGCCCTCCGATTCCGCGTCCTCGATTTCTTCGTCGATCGCCGGCATGTCCTCGCGGCCGCGCCGGTAGACGAGCTTCACCGCGGTCGCGCCGCAGCGCAGAGCACTGCGCGCGCAGTCGATCGCCGTATTGCCACCACCCACCACCAGCACCTGCCCCTGCAGACTCACCGGACCACACTTCACGCGCTCGAGAAAAGCCAGTCCCTGCTCGACACCATCCAGCTCGGCACCCGGTATCGAAAGCCCGAAGGCCGGCCCGAACCCGATACAGACGATCGTCGCATCGTAATCATCGCCCAAGCGCCGCAGGTCGTCGCTGCCCAGGCGGCTGTTGCAATGCACGTCGATGTCCAGCGCAAGAATCCGATCGAGATCGCGCTGGAGTGCCTCCCGCGGCAACCGAAAGGCCGGAATGCCGCTGCGCAAAACACCGCCCAACGCCGGGCCCGCCTCGTAGATCGCCACGCCGTGCCCGTGCAGCGCCAGCTGGTAGGCGGCACTCAGGCCGGCCGGTCCGCCACCCACCACGGCGATGCGCCGACGCCGTTCGGCCGCTTGCTGAACCGGCCGCAGATCGGAGTGGTCGGCAATCCAACGCTCCAGACTGCGGATGTTGACCGCACCGTCGAACGACTTTCGGTTGCATGACTGCATGCACGGCGCCGGACAGACACGGCCGCACACCGAGGGGAGCGGTTGGGTGCGCAACAGGATTGCCAATGCCGCTTCGGCTCCGTCGCGCCCCAGCGCCTGGACAAATCCCACCACATCGTTTCCGGCCGGGCAGGCCAGATTGCAGGGTGCGTCATGGTCCTGATACGACGGCGTCTGAGAACTCCAGGCTCCGGTCATGAGAGTCGGCGGGCAGTCCACGTTGTGCCCGGTCAAGGGGCCAACCGCCGGCATCTCGGCACTCAACACCGAAGTGGTCGGCGCATCGCCGGCAGGCCGAATGACATCGCGGACCTGCACCGCGTCATAGGCATGCTGGGCGGCAGCCAGATCGTCGCTCAGGCCCAGCGAGGCATACGCCGTCTCCAGCACCGCCAGGGGCACCCCGAGAAGGCGCGCGTAGGCGCCAAGTATGGTGGTGTTGACGATGACCACCGCATTGCTGCCGATGCCGTGTTCGCGCGCGATCGCGGTGGCGTCAACCGTGCCAAGGCGACAGTTCGTATAGCGGCCGGCGTAGCTGTCCAGGCCGGCTCCGGTATTGAGCAACAGCAACGCGCCAGGTGCCGCTCCCGAAAGAACCTGAGGCCCCATCAGGCTCCTATCGAGAACGATCAAGTGGTCCGCCCGGTAGACCTTATTGCGATTGGCAATGGCAACGCGATCGACGCGGGTATACGCCTGCACCGGCGCGCCCGAGCGTTCGCTGCCATAATCGCCGAAGGTCTGCACCTGCAGACCCATCTGGCTGTACAGGGTGGCAATCAGCTTTGCGCAGGTGACCCCGCCTTGCCCGCCACGGCCGTGCACCCGCACTTCGAGCGGAAACGACAAACCGACAGGTAGAACATTGGTATGCGCCTGGCCCGTGTTGCCGGCGTGGCTCTGATGGTTCATCAGACCTCCATACCATAAGACGAAGAACCTTTTTTAACAGGCAGATCCGAAGACGTCAACAAGATTGAAACAACGTCAGCGACCGGGCGAACCATTGGATTCAACTAATTTCTAATTACAACACGCCGCGTCACTTGAATGATAATTACTATTAGCCCTTTCGGGCCAACACAATGTTGCGCGCCAGCCCTGCTACCAGCCAGGCGTGACGGCGAGGTGGCATATCAACCGGGCCATAAAAGAAATTTCCGGTTGCAGGAGGCCCGCGTGGCGCGCAATCCATTGCCTGGCATCCCACTGCGCCAGTTATTTTCGTTCCCAATCCAGCGCCGCCGCGGGTTCGCCGCGGCACCCGACTCTGCCGGCATCTTGCGTCTCTCCGGCGCGGGAGGTACTTCGTGCCGGCGGTAGCACGATGCTGGATCACGGGTTGGGTCGAGGGATGATCGCTTTTCGGCCATGGACCGGCTCTGGCGACGTCGCTGGACGTTATTGCTCAACAGAATTCCGATTGCCGGAGGTGTCGACATGATGCCCTCAAGTTTCTCGCAACTCGTCGCGCGATCGAGGGAGAGAAAAGGCGGCAGGCGTGTCGCTGTTATAGCGGCCGACGACGCCCATACGCTGGAAGCGGTTCAGCTGGCGGTGGAAGAAGGGGGGATTACTCCGGTCCTGATCGGCAATGCTTCCCGGATCGCGGCCTTTCTCGCGGGCAGAGGCGTAGACGCCGAGGCGCTGCGGATCATCGACATTCCCGATCCGGTCGCCGCTGCCAGGGCGGCCGTGGGACTCGTCCACGCCGGCAAGGTCGAGGCCCTGATGAAAGGACGGATCGAGACGGCGACCATGATGAAGGTGATCGTCGACAAAACGAGCGACTTGCGAACCGGAAGAATCATGTCGCATCTCGCCATGCTGGAGATTCCCTCCTACCACAAGTTGCTCGCCATCACCGACGTGGCCTTGAACACATCGCCAGACGTTGCCCACAAGCGCCAGATCATCGAGAACGCGGTCGCCGCTTTGTCAGCCATGGGAATCGACAATCCGAAGGTCGCGGTGATGGCCTCCGCCGAGCAGATCAACCCCAAGCTGATCGAAAGCGTCGACGCCGCTGAACTCAAGCGGCTCAATCAAGCCGGTGAGATTACGGGCTGCATTGTCGAGGGCCCGATCTCCTACGATCTTGCCATCGACCGGGAAGCCGTCGCGATCAAGCGGTACCGCAGCCCGGTCGCCGCCGATGCCGATCTCATGGTCGTTCCGAACCTCGTCGCGGGCAATCTTCTCGTCAAGGCGTTGATATTTTCGGCCAGGGCCAAGTTCGCCGGCTTCATTGTCGGCGCCAAGGTGCCCATCGTCGTCACTTCCCGATCCTCGCCGACAACGGACAAGTACATGTCGATGGTGCTGGCCGCCGCCGCCTGCCCGGAGTTCGCCGATGCCTGACGGGAAGTTCATACTCGCCATCAATCCTGGGTCAACCTCGACGAAGATCGCCGTCTTTGAGGATGCCGTGCAACGATTCCGCGCGGACATCGAACATTCGGCCGCGGATCTGGCGAGCTATCCGACAGTCGCATCCCAGTATGACATGCGCAAGCAAACGGTACTCGATACCCTGGAAAAATCAGGGATCGATATAAATCGCCTCGATGCCATCGCCGCCCGCGGCGCGCCCCTCCCCCCGCTCCAGGCAGGCGCGTATCGCATCAACGCTCAGATGGTGGATCGCCTGATCAATCGGCCGGTCTACGAGCACGCCTCGAACGTCGCCCCAGTGATCGGCTTCGAACTCGGCAAGGCGCTCGGCATTCCCGCCTATATCTATGACGGCATCACCGTCGACGAGCTTTGCGACGAGGCCCGGTTTTCCGGAATGCCGGCCCTGCCTCGCCGCGTCATCGCCCATGTGCTCAACATGCGGGCCCAGGCCTACAAGGTGGCGGACAAGATCGGCAAACTGTATGCCAGCGCCAACATCATCGTGACGCATCTCGGCGGAGGCATCACCTC
>JARLIJ010000399.1 GCA_031291795.1 Acetobacteraceae bacterium | reverse complement strand
GAGCAGCCCGGTAGCTCGTCAGGCTCATAACCTGAAGGTCATAGGTTCAAATCCTATCCCCGCAACCAAATCTCCTAAACAAAATCAGCCAGATACATGCCGCCTCGGATCCAGCCTCCGCAGGCGGCTTCGCCGTGTTCGCACGGTGCACGCTCAGACAGCAGGCACCAGCGCAGAGCCGCTCGGTTAAACCCAGCGGGACGCTCGTCCGCGTCAGCGCTCCGGCACGCCATCCCCGCTTGAACCCGGCATTGACCGAGATCAAGGCGTTGGGGGGTGATTGCGTGCATCGTTCTCCAGACGCTTGAGCGCAGCTTTCTGCCGACCGACGTCCATGAGCCGGTTCCGCGTATGGCCCTGCGGAGACGGTCGGGTTTGAGATGCCTGTGCGCAAGCTGCAGCCGGACTTCCGCTTTGCGGGTCAACGGGTGAAGGCTTTCTCGCCTGCCGATCTGCAATGCAGACAGGGTGAAACGTCATACAGCCGGGCAAGAGCGGATGGATCACGATACCCCGCCACTGGGCGCAAAGGTCGTCCTTTCCCAGGATGGCCTGCAGGCGCTGATCACGGCCCTGGCCATGCGTGGCTACCAGGTGCTGGGGCCGGTGTTGCGCGACGGTGCGATCGTCTACGACGCTCTGACCGGGGTGGCCGACCTGCCGGCCGGCTGGACCGACCGGCAGGATGCCGGGCAGTACCGCCTGGAGCGGCGGACGGACCAGGCGTTGTTTGGCTACGCCGTCGGTCCGCACGCGTGGAAGCGCTTCCTGCATCCGCCGATCGAGCGGCTGTGGCAGGCGCGCCGCGAGGGTGACGGATTTGTCGTCAGCCCCCCTGAGGAGGCGGCGCCGAAGCTGGCCTTCATCGGCGTGCGGTCCTGTGAAATGCAGGCGATCGCAATCCAGGATCGGGTCTTCATCGACGGTCCCTATCCCGATACCGCCTACCGCAACCGCCGCCACGACAATTTCATCGTTGCAGTGAACTGCGGCGAGGCCGGGGGCACGTGCTTCTGCGTGTCGATGGACACCGGCCCGAAGGTGAAGGCGGGTTTTGACCTGGCGCTGACCGAACTGCTGGACGGCGACGCGCATCGCTTCCTGGTCGAGGTGGGCAGTGCCGCCGGTGCCGCCGTGCTGGCGGAGTTGCCGCATCGCCTGGCTGCCGCAGAAGACCTGGCCGCGGCCGATGCCGTCATCGCCCGCACCGCCGGCCGGATGGGCCGTCATCTGGATACCGCGGGATTGCAGGAGCTGCTGCAGGACAACCCGACGCACAAGCAATGGGACGACGTCGCGGTCCGCTGCCTGACCTGTGCCAATTGCACGATGGTCTGTCCCACCTGCTTCTGCACCACGGTCGAGGATCACAGCGACCTGACGGGGCAGACCGCGGAACGGGTGAGGCGCTGGGATTCCTGCTTTGCGCTCGATTTTTCCTTCATCCATGGCGGCAGCGTGCGGACCGAGTCCAAGTCCCGCTACCGGCACTGGATGACGCACAAGCTGGCGAGCTGGATCGACCAGTTCGGTACCTCGGGCTGCGTCGGCTGTGGCCGCTGCATCACCTGGTGCCCGGTCGGCATCGACATCACCGCCGAAGTCGCCGCGATTCGCGCCAACCTCGGCAGAACGAGGGAGACCGAACATGGAGGGACTTGAACGCATCGTCCTGGAACATCCGTTCTTCGCCGGGCTGGAGGCGAAATTGGGGCCGGTGATCACCGGCTGCGCGCGCAACCATCGCTTCGATCCCGGCCAATACCTGTTCCACGAAGGCGATCCAGCCGACGAGTTCTACCTGATCCGCCATGGTTCGGTGGCGCTGGAGATCCTGCCGCCCGGCCAGCCGGCGGTGGTGATCGCCACCGAACAGGCGGGCGACATCGTCGGCGCCTCCTGGCTGGTGGCGCCGTATCGTTGGCGCTTCGATGCCCGCGCCAGGGAGCTGACCCGCGCCATCGGCCTCGACGCCAGGTGCCTGCGCGACAAATGCGAGGCCGACAATCATCTTGGATACGAGATGATGAAACGCTTCCTGCCATTGGTGGTCGGGCGACTGGAAGAGACCCGGCTGCAATTGCTCGACGTCTATGGAAAGCACCGCGCGTGAGCCAGGCCGCCCTGCTCGATCCGCTGGTGCCGCTGGCCTATCGTGTGCGGCGCACCCGGCGGGAATTGCCCGATATCGCGACGCTGGAGCTGGTTCCGGTCGCCGGAGAGGTGCCGGCCTTCCTGCCGGGCCAGTTCAATATGCTGTATGCGTTCGGGATCGGTGAGGTCGCGATCAGCATGAGCGGTGACCCGGCACAGCGCGGTGTCTTCGTGCACACGGTGCGCGATGTCGGCGCGATCAGTGGGGCAATCTCGCGGCTCGGTGCGGGCGCGATAATCGGGGTGCGCGGACCGTACGGCACCGCCTGGCCGACCACCGACGCGGAAGGCAGCGACGTGCTGATCATCGCGGGTGGCCTCGGCCTCGCGCCGCTGCGCCCGGCAATCTACCAGGTGCTGGCAAACCGTGCGCGCTACGGCCATGTCGCGATCCTCTACGGCGCCCGCAGCCCGAGCGAGATTCTGTACCGGGCGGAACTCGAGCGCTGGCGGCGCCAACTGGATGTCCAGCTCGCGGTCACCGTCGATCACGCCGATGCCAGTTGGCGCGGCGACGTCGGCGTGGTGCCGAAGCTGATCCCCCGTGCCGGCTTCGATCCGACCAACACCATCGCCCTGGTGTGTGGACCCGAGGTGATGATGCGGTTCACCGCCACCGCCCTGCTGGGCGCGGGCGTGCCGGCCGAACAGATCCATCTGTCGATGGAGCGCGACATGAAATGCGCCATCGGCCTGTGCGGCCATTGCCAGTTCGGCCCCGACTTCGTCTGCAAGGACGGCCCGGTCATGCGCTACGACCGCATCGCCGGCTTCTTCGCCGTGCGGGAGATCTGAGATGGCACCCAAGCGCCGGCCGCGTCTGGCGGTCTGGAAATTCGCCTCCTGCGACGGCTGCCAACTCTCCCTGCTGGATTGCGAGGACGAGCTTCTCGCAGTGGCCGAGGCGGTCGAAATCGCGAATTTCCCCGAAGCCTCGAGCGCCATGGCGAACGGGCCGTACGACTTGTCCCTGGTCGAAGGCTCGATCACCACGGCGCATGACGCGGCGCGCATCCAGCAGGTGCGCCGGTGGTCCAAAGTGCTGGTGACGATCGGCGCCTGTGCCACGGCCGGCGGCATCCAGGCGCTGCGCAACTTTGCCGATGTGCAGGAGTTCGTCGCCGCGGTCTATGCCTCCCCGCACTACATCAGGACGCTCGCGACCTCTACGGCGATTTCCGCCCACGTCAAGGTGGATTACGAGCTGCATGGCTGCCCGATCAACAAGGCACAGTTGCTGGAGGTGCTGTCCGCCTTCCTGGCGGGCCGCAGGCCGGCGATCGCCGCGCACAGCGTCTGCTTCGACTGCAAGCTGCGCGGCAATGTCTGCATCATGGTGCAGGGCACGCCCTGCCTCGGCCCGGTCACCCATTCCGGTTGCGGCGCGATCTGCCCCAGCTATAACCGCGGCTGCTATGGGTGCTACGGCCCGATGGAGCAGCCGAACACCGCGGCACTGGCCGCCGAGTGGCAGCGTCTCGGTGCGTCCCGGCGCGACATCCATCGCGTGTTCCGCACCTTCGCGGCCGCCGCCGAACCGTTCCGCCAGGAGAGCGACGCCCATGGCGAATAGGACGATCCGCGTCGACTATCTCGCCCGCGTCGAAGGCGAGGGCGCGCTCGATCTGCGGATCCAGAACGGCCGTGTCACCTCCGCACGGCTGAAGATCTTCGAGCCGCCGCGGCTGTTCGAGGCGCTGCTGCGCGGCCGAGGCTTCGCCGAGGCGCCCGACATCACCGCCCGCATCTGCGGCATCTGCCCCGTCGCGTATCAGATGAGCGCCGTGCACGCGATGGAGGATGCGCTCGGCATCACGGTCGGTGGGCAATTGCGCGCGCTGCGTCGGCTGCTCTACTGCGGCGAGTGGATCGAAAGCCATGCCCTGCATATCGTGATGCTGCACGCGCCGGACTTCCTGGGCTATCCGGACGGCATCCAGATGGCGCGCGACCACGGCAGTGCGGTGCGCGGCGGACTCGCGCTGAAGAAGGTCGGCAACGAACTGTTGCGCCTGCTGGGCGGACGCGAGATCCATCCGGTGAATGTCCGTGTCGGCGGCTTCTACCGCGTGCCTAGCCGGGCGGCGTTCGGCCCGGTCGCGGAAGCGCTGAAGCAGGCGCGCGATCTCGCGGTGGCGACCCTGCGCTGGGTGGCGCAATTCCCGTTCCCGGAACTGGAGCGCGACTATGAGTTCGTCGCCATGCGCCATCCAGACGAATACCCGATCGACGAAGGCCGCATCGTCTCCAGCCGTGGCCTCGACATTGCCGTTGCCGACTACCCCAGCGAATTCGAGGAGCGCCATGTCGCCCATTCGACCGCGCTGCACTCGGTGCTGAAGCAGCGCGGCAGCTACCTGGTCGGACCGCTGGCGCGCTACAGCCTCAATGCCGATCGCCTGCCTGCCGAACTGCGCGCGCTGGCCGCGGAGTGCGGGCTTGGGCCAACCTGTCGCAATCCGTTCCGCAGCATCATCGTGCGCGCAGTCGAACTGGTCTATGTGGTCGAGGAGGCGCTGCGCCTGATCGCCGCCTACGAGCCGCCGGATGCGCCGTTCGTGCCGGTCGAGCCGCGCGCCGGCATCGGCCACGGCTGCACCGAAGCCCCGCGCGGCATACTCTATCATCGCTACGTCCTCGCCGAGGACGGCACGATCCGTGAAGCCTGCATCGTCCCGCCGACCTCGCAGAACCAGCTCAGTATCGAGGAAGATCTCTGTGCGGTCGCGACGGACGCGATCGACCTGCCGGACAATGCGCTGCGCGATCGCTGCGAGCAGGCCATCCGCAACTACGATCCCTGCATTTCCTGCGCCTGCCATTTCCTCAGGCTGGCGGTGCATCGTGAATGACCGGCCTGCTGGTCATCGGCATCGGCAACCTCGATTGCGGCGATGACGCGGCCGGTCCGCTGGTCGCGCGCCGCTTGGCCGGGCGCGTCCCGCCTGGGGTGACGATCCAGGTCCGGACTGGCGACATGATCGGGCTGATCGAGGACTGGACTGGCTGCGACGGCGTGGTGCTGGTCGACGCCGCGGCCCCGGTCGGCGGACCGGGGGTGATCCACCACCTCGACTTGCTGCGTGACGAATTGCCCCCTGGCCTGTCCTTTGCCTCGACGCATGTCTTCGGCGTGGCGGATGCGGTCGGGCTGGCGCGCGCACTTGGACAATTGCCTCGGCACCTCATTGCTTACGCGATCGAGGGCGCCACCTTCGAGCCCGGCGCGCCGGTCAGCCCGGCGGTCGCCGAAGCGGTCGAGGCCGTGGCGACGCGCGTGGCCGCGGATATGCACCGTCTGGCCACCGGTCTGGCCGGCTTGCCTCTAGCGCGGTGACTGTGCCTGCCACCCCATGGGTCAAGCGGACATCGATGGCCTGCTGACGGGCCGGCGGATAACTGGAATCGCTCGGGACGGCCGGTCGCCCCGCCATGCGGCGCAGCCCTGATACCAACCGACTCACGCACTGACCGTTTTGGCGTAGTCCCGTGCGGCGATGGATTGGATGCGGTCGGGCAAAGCCATGAGGCTGTGCCATGCGTTGCAGCAGGCATCGCCGATTGCCCTGTCGTTCTCGAAGGCTCGGCTGCTGAGGACGTTCTGCCGCAGAAACTGCCAGATGTTCTCGACCGGTTGAGCTCGGGCGAGCAGGACGGCAGGTGGAGCAGGCTGATGTTGTCGGAGACGACCAGAGCGCCCCCATCGATCTGGAAAGCCGTGCCATTGGCGGTAAGGCACTCCAGCGAGGGCGTCAGCCGCCGGTGACGCTCATGTGGCGTGCGATCGAGGGACGTTCCTGTCGGCGGTCGATAATGAAATCGTGCCCCTTGGGCTTGCGTGCGATAGCCGCCTGAATCGCCTCCTCCAGTTCGGCATCGCTGCTGCCGTCCCGCAGGACCGACCGGAAATCGGCCGCGTCATCCTGGCCGAGGCACATATAGAGCGTGCCGGTGCAGGTCAGTCGCACCCGGTTGCAGCTTTCGCAGAAATTATGGGTCATCGGCGTGATGAAGCCGACCCGCTGCCCGGTCTCCTGCACGTCGAAATAGCGCGCTGGGCCACCGGTCTTGTAGTCGGTGTCTTCCAGCGTCCAGGTTTTGCGCAACCGGGAGCGCACCATCGACAGCGGCAGGTATTGCGCCGTCCGGTCGCCGGTGATGTCGCCCATCGGCATGGTCTCGATCAGGCACAGGTCGAAGCCGTGTTCGCCGCACCAGGCTAGCATGCCGTCGAACTGGTCCTCGTTCACGCCCTTCATCGCCACGGCGTTGATCTTGATGGCGAGGCCGGCGGCCTTGGCGGCGAACACACCGTCCAGCACCTGCTCGATCTTGCCCCAGCGGGTGATCTGGCCGAACAGCGCCGGGTCGAGCGTGTCGAGCGAGACGTTGATTCGCCGCACGCCGACCTTGGCCAGGGTCTCGGCATGCTTCGCGAGCTGGGTTCCGTTGGTGGTGACCGTCAGTTCCTCCAGCCCGCCGCCGAGGCGTTCGCCGAGCGAACCGAAGAGCTGCATGACGTCGCGGCGGACCAGGGGCTCGCCGCCGGTGATGCGGATCTTGGTGGTGCCGAGGCGGATGAACGCCGCGCACAGCCGGTCCAGCTCTTCCAGCGTCAGCAGGTCCCGCTTCGGGAGGAAGGTCATGTCCTCCGCCATGCAATAGACGCACCGCAGGTCGCAGCGGTCCGTCACCGACACGCGGAGATAGGTGATGGCGCGACCGAACGGATCGATCATGGCGGCGGCGGTACTCCTTATCCGGCCCCATGACTTGCGCATCGGCGCCGCCGGTTCAAGACCATGTGGTTTCCGGCGGTTCGTCCAGCACGTCAAGCGCAACGACGGACGCGTTCACCAGTACCTTCCCGGCATGCTCGAAATTGACGGTTACCCGCGCTCCCACCACGGATTGCACCTGACCCGCCCCCCAATCGGGGCGACCGGGATGGCGAACCCAGCGTCCAGGCTCGATCAAGGCCGGCGATCCATGCATCATTGCACCTCAACAGAAGCAGATCGTAGGCCCAAACCCGCTGGAGGCTCGACTCAGACCGGCGGCACGACGTAACGTCACAGGAGTTGCCATATTAAGCGATGCTGGAGGAGCCGTTGGCCGACCTGACCGACGCCTTGCGCCTCGCGGAATCCCTCTGTGCGCGGATCTGCCATGATCTGAGCGGTGCCCTCGGCACGGTGGGCGGCATGCTGGAGATGATGCAGGCGAGCGGGGCGGCTGAGGACGAGCCGCTCACCCTGGCCAGCGAGAGCGCCGCCGCGTTGCAGCAACGGCTGGAATTGCTGCGCGCCGCATGGGGTGCCACGCCTCGCCCGCTGTCGCTGGCGGCATTGCGCGCCCTTGCCGCAGGCCTGCCGCGGGCCCGCAAGCTCGCAATCGACCTGGATGGCGTTCGAGCGGACAGTGGGTTTCCCCCTGAAGCCGGCCGCGCGGCGTTGGCCTTCCTGCTGCTGGCCGCCGACAGCCTGCCTCTTGGGGGCCGCATCGCCCTGGCCGGGGTGCCCGACGACCTGATCGTGCTGATTGAAGGTCCGAGCGCCGCCTGGCCGTCGGGTTTTGCGGCTTGCCTGCGGGACGAGACGGCGATTCAGGCTGCCTTCGCCGATCCCCGCGGCTTGGCGCTGCCGCTGGCCTTCCTGTTCGCGCGCAGCGCCAACATGCAGGTGTCGCTGCTGCTGGCCGCCGTCGGCACCGCCCCGCCACCGGTGCGCCTCTTCGCCGACTGACATATCGGCCTCCTCGCCTCCGAGGATGCAGCGTTCGATCGTGCGATCTGCTGGTATCTTTACCCTTTCTTTGCGAGAGCAGTACCAGGATGCGCCCCGAGGCCGCCCGTGACGGCCCAGCCAGGGGGCCACTATGGACGATCTGCTTGCCGATTTCCTGACCGAGACGAACGAGAGCCTTGCCGAACTCGACGTCGCCCTGGTGACCCTGGAGCGGACCCCGGACGACGCTGACACGCTGTCGCTGATTTTCCGGATGGTACACACCATAAAGGGCACCTGCGGCTTCCTCGGCCTGCCGCGGCTGGAGCGCGTTGCCCATGCCGGGGAAAACGTCCTCGGCAAGGTGCGCGACCGTACCCTGGCAGCGACGCCCGATATCGTCAGCGTCGTGCTGACCGGGCTCGACCGGATCAAGGCGATTGTTGCCGGCCTTGCCGCCACGGGCACCGAACCAGCCGGCGACGATTCGGAACTGATCGCCGCGCTGAATGCCACGGCTGCCGGAAATCCACCGGTCCGCAAGATCGCCGCGGCCCCAGCGCCGGTGGCCGCCGCGCCCGCCACAATGCAGGCACCAGCTTCCGTACTGGCCCCCACACCCGCGCCAGTTGCCGCCCCACCGGTTGCCGCCGCTCCGGCCGAAGCCTCAGCCATGATGGAATCCGCCGCCGCCGCAGAAACCGCCACCGGCACCGGGCCCAATACGGTCCAGACCATCCGGGTGACGGTCGACGTGCTGGAAGACCTGATGACGCTGGTCAGCGAACTCGTGCTGACCCGCAACCAGCTCCTGCAGCTGGCGCGCACGCAGGAGAACAGCGGCTTCACCGTGCCGCTGCAGCGGCTCTCGCACATCACCTCCGACCTGCAGGAAGGGGTGATGAAGACCCGCATGCAGCCGATCGGCAACGCCTGGAACAAGCTGCCCCGCATCGTGCGCGACCTGGCGCGCGACATGGAGAAGAAGATCGAGCTGGTCATGATCGGTGCGGACACCGAACTGGACCGGCAGGTGCTGGAACTGATCAAGGACCCGCTGACGCACATGGTGCGCAACAGCGGCGACCACGGTCTGGAGACGCCGGCGGAACGCCGCGCCGCCGGCAAGCCGGAGACCGGGCGCGTCACGCTGAACGCCTACCACGAAGGTGGCCACATCATCATCGAGATCGGCGACGACGGTCGCGGTCTGCCGGTCGACCGGATCCGCGCCAAGGCGCTCGCAAACGGCCTAGCCACCGAGGCGGAGCTCGCCTCGATGACGGACGCCCAGATTACCCGCTTCATCTTCCGCGCCGGGTTCTCCACCGCGGCCAAGGTCACCGCCGTCTCCGGCCGTGGCGTCGGCATGGACGTGGTGAAGACCAACATCGAGAAGATCGGCGGCACCGTCGACCTGAAGAACATGCCCGGCCAGGGCAGCACCTTCATCATCAAGATCCCGCTGACCCTGGCGATCGTCTCCGCCCTCATCGTGGAAGCCGGCGGGGAGCGCTTTGCCATCCCGCAGATCAGCGTTGTGGAACTGGTGCGCGCCCAGCGCGAAGCCGACCGCAAGGCCGGCCAGAGCTCCGACAGCGTCATCGAGCGGATCAACGGCACGCCTGTCCTGCGGCTGCGCGACCGCCTCCTGCCGCTGGTGAGCCTCAATGCCCTGCTGGCGCTGGGTTCTGCCAGTTCCGAGGACAGCGGCGCCTACATTGTGGTCGCCCAGGTCGGTGTGAACATGCTGGGCATCATCGTCGACCGGGTGTTCGACACCGAGGAGATCGTCGTCAAGCCAGTCGCCCCGATCCTGCGCCACGTCACAATGTTCAGCGGCAACACCATCCTGGGCGACGGGTCGGTGATCATGATCCTCGATCCCAACGGGATCGCGCGTGCGACCGGCGTCGGCGCTGGCACCGAGAGCAAGATGGCCAGGCATGGCCCAACCGAGACCATCCGCTCCGGCGAGCGCACCGCTATGCTGCTGTTCCGCGCCGGCGGGGAGCAGAACATGGCTGTCCCGCTGGGTCTGGTCGCTCGGCTGGAGGACATTCCGCGCGAAAAGATCGAGGTGTCGTGCGGCTCCCCCGTCACGCAGTACCGCGGCAAGCTGATGCCGCTGGTGTCGCTGTCGGGGAACGTCGATGAGAGCAAGCCGCGTCAGCCGCTGCTGGTATTCACCGATCGGGACCGCAGCATGGGCCTAATGGTCGACGAGATCATCGACGTGGTCGAGGACCGGTTGAATATCGAACTGTCCGCCGCACGCCCCGGGATGCTGGGCACCGCCGTGATCGCCGGCAATGCGACCGACGTCCTGGATACCGGCTACTGGCTGATGCAGGCTTGGCAGGACTGGTTCCGCTTCAACCCGAAGAACGCCACAGCCGGCAGCGCCCGCCGCGTCCTGGTCGTCGAAGACAGCGCGTTCTTCCGCCAGCTCCTGATGCCGACCTTGGGTGCGGCCGGCTTCCAGGTCACCGCCGCCGCCAGTGCCGCAGAAGCACTCCGCCTGCGCGACGGGGGCGCGATGTTCGATGCGATCGTCTCCGACATCGAGATGCCGGACATGGACGGGCTGCAGTTCGCCGAAGCGGTGCGGGCCGGCGGTTCCTGGGCCAGCCTGCCGATGATCGCACTGACCGCACATTCCGAGCCGCGCGACATCGAAGCCGGGCGCGACGCGGGATTCACCGACTACGTGGTGAAGTTCCAGCGGGAGGCACTGGTCTCCAGCCTGCAGCAGTGCCTCTCCGAACCGGTTACCGCCTGAGGGACGGAAGTTTGTGCGGAACGAAAGGAAGCCGACATGACCACCGACGTCTTGGAACGGCCCGACGCGACGGCCTCGGACGGCACGACGGATGAGGAACAGGTATTCGTCACCCTGACTGTCGCTGACCAGTTGTGCGGCGTGCCGGTGCTGGGGGTGCGTGACATCCTGGGCGAGCAATCGATCACCCGGATCCCCCTCGCCCCGCCGGAGATCGCGGGTAGCCTGAACCTGCGCGGGCGCATCGTCACCGCGATCGATCTGCGCCGCCGGCTGAGCTTGCCGCCACCGCCAGCCGGCCAAAAGCGGATGTCAGTCGTCGCAGAACAGGCCGGCGAACTATATGCTCTATTAGTAGACCAAGTTTCGGAGGTCATGAGCGTGAAATCCAGCGCATACGAACGCAATCCACCGACGATCGAACCGGCATGGGCCGCGTTCAGCAGCGGCGTCTACCGGCTGGAGGGCCGCCTGCTGGTGGTGCTCGACGTCGGCAAGCTGCTCGCACTGTCGGACGTAGGCTGAGGCCCCCAGCATGACCCGCACCTGTCTCGTCGTCGACGACAGCCGCGTGGTGCGCAAGGTCGCCCGGCGCATCCTCGAAACCCACGGCTATTCGGTCGCAGAGGCAGCCGACGGCCAGCAGGCATTGGACGCCTGCCGCATAACTATGCCGGATTGCGTCCTGCTGGACTGGAACATGCCGATCATGGACGGCATGGTATTTCTACAAAACCTGCGCAGCGAATTCGGCCCCGACAAGCCGCCAGTGGTGTTCTGCACCACTGAGAACGACATGGACCATATCGAGCAGGCGATCGCGAACGGCGCCCAGGAATACATCATGAAGCCGTTCGACGAAGATATCCTGATCGGCAAGCTCGCCCAGGTCGGATTGCTGTGACTGCGCTTCAACGCGCGCGTGCTGCGCCTGCTCCCGTCGCGCGCGTTATGTTGTGCGACGATTCTGCCGTCATCCGTGCTGCCATCGCACGGATTCTGGAGACCGACCCGGGCGTCCGCGTCGTCGCGCGTGTCGCAAACGGCCAAGCGGCCATAGACGAGCTTCGCCGCACGCCCGTGGACGTACTCGTGCTCGATATCGAAATGCCGGTCATGGACGGCATGACGGCG
>JARLIJ010000398.1 GCA_031291795.1 Acetobacteraceae bacterium | reverse complement strand
CCGGGCGTCCTCAAGGGACCTGAACCAATGGGCGTTCAGGCACACTGCCCGGAGCTTGCCGTTGAAGCTTTCGATGAAGGCGTTGTCGGTCGCTTTGCCGGGCCTGGGGAAGTCGAGGACGACGTTCTTCTGATACGCCCACAGATCCAGGTCGCGGGAGATGAACTCGCTCCCCTGATCCATCCCGATCGACTGCGGGTAGCCGACCTCCCGGCAGACCTGCTCAAGCGACCGGACGACGTCCTCCCCCCGGTCGCTGAACCGCGGATCCACCGCAGGCGAGAAGCGGGAACAGGTGTCGACGACCGTCAAGATCCGGATCTTCCGCCCGGTCGCCAGCTGGTCGTGAACAAAGTCCATGGCCCAGGTTTGGTTCACCTGCGTCCCACCGACCGGCCGCGCACAGCTTGGCCTTGACCCGCCGCCTCGGCACCTTATTCCTCAGCTGCAATCCCATCTCTTTGTAAAGACGATAGATCCGCTTCGCGTTCACCTCCCAGCCCTCCCGCCGCAACAGCACATGGATGCGCCGGTAGCCGTAGCGCACGCATCTCCTGGATCCGCTTGCGAAGGGCGGCCGGGTCGCCGCGCCGGGGCTTGTAGGTGTTGAGGGAACGATCAATCCGCAGCACCGAACAGGCCCGGCGAACCGACACCTTCCAACTCGCCTGCACCTCGTCCGCCATTCGGCGTCGACGCGCAGGCCTCAGAGTTTTTTTGCCAGCACATCCTGCAGCATCGCCTTGCCGAGCGACAGGTCGGCGACGATCCGCTTCAGCTTGGCGTTCTCCTCCTCGAGCTGGCGCAGCTTCCTGACCTCCGACGGCATCATCCCGCCGTAACGCTTGCGCCAGTTGTAGAAGGTTGCCTCGGCAATGCCCGCCTTGCGGCAGACCTCGGCGATCGGCGTGCCTTCTTCCGCCTGCTTCAGGATGAACGCGACCTGCGCCTCGGTGAACTTCGACGCCTTCATGGAACTCTCCTCGTCCCGCTCGCGGGATCATAAGTGGAAAATTCCAGCTCAAGCCGGTCCAAAAGGCTGGAGGCACGTCATCCGTCTCCGAGCCCCTGTAGGGCGGCTCCAGATAGAAGAGCGTCTCGGGGCGGTCGTAGCAGTCGAGCCGCTCGGGCGAGGGCAGGCGCTCGACGATCACCCCGGCTAGGTGCTCGTGCGCCGACTCGAGCGCCGCCGCAGATGGCGCAGGCTTGTTCGGACGAGAGCTCGACGAGGCCGCTCGCTATTGGGGCGTCCCCCGACCCAACGTCCGGATGCCGGCCTACTGGATTTCCAACGTTTGCACCCGCGCGGCGCAGTGCACCGAATTTGTGTTCGGCCAAGTCACCGAGACGGCCAGCACATTGTTTGTTGCGTCCGCGCCCACCGTTAGCGTTGCCCCACCGCCACCCGATCCGGAACCACCCGAGTAACTGGGAGCGGTCGCGGAGCTGGCGGCTCCGGTATAGCTGGGCGTGCTGGCCAATCGGTTCAGCACCCCATCGATGCGTCCCCACTTGGCCCAGTTCGCGCGGTTGGTCGTGTCCACGCACATCACCTGATCGACCACGATGCCTTGCAGGGTATTGGCGGCTATCCTCAACCCGTTGGTAGCGCTCGGAGTCGCGCCACCCACCGTCAACTGCTGGGCAGACGTGCTGGCGATGGTGCCGCTCAGGATCGCCGCCCTAGATTGTTGATCTCCCTGCGCGGAGAACTTGCCGTTCGCCCACACGTCGGCGGTGTCGCCACGGTCGGTCGCATAGGCGCCTCCGATCCGTGAGTATATTCCCGAGGCGTTGTTGTTGTAGCCTGATACCAACGTGTCCGCTCCAGAAGCGGAACTATTCTGACCGCCAACAACAGCCGCATAATATCCACTCGCTGAGGTTCCGGCGCCTCCGAGGGTAGCGCTGAATGATCCGCTCCCATTTCCGCACCCCAACGTAATTGATCCTACGCCCGAAGCATTTCCGGGTCTGCCCCCACAAACCTCCGACGACAAAGTCCCCACGATGCCACTATTGGGAACGGCCTGAACCGGTATCGAACTCTTCGTCGTCGTGTAGAATCCGGCAGACCCTGGAGCGAAGTGCGGATTAGGAACACCATTACCTTTATCCACACCATCCAGAAGGGTCGAGAATTGCGGGGTTGGCACAACTAATGTCCATGTATCCCCCGCCACGGCCGTCCCGGCCCACGGCAGCACGACGTCCTGGAAGGCCAGCACGCCTCCGGAGGCCAAAACTCCAGTCTGTGAGTGGCCCGAAACGGTACCCCACGCCGTGGAAACATTCGTCGGCGCTGTGATGTTAAAGGTATGATCTCCCGTCGCCGTGATCGTATAGGTCCCAGGTACCGCCTGGGTCGTCAGTCCATAGAAGAAGGTGCATGACGTGCCGGAGGGCGTCGTGACGTTGTTCGTCCCCACCGATAGATCGACGACGGTCGAACCAATGATAGCCGCGATTTCGCTCCCTCGGACCACACCCGAAACTGCTGGATTGCCACAATTGACCGACATTCCCACACTCAACCCAGCAGTCGAAGCAAACGGCAGGTTGGCGACCGATCCGTCACTGGTTGGCGTCGCGTTCGTGATCAGCGTTATCGTGGTCGGGTTAGCGTTGCCCGCATTGCTGCTGCCAGCCGTGATCGTGCTGCCGGCGGAAAAACCCTGTACAGTAACCTGAGAGCCTGTGTGCAGCACGCGGGTGTTGGACCCTGCGAGACTGCTGATCGTCACGCCGTTCGGCATCATCCAACCCGGCGTGGCGAAGATCACCGGATCACCAGTGCCTCCTGGCTGCTGGAAAGCGTCCAGTTCGGCGACGATGTTATTGTCTTGGTCGCCGAAAACGATGCCGTCTCCGTTGTCATACCAGGCCGAGAGCAGCCAAAAGCGGTTGTAGGAGACGTTCCAATTGGAGCTCTGTCCGCCGTCGATAAGGATGCCGGTCGGGCTGTAAGAAGAATTCGTCGAGCGCGACGTCAGCCAGAAGTCGTTCTGCTGAGTGCCGGGAGCATCGGCGGTCAGCGACGTCGTGAGCCAGGTGCCAATGAGACGCGGCTCAGAGGAGCCAAAATTGAATGTGCTATAACTGACCTGAGATATTTTAACGCAGATATTGGCAAGGCTGGCGCAGTCAAAGACAATGCCGGTCACATCCGCCGAATACATCGAGCTGGCCGAAATGGAGACGGGCTCGACATCGAGCATGGTGGCCCCTGCCGAGCCGATCCACACGAGGCGCGTGACAGCCTGCCAGGTGCCGGGCTGGAAATTGTCACGCCTGTTCCCAACGCCGGCCCCGGTCAGATGCACGCCGCTGGTGTGCTGCACGATCTCCGTGGCGAGGCCGTAGGTGCCGGCCGGGACATTGACGATACCACCGCCCACGGCGGCGGCGGCGGCGATCGCCGCGTTGATGCAGGGGCCGACGTCGCTAGACGCATTCCACATGCACGAGCCGAACGCGGTTGCCTGAAACACGCCGGAGTTGCCGCCAGTCTCCTGCACGGCCCCGGTAGTGCGCGCGTCATTGCCCTGCGCAGAAGTGTCCGCTGTCGTGCCGTAGGCGACGCTGAGCGCGCCCGCAGAGATGGTGAGGCCGGTCGAGACGCTGATCCCGCCGACCGTGCTGGACGTGGCCAGCGGGAGTCTGGCGGCGGCCAGAGTGCCCGCACTGATGTTCGCAGCACTGGTCGTATCGATCGTGGCGCTCGGGGCCAGATCGCCGGGGACGGTTCCCAGCACCCACGTCCCGCCGACACGCCAATAGACGCGGCCGGTGTCGAGACGGTGATATTGGCTACCGTCAGGCGCTGCTGTGGCCGTCGGGGCACCGTTGCCGACGAAAATGCGCACCGGCGCGTTGACCGCCGCGCCGCCGAGGCGCAGCTCGGAGGTTCGCTGGGGGGTGTAGTCGGCGGCCCACACCGCAGGCGAGATGACGAGGGCCGCCACCAGCAAAAACGGAACAAGTCGCATCAAACCCTCCCGAAGTGCACCACGCCCCCGGTGCCATCCTGATCGTCCACCCAGGCCCCCCTGACTCGGCGTGGTCGGGGCGACGCCCAGTGCCTTTGCTAGTGCCTCCAGCAGGTAGGCGTCGATGATGGTCTCGACAACGCCATGCGTAAGCGGCAGGGGCACCATCCCAAAGCCCACGGTGGCGGAGACGGAGGCACCGGTCCCGACCTGGGTGACGGTGAGCTTCATGATCGCGTCACCGCCTGGTCGACCCAGATGGGGAAGGTGTCGCTGATCACCGGCAGGCCGCCCACCAGTACCCGCACGTCGCAGCGTTGCGCCCCGACCGGCCGGTCGTGCGTGTCCGCGACAACCGCCTGCAGCACGCCGGGCGCCTCGCTCACGAATTCCAGATCCGCGAGCCGGTTGCCGGCGACTCCGGCCAGGAATTTCATGCGCCCGGCGGGGTCCTGGAAGCGCACCCAGGCAGCCATCAGTCCGCGGTAGGTGCCCTCCTCCGCTGTCGGAGCAGGCTTGTGCACCCCACACCTCCGCCAGCACCGCTCCAAACGGCCGCACCTTCCCGGTTTCCTGCAGGTCGGCCAGTGTTACGTCGACCACCGCCTACTGCTCGTCTCCCGACAGCCGCGCAAGGCGGCCAAGGAGCGCGCCGTTCTCGGCCAGTTCGGAGCTGGCCAGCTGGTCGCGCAGGTCGGCCGGGATGCGCTTGAAGCGGCGGATGATCTTGTTCACCTGCCGCGGTGATCCGAAAGGTCGAGCTCGAGGAAGTGCATGAACGACAGCCGGTCATTGATCAGGAACTCGGCTCTCTCGACGGAAAGGTTGTCGGCTGCCTAGCAGGCTGCTGAAATGATGGCCTGGCAGGCAGGGGATCGGGCCGCCGCTGGGCTCGATTGGCTATGTCCAGCATCGTGGCGGGCTGTTCCACTCCCGATTTCGGCCGTCTTGGCGGGATTTGGACAGACTCCCGGCATCAGGCGGCTACCGCGAGCAGCTTCGGCAGGCGGACGAGGTCGTAGGCAGCCATGGCAAGGGTGAACTTGCCAGTCGATCTTGGCCAGTCCTCGGTGCCGCGCCTTGCGCAGCCCGCCGACCGTCTTCGCCCAGCCGAAAGCTTCCTCGATGCGCTTGCGAATGCGCAGGCTGACGCCGTAGCCGGGATGACGGGTGGTTCGCCCGTCGATCGCCGAACGTCGCCCGCTGGTGTTCTGCGCCACATGCGGGGTGACGTTGACCTCGCGCAGTTCGGCAACAAAGTCCTGCGTGTCGAAGCCTTTGTCGCCGCCCACGGTAATCTTCTGCGGACGGTCGGCATGCGGGTCCAGCAGATGCAGGGCGGCCAGCCTCTCGGCATGACCCGAGGCTCGCGTGGCGACGGCACCGACGATCAGCCCATGGCGGTTCTCCATCAGCGCGTGCCCCATGAAGCACAGCTTGGCCTCCTTGCCGGCGCCCTTGCGGAATAGCCGAGCATCGGGATCGGTCGTCGAGGTATTGGTGTCGTTGCTGCGCTTCTCGCCGTGGAAGTCCTGCTCGCCGTTGCGCCCCGCACCGGGCGGCGGACCCGAACCGTCCTTCGGCCGGAAGCTCTTCGTTCTGGCCCATGCTTCCAGCAGTGTGCCGTCCACCGAGAAATGTTCGCTAGAGAGCAACACCTTGACCTCTGGCTGCGCCAGCACGCTGGCGAGGAACTTCTGAGCGATCTCGCCTGCCAGCAGCCGGTCGCGGTTCTTGGTGAACGTGGTCGCGTCCCACACCGGGTCGTCCATGCCAAGCCCGACGAACCAGCGGAACAGCAGGTCGAACTCGATCCGCTCGACAAGCTGTCGCTCCGAGCGGATCGAGTAGAAGGCTTGTAGCAGCAGCGCCCGCAACAGGCGTTCCGGCGGGATCGATTCACGGCCGAACAGCGAGTAGAGCGCGTCGAACTCCGCCGACATCGCACGCAATGTGGCGTTCACGATGGCTCGGATGACCCGCAGCGGATGGTCCGCCCGGACCCGCTTCTCCAAATCCACGTAGCTGAACAGCGCCCCAGCTACACCGTCATCGCCACGCATCTTTCCTCCGTCCCTGCCGGACAGAGCGAATCACACCACCGCCTGCGCCGCTACCCCTTTCAGCAGCCTGCTAGGTGTCGCTGCTATGGAGGTTGTCCCTCCGGGGCTGGGCTGAGAGGGTGCGGTTGCGAGACCTGCCACCCCGAGCCCGGAGGCGCCCCGGATGGACGTCCATGAGAATGCCCGAACCACGCCCCGCGGTCGAATGCTGATGGT
>JARLIJ010000069.1 GCA_031291795.1 Acetobacteraceae bacterium | reverse complement strand
GAGCGCATCGAGACCCAGACCTATTTCAGCGACACGCTCGGGCGCCCGCCGATGCGCAGCGAGAACCCGCTCGCCGAGGGGCTGGCCGCCGGCACGACCCTGGTCGGCTCGCCCGACACGATCGCCAAGGGGATCGAGCGGTTGCTGGGCTTCACCGGCGGCGGCGCGGGTGCGGTGCTGTTCCGCAGCCACGAATGGGCCAACCGCGAGCAGACGATGCGCAGCTACGAGTTGTTCGCCCGCTGGGTGATGCCGCGCTTCCAGGGCAGCCTGGACGCGACGATCGGCTCCCGCGAGTGGTGCAGCGAGAACCGCAGCGGCATCTTCGGCCCGGCAATGGGCGCGCTGGCGAAGGCGTTCACCGATGCCGGGCAGGCGGTGCCGGACCACATGCGCATGAAGCTGCACACCGGGAAGACGGAGCTGGACGAGGTGAGCCGGTAGGGCAGGTTCCGCCGGACGGGAGGCGGCGCCTCCCCCCCGGCGGCACGATCCGTCGGCGTCCGGTCCAGCCGTCGTCCCGGCCCTCGGCCGTGGCTGCGGACTTTGGACCAGAGACCCCTAGGCCGCCCGCCCCGGCAGCGTCGCGGCCACATGGACCGCCTCCAGCCAGGCTTCGAAGTCGATAACCAGGCCGGGCAGGTCGGCCGGCGCGAGTACGCCACCGTCACGCAGCCGCTGTTCGATGACCGCGGCGCGGCGGGCGAGGCGTGCCGCGCATACCGTGCCGGCCGCTCCCTTCAGGGTATGGATCTCCCGCAGCAGGGTCCGCGCGTCGGGGGGGGGCGGCAGCGAGACGGTCGAACCGCGCGCGGGTTTCCGACTCGAACAGCGCCAGCATCTCCGCGACGCCGTCCGCGCCCAGATCCTCCTCCAGCGCGGCCAAGGCCTCGGCGTCGCAGCCGGGTGCCGCGGCCGTGACCGGTTCGGGATGCGCCACCGCCGGCCGCCTGGCGCCCAAGGCCGCCGCCGGATCGCACGGGCTGCCGCTGTGACCGGGAGGGGCGGTCCCGCTCATGCCAGGGTCGTCCGGGTCGGGCAGATGCGGCAGCGGCAACCGATCCGTCAGCGCCTCCAGGATCGCGTTGAGCAGCACTTCCTTGTTCACCGGCTTGGGCACGAATTGATTCATGCCCGCGCCGAAGCATTCCGCGATATCTTCCGGAAAGGCGTTGGCGGTCAGTGCCACGATCGGCACGCGCGCCAGGCGCCCGCCGCGCTTGCGGATCAGCCGTGTGGCCGCCAGCCCGTCCATCTCCGGCATCCGCACGTCCATGCAGATCACGTCGTACAGGAAGCTCGACGCGGCATCGATCGCCTCCAGCCCATCGGCCACTACGTCGACCTGGACGTTGAAGCCTTTCAGCAGCTGCAGCGCGACGAGCTGGTTGGTCGGGTTGTCCTCGGCGAACAGCACGCGCAACGGCCGCCCGAGGGCCTGGAGGCGTTCGGTGAAGACCTGGACGACATCGCTGCGGAGTGGGGTGTCGGCGATCGGCACGTCGTCGGCGATCGGCAATGTCAGGCGGACGCGGAACGTGGTTCCGTTGCCCGGTGTCGACGCCACGGAGACGGTGCCGCCCATCTGGTCCAGCAGCCGTTTGCTGATCGCAAGCCCGAGGCCGGTGCCGCCGAACCGGCGGGTGATCGAGCTGTCGGCCTGCATGAACTCGCCGAACAGGCTGCCGATCGATGCGTCCGGTATGCCGATGCCGGTGTCCTGGACCGTCCACTCGACCGTTGCATGCGTTGCGGTCTTCGCCAGGCAGCTTGCATGGATGCCGACGCTGCCGGTCTCGGTGAACTTCACCGCATTGGAGACCAGGTTGAGCAGCACCTGGCGGATGCGGCCGGCATCGCCCAGCAGGGCACTGGGGACGGCCGGATCGCACTCGGCGGTGATCGACAGGCCCTTGGCGGCGGCGCGTGGCCCGAGGATGCTGATCGTGCTGTGCGTCACCACGCCGGGCGAGAACGGCGCATCCTCCAGCGTCATGCGACCGGCATCGAGTTTCGAGAAATCCAGGATATCGTTCAGCAATCGCAGCAGGCTGTCGCCCGAATCGCGGATCGCGGAGACGATCATGCGCTGCTGCTGCGGCAGCGGCGTGTCGAGCAGCGTGCCGGCGAGGCCCAGCACCGCGTTCATCGGCGTGCGTATCTCGTGGCTCATCATGGCGAGGAAGCCGGACTTGGCGCGGCTCGCTTCCTCGGCGTGGCGCTCGCGTTCCCGCGCCAGCCCCGCCTCGGCCACCGCCCGCGCGCGTTCTGCCTCTGCGCGTTCCGTACGCTCTCGCGCCAGCGCCTGTTCCTGCCGCCAGCGCCGGCCGATCGCCAGGGCGGCGACCAGGATGGAGGCTGCGCATCCGGTGGTGATCAGCACCAGGATCAATACCATCTGGCGCCACTCTGCCAGTGCCTCTGACCGCGACGTCGTCACCAGGACGCTGATCGGGAAATCGCCAAGCCGTCGGGTCGCCTTGATGCGCATTCCGCCGTCGAAGGGACTGGGCGTGCGCATCACGCCGTCGCCCATCGCCTCGCGGGCGGCCCGTTCCGCGGCCGAGGGCAGGATGCGGCCGATCGAGTCGACGTGCGGGTAATGCGCCAGCAAGACGTTGTCGTCCCGCAGCAGGGCGATCGTGCCGGGCGAGCCCAGGGAGACGGAACGGTAGAAGTCTTCGAAGTATTTCAGCTCGATCGCACCCAGGACCAGCCCGGCGAACCCGCCGTCACGGGTGCGGATGCGGTGGGCCAGATAGACCGTCCAGGTGCCGTCGCCGCGGTTCGGCACCGGCTCGCTGACGAAGCTGCGCAGCGACGGGTCTGCCTGCATGGCCTTGAAGTAGTCGCGGTCGGCGACATTCACGGCCGGGATCGGCCAGTAGCGTGAGAAATTCACCAGCCTGCCGTCCGGATCGATCAGCGTGACGGCGTTGATGTAGGGCAGGCCGGTCAACCGCTCCTGCAGCAGACGATGCACCTCGAAGCCGGACATTTTCGCTTGCAGGCCGGCGCCGTCCGTCACGCCCTCGGCGGCGACGATATCGAGCGTACTCGTCAGCACGAGGTCCAGTCCTTGCAGCGCACGGTTGGCCTGTTCCGCCAGGGCAACGCTGATATTGCGCAGATTGCGTTCGGTGTTGCGCAGCGTGGCTTCGCGCATGTCGAGCACCATCACGCCCTCGGCCACGGCAAGCACGAGGATGATCAGGCAGGTGCAGGCGTAGAGCAGCCAGAGCGGACTGGTGGCGATGCGCTGGCCAACGGGCTGGCCAAGGGGGAGAGGGCGGCGACAAGGCGGGTCCATCGGCGTGGCCTCAGGGGAGGCGCAACGATGGCCCCAGACGATGAACGGACCGTAAAGGCAGCCGATCTGTTCCGTCGCAAGGCGGCTGCGGCGTTCAGCCGGCGGCGCGTGCGTCCAGCCAGGCGAGCAGGGCCGACCGGAACGGCGGCAGGCTTTTGTAGTGCGCGATGGCGTCGGGCAGGGCGCGCACCGCCTCGGCCAGCCGAACGGCGATCGCGAGGCGGGCGGCGATCTCGCCCAGGGGGTAGCGATGCACCCGGATACCGAACAGCACGGCGTCCGAGGCGGGCAGCCGGCGCAGCGTCTGGCGTTCGACCCGCAGGAACAGGCGGTCCCCGGCATTGTCCGGCGTGATCGTGGCGTCGGCCGCGCTGCGCCATTTGCCGGTGGGCTGGAACAGCGCGGGATCGTCCGGGATCGACCAGTTCAGGCGGGACGCGATGTGGTCCGGCTTGATGTGCTGCATGAAGCGGTCGACCGGGCGCGCGAGCCGATCGGGGTAGATCGGCACGTGCCGGTGCACCAGGCCGAGGGGGCGGCCAAGCTTTTCGTGCAGGCGCCAGCGGCTGGGGAAGCAGACGACGCCGGCGGTGAAGGTCGGGCCGTCCGGGCCGTCCTGCACCAGGCACAGATCCTCCTGCACCAGTCGCGCGGCGAGTTCGAGCGGATCGCAGGGCGGGGCCGCAAGGTCCCAGGTCTCGCCGGTCAGGTGGTTGGCCAGGGTGGTGCCGGTTCGCGTGAACCAGCCGGGATGGTGTTGCGGGAGGTGGGCGGCGATCGTGTCCAGCGCTTCCCGGCGGGCGGCGTCCGAACCGGATGTTGTGCCGAAAACCTCGGCGTGGCGGGTTGCCAGCAAGTCGCGGCGTTCGGCCATTTCCGCGGGGTAGCGCTCATCGATCTCGAACCAGGCAGCTGCCGGGACGGTGACCAGGCCCATGGCCATGCGGTACGGGCCGGGCTCGAACGACAGGTGCACGGTTTCGGGCGGCAGCGGCGGCATGGTCATGCCAGCAGGAACGCGCGGATGGCGTCGATCTGCGCCGGATCCATCAGGGTGGGGGCGTGGCCGGTTTCCGGCACCACCAGGGTCTGGGCGCCGGCCTGCTGCATGCGGGCCAGCGTCTCGGGCAGCAGCAGGTCGCTGGCCGCCCCGCGGATCGCCAGGACAGGCACGTGGATGCGGTCCCACAGCGCCCACATGTCGACATCGATGGCAGGGTTCTCGCGCATCGGTTCGGCGATGGCGGGGTCGTAGTGCATGGCGAACCGTCCGTCCGGCAGTGCGCGGGCGGAGATGCGCGCCAGGAAGCCCCATTGCGCATCGGTCAGGGGCCCGAACGGGGCATGCACCAGGCGCAGATGGCGCTCGATCGCCTCGATGTCGGGGAAGGACGCCATGATCGGCGATGCGGTGGACGCCAGCATGTAGGCGCGGATGCGGGCCAGCGCCGCGGCCGGGATGAACGGCCCGATATCGTTGAGCACCAGCCGGGTGAGCGGCGTGCCGGGCATGCTCGCGAGCACCATGCCGCAGATGCCGCCCAGCGAGGTGCCGACCCAGGCGACCTCGTCCCCGACCGCGGCGAGCAAATGCCCCAGCACGGCCACGTAATGCTGCGCCTGGTACAGCATCGGGTCGGGCAGCCAGTCGGAAGCGCCGCGGCCCGGCAGGTCCGGGCAGATGACGCGGAACCGGTCCGCCAGCGCCTGGGCGAGCGGATCGAAGTCGCGGCCGTTGCGCGTCAGGCCATGCACGCAGACGACGGGCGGAGCGTCGGGGGCGCCCCATTCCTCATACGCCAGCCGGTGGAAGGCACCCCCCAGCAGGTAGCGGATGGTTCGGCTGCGCATGGGGCGCGCGACCCCGCCCTCAGATCACGCCCTTTTCCCGCAACGCCGCCAGCGCGTCGGCGCCCAGCCCCAGCCGCTCGCCCAGCACGGCGTCGGTGTGCTCGCCCAGCAGGGGCGCGGCCATGCGGTAGTCTGCCGGGGTCTCCGACAGCTTCACCGGATTGGCGATCACCCGGACGTTGGTGCCGGAGGAATGCGGCATCTCCACCACCATCTCGCGCGCGACCACGTGCGGATCGGCGAACACCTGCGACAGCTTGTTGATCGGGCCGCAGCCGATCTTCAGCGCCTCCAGTCTGTCGACCCACCACAGCGTCGGGTGTTGCTGCATGATCGGGGTCAGCGTGTCGGTGACGAGCTGCCGGTTCTGCACGCGCGCGCCGTTGGTGGCAAAGCGCGGGTCCTCCAGCAGGTGCGTCAGGTCGAACGCCTCGCAGAAGCGTTTGAAGGTCGGGTCGTTGCCGATCGACAGCACCATGTGGCCGTCCTGGGTCGGGAACACCTGGTAGGGCACGATGTTGGGGTGCTGGTTGCCCAGACGCACCGGGTCCTCATTGGTCGCGAGGTAGTTCATGCCCTGGTTGGCCAGCCACGCCACATGCGTGTCGAGCATGCCGATATCGATCTGCTGGCCCTGGCCGGTCAGGTCGCGGTGGCGCAGCGCGGCCAGGATGCCGATGCAGCCGTACAGGCCGGCGAACAGGTCCGCCACCGGCACGCCGACCTTCTGCGGCAGCCCGTCCGGCTCGCCGGTCAGGCTCATGACCCCGCCCATCGCCTGGATCAGGCTGTCGTAGCCGGGGCGTGGCGCATACGGCCCAGTCTGCCCGAACCCGGTGATCGAGCAATACACCAGCCGCGGGAATTTCGCGTGCAGCTGCTCGTAGCCCAGGCCGTATCTGGCCAGCGCGCCGACCTTGAAGTTCTCCACGAAGATGTCGCAGCCCGCGATCAGCTTCAGGGCGATCTCCTGCCCCTCCTTCTGGCCGATATCCAGCGTCACCGAGCGCTTGTTGCGGTTCACGCCGACGAAATAGGCGCTCTCTTGCGTCCTCGGCATGAATGGCGGTGCGAACCCGCGGGTGTCGTCTCCGGCGCCCGGCCGCTCGATCTTGATCACGTCGGCGCCGAGGTCGGCGAGCATCTGCGCGCAGGTGGGACCTGCCAGGACACGGGTCAGGTCGAATACGCGCAGCCCCTTGAGGGGACCGGTGGGGTCGCTCATGCGTCTCTCCAGCTTGCCGACCCGATACGGGCGGGTCCATACCAGACTGCCGCTTATAGGTCCGGCGGCCAATGGGGAAAACCCAACCGGACCACACGGAGGAAGAGTCCGCATGCCCGACGGAACCGCGTCCCGCCCGACCAGTATCGAGGGCCGGGGCTCCTGGGTTGCGGCCCTTACCACCCTGGCGATCCTGTCGATTTCCTATGGTTCCCCGCTGTTGGTCGTGGTCGGGCTCAAGCCGATGACCGAGGCGCTGGGGACCGACCGCTCCGTCATCGCGCTGGCCGGCGCGCTGGTCTGGGTCGGCAACGGCGTGGGCGGCATCCTGATGGGGTGGCTCGCCGACCGCATCGGCATCCGCGCGACCGTGGCGTTCGGCGCTGCGATGATGACGGCCGGCCTGGGGCTGTCGACGCTGGGCAGCGTCTGGGCGCTGTATGTCGGGCACGGGGTGCTGGTCGGCCTGCTGGGCAACGGCGCGATCTACGCCCCCCTGGTGATCCATGTCAGCCGCTGGTTCGATCGCCGGCGCGGCACCGCCATCGCGCTGATCTCCTCCGGCCAGTACATCGCCGGCGTGGTCTGGCCGTCGGTGTTCGAGCGTGGCATCGCCACGTTCGGGTGGCAGGCCACCATGCTGGCGTATGCCGGCGTGGTGCTGGCGGTCATCCTGCCGGTGGTCCTGACGCTGCGTCCCGCGCCCGACGCGCCGGTTGCCGGAGCGGCAACGCCGGTCGGGAGCACAGGTCCGCGGCGTGTGCTCGGCCTGCACCCGAACGTGGCGCAGGGCCTGATCTGCGCGGCCGGGTTCTGCTGCTGCGTCCCCATGGCGATTCCGGGCTCCCACCTGGTGGCGTTCTGCAGCGACGTCGGCATCACCCCCACCCATGGGGCGGCGATGCTCTCGGTCATGCTTGGCTGTGCGTTCTTCTCCCGCCAGCTCTGGGGCGCGCTGGCCGACCGCTACGGCGGGCTGCTCACCATCCTGATTGGCTCGACCTGCCAGATGGTCGCGATCGGCGCCTTCCTGCTGACCCAGAACGAGGTCGGCCTGTTCGCGGTTTCCGCCGCCTTCGGCCTGGGGTTCAGCGGCATCATCCCGTCCTATGCCGTGGCGATTCGCGACCTGTATCCCTCGTCGGAGGCGTCCTGGCGCATCCCCACAACCCTGTTCACCGCGATGTCCGGGATGGCATTCGGCAGCTGGTTCGCCGGCGCGCTGTATGACGGGTTCGGTTTCTACGCCCCGGCGTTTGCCGCCGGAGTGGCGTTCAACCTGGCGAACCTGGCGATCGTCGGCTTCCTGGTGTCGCGCCGGTCCCAGCGGCCGGACCCCGGGTTGATCCACGCGTAATCGCCTGGGGCGGGAAGGAGCAGGGCTCTGCCCTGAAACCCGTCAGGGGGCGCCGCCCCATAGGCACTAATACCAACCGCCCTAACGGCTGACGCATGCCCAGTCCCGGGTTCCGATTGACGTAATTCGTGCTGGGTCGTTGATCAGGAAGTGCCAGGCGTTCTTGCAGGCGGTGACCATGGCTTCGTAGCTGTCCCAGACCAG
>JARLIJ010000397.1 GCA_031291795.1 Acetobacteraceae bacterium | reverse complement strand
TCGGCGGCTTTCGCCCCCGCCTCATGCTCGCGCAGCACGCCGATAATCTGCTCTTCCGTAAACCTGGTTCGCTTCATTGGTCCGTCCTTCACAGGGCCGGACTCTAACTTCATCTGGAGGAAATCGGCAGGGGCAGGTCAAAGTGCCTTGAACCGACCAGCCACGGCGACTGGGGGCGCAAGGGCATCGCCTCGGACTTTTAGAGCGACCCCGCGGCAGAGGTCATTGCCAACTCGTCATGACCGGGCTTGTTGTTCAGCCCAGGGACATCGACCGACAGCTGTTCGGGGACATGACCGACACGTCGCGACGGGCTGTTTCGCCTTCGCCGTTGTTTCGATCCTGTTTTGTTCACGTCCGTGCTAGGCTCCGGTATCGCTGATCCGGTCCGGACGCCGTCGCCATGTGGCAACCGCCGCCATTCCATTCCCCCCATGCCCCCTGGGGTCGCCGCTTCGCCGGCATCTGGCCATGGGTGTTCGTGATCGGCATCGCCGTCGGCACCATGCTGCCGCTGCGCCACCTCGCTCACGGTCCGATCCTTGGCCGCAGCTGGTGGCCCGATCCGGCCCAGGACATCCTGTGGCGACGGGGCGGTCGCGCCGACCAGCGGCTGCCGGTCGAGGTGTTGCGCACCATCGACGGCGATACTTTCGTGGCGCGGGTAACGATGGACAACCGCGCCATCGTCGCGCGGGTGCGGCTGCGGGGTATCGACGCGCCGGAACTGAAGGCGGCCTGCGCCCGCGAGTTCCGCATGGCGGTCGCCGCCACCACGGCGCTGCGCCGGCTGCTCGGCGAGGGCGCGGTGACGATCTTCAATATCGGGCCCGACAAATATTCCGGCCGGGTGGTGGCCGATGTGGCGACCGCGCGCACCGCCAACGTGTCGCAGGCGCTGCTCGCTGCCGGCCAGGCGCGCCGCTACGACGGCGGCCATCGCGATGGCTGGTGCGGCGGCACGAGCTGGTGGAACCGGTATTAGGGCATCTACGGCAACGGGGTTATCCCCGTTGCCCCCGGAACTTGTCCCCGCTGTTCACAACGGGGCGGATCGTCCTCAGCGCGCGGTCACCACCACCGGGGTGCCCACCGAGACGCGCTCGAACAGGTCGCTGATGTCGGCGTTCAGCATGCGGATGCAGCCGTAGGAGACGAAACCGCCGACCGAGCCCGGCATGTTGGTGCCGTGGATGGCGTATTGGCCGCCGCCGGACAGCGTCATCGCGGCGACCCCCATGGGATTGCGCGGCGAGCCTCCGGGAATCAGGTTGGGCAGGAACGGCTTGTCGTGCTTGACGTCGGCCGGCGGCGCCCAGTCGGGGTAGCGGTACTTGCCGTTGATCATCTCGGAGCCGTACCACTGCTTGCCCGGCTTGCCGACGCCGACCGGATAGACCACGGCGCGGCCCTGATCGAGCACCAGGTAAAGCCGCCGCTGCGACGTCTTGATCACGATGGTGCCGGGTTGATAGCCCTGGAACGCCACCGTGCTCGGGCGCGCCTGCGCCGGGCTCACCGCCAGAAGGCCGCCGGTCACGGCCGCCGCCACAAGAAGTCTCATCGACATGCAGATCTCCAGTCCCCGGGCGGCAAGGCGATCGACGCCGGGCCGGCCCATCCAATCATTGTGTTTGAACGAGGTCGTTTGAACGAGATATGAGGGTCGCAATTCCACCGGCGCCATGACGCGCCGCGCCCCGCTCCTCACAAATAAAATTCGGCCGGGAAAGTAAAGGCCAGGAAAACAACACCTGCCGCCAAAATGGTGGGCGCGGGGCCCCGAGGCTAAAGATTGCGTGATCGGCGGGTGCGGGGCGACCTTCGCCGGACGGGGGCGTGAGAAGGCGCGGAGACGTAGTGCTCGCTCCGCGTCACCCGCGGGCTTGACCCTACCGGATTCACACATCTCGATCCGTCGACCGAGAAGGAGACGATGTGTTGCACTCCCTCCCCCCTTGTGGGGGAGGGCCGGGGAGGGGGGTAAGCCGCAAACTCTGAAATTGATGTGAGGGCGGAAGGAGCGAACAAGTCGCGCTGCGGCTTCTCCATCACCCCCCTCCCTGACCCTCCCCCCTTGTGGGGGAGGGAACGGGTCACTGCCCGAAAACGACGCTCCTGGACGACATATTCAGGACCACGACGAGATGTGTGAATGTCGTAGGGCTTGACCCGCGGGTCCACGCTTTCAGGCTGGCGCCGCAAAACGAAGAGTGGATGGCCGGGTCAAGCCCGGCCATGACGAAGAATGCCCGCTCAGTCCCGCTTGTTCTGGCGGTTGCTGACGAGGTCGTCGACCACCGTCGGATCGGCCAGCGTCGAGGTGTCGCCGAGCGCGCCCGGTTCGTCCTCGGCGATCTTTCGCAGGATGCGGCGCATGATCTTGCCCGAGCGGGTCTTGGGCAGGCCCGGCGCGAACTGGATCGCGTCCGGGGAAGCGATCGGCCCGATCTCCTTGCGCACCCAGGCCACCAGCTCCTTGCGCAAATCCTCGGTCGGTTGCGCGCCCGCCATCAAGGTGACATAGGCGTAGATGCCCTGCCCCTTGATGTCGTGCGGATAGCCGACCACGGCAGCCTCCGACACTTTCGGATGCGCAACAAGCGCGCTTTCCACCTCGGCGGTGCCGAGGCGATGGCCGGCGACGTTGATCACGTCGTCGACGCGGCCGGTGATCCAGTAGTAGCCGTCGGCGTCGCGCCGGCAGCCGTCGCCGGTGAAATAGCGGCCGATGTAGGTCGAGAAATAAGTCTGCACGAAGCGTTCGTGGTCGCCATAGACCGTGCGCATCTGGCCCGGCCAGCTATCGGCGATGCACAGATTGC
>JARLIJ010000396.1 GCA_031291795.1 Acetobacteraceae bacterium | reverse complement strand
GGGTTCGCGATCTTCTGGAACCTGCGGCGGACGGCGTAGCGGGCGGGCACGGGGACGCCGCGGACGCACGCCCCCGCGGCGTCATCCCCGGGCTCGGCCTGGGGAGCCGTGGCTTCAGAGACCCGCACCACCGCGAAGCCGCGGGTCCTCAGGACACGCCCGGAGGCCCACGGTGGGGGAGGGCGGACTTGCCCCGACAGAGCAGGCCACGCGGTCATGCCACGCGGCCTCCCACCCTCCGCCCCGCTGGGAAAAGCGCTTGTCAGGTCGGCAACAGCGCGGCCCGTCAGGCCGCCAGACGCTCGATTTCCTGCTTGGCGGCGTCGATCGCCTTGGCGCGCGGTTCGGGCCCCATCGCCACGCCCTCGGCGCGGATGAAGGTCACGTCCGTGATGCCGAAAAAGCCGAAGATGGACCGCAGATAAGCCTCCTGGTGGTCCAGCGGGCCCCGCGGCGTCTCGGGCCCATAGAACCCGCCGCGCGACGACGCCACGATCACCCGCTTGCCGCCTGCCAGCCCGACCGGCCCCGTCTCGGTATACCGGAACGTCTGCCCCGCCACCGCCAGCCGGTCGATCCACGCCTTCAACTGGCTCGGAACCGTGAAATTATACATCGGCGCCCCGACCACCACGATATCGGCCGCCAGGAACTCCGTCAGCGCAGCCTGGCCGGCGGCGAGGTCCTCCTGCAGCGGACCTGCCTCCGGCACGGTGCCCTGTGCGGCAGCAAGATGCTCGCCCGACAAATGGCCGATCGGCGCGGCGGCGAGGTCGCGATACGTCACCTCCAGCCCCCGGTGGCGTGCCTTCTCGGCCGCGACAATCTCGGCGGAGAGGATGCGGCTGACCGAATTCTGGCCGAGGATGCTGGAATCGACATGCAGGAGTTTCATGCGCGGTAGCCTCTGTTTGGGGCGTCGAAGCAAGGGCCTCGACGGGATTGCATGGCCCGCCGGCATGCGTCGCCGTCCGGACAAGCCGGACGCGCGCAGGCATACGGGCCAACGCGCCACAGATGGGAGCCGATGCCCCAACGTGATAGCCTATTTCTTTTGATAGAACCTATCGATCAGGACGATAGATGCTCGACGGTATCAGTCTCGACCAGCTTCGGACCTTCATCGCGGCGGTCGACGAGGGCAGCTTCTCCGCCGCCAGCCGGCGGCTGCACCGCGCCCAGTCCGCGGTCAGCCAGACGCTCGCCAACCTGGAGGCCCAGCTTGGCGTCAGCCTGTTCGACCGCATCGGCCGCTACCCGGTTCTGACGGACGCCGGCCGCGCGCTGCTGGCTGACGCCCGGACGGTGGCGGTCGGCGTCGACATGCTCAAGGCCCGCGCCCGCGGCCTTGCCGAGGGTCTGGAGCCGGAACTCAGCGTGGTGGTCGACGTCATGTTCCCGATCGACGCACTGACCTGTGCCGTCGTCGCGTTCCAGGAGGCGTTCCCGGCCACGCCGCTGCGGCTCTATGTGGAGGCGCTGGGCGCGGTGGTGGAGCCGGTGCTGGACGGGCGCTGCGCGTTCGGCGTCATGGGGTCCCTGCCGGACGTCCTGCCGGCGCTGAGCCGTGAGCACCTGTTTGGCGTCGGCCTCGTGGTCGTCGCCGCACCGGCGCACCCGCTGGCGTCCCATGGCGGGCCGATTCCCCCGAGTGCGCTGGCCGACCACGTGCAGCTTGTGCTGACCGACCGGTCGAATCTGACCGCGGGGCGGGAGTTCGGGGTGCTGTCGTCCAGGACATGGCGACTCGCCGATCTCGGGGCCAAGCACGCCTTCCTGCGGGCCGGCCTGGGCTGGGGCGGCATGCCGCGGGATGCGGTCGAGGCCGACCTCGCCGCCGGAATCCTGGTGGAACTGGCGATCGACGATGCCGTGGATCAGCGCCGCACCATGCCGATGGCGGCCATCTACCGGACGGAGACGCCCCCTGGTCCGGCCGGCCGCTGGTTGATCGAACGCCTGAAGCGGGGGCCGCAGCACCGGTGATTCGGTGGCCTGGTGATTCGGTGCGCCCGGTGGTTTAGCGCGCCGCCGATCCGCGTCGGTCCCAGCCGCCAGGGAAGCCGCAGGCCGCGATTCAGCGAAATGGCTCGGGTGGTAGGATTCGAACCTACGACCAATCGGTTAACAGCCGATTGCTCTACCGCTGAGCTACACCCGACCAGTGCGAGGGCGCCTATCTAGGCGTCTGCTTCGGGCTGGTCAACCGTGTGAATTCCCTCGAATTCGCGGCCAGGCCCGCGCAAAGCGGAATTGGCAGGCTGGCGCGTTGCTGTATGATCCAACGACGACGCGAGAGTGGCGGAACGGTAGACGCAGTCGACTCAAAATCGACCGCCGCAAGGCATGGGGGTTCGAATCCCCCCTCTCGCACCAGCTTGGCTCCCGAGCTTGGCTTCCGCCGGGGCAGGCGACCGGGTCGTGGGCAGGCCGTCGATCCAAGGCAGCCGGCCGGGTCGGCGACGGCCCGATTCAGCTGGCGCCGTCGGCAAGGCGCTCCAGAGCGGCCTGCGAGCGGATGATGACCTCGGTGGGGGAGGGGATGTCGATCAGCCCCTCGGCGCGCAGCTTGGTCAGCGTCCGGCTGACGGTCTCGATGGTCAGCCCCAGGTAATCGGCAATGTCGCCGCGGGTCATCGGCAGGGCGAATCGCTCCCGCGGGTGCTGGCAGATGACGCCCTGGCGGCTTTGCATCGCCAGGAAGGAGGCGAGTCGCTCGCGCGCCGTCTTGCGCCCCAGCAGCAGCATCTGCTCCTGCGCTGCCACCAGCTCGTTGGACGCGACCTCCAGCAGGCGCTTTTCCATCAGCGGGAAGTCGTCGAGCAGGGACCGCAGCCGCGCGCGGGAGAATCGACAGTACCGCACGTTGTCGATCGCCTCGGCGCTGAATGCATAGGTATCGGAGACCGCGAGGCCGAGGAAATGCCCGACGGTGACGAAACCGGTGATCTGTCGTCGCCCATCCGGCAGCAGTTTGAACAGCTTGGCGGTGCCACGGGTGATGTTGAAGAAGCTGGCGGCCGGCTCGCCCTCATCGATGAACGTCGTGCCCGGGGCGGCCTCCATCACCACGGCGGTCGTCGAGAGCCGCGCCATCTCCGAGTCCGGGATCGCATTGCAGACGCTGGCTTGCCGTGCGTCGCAATGCACACAAGGGTCGGTACCCGGATGTGGGTCCAACACCAGTGGACGGGTCAGCGAGACGGTCATGGTGGTCCTTGGTCCTAAGGCGGCGACCTCACGTCACCGTCATCGAATGTGGACGTCTTACTGGTCAGTGTGCAAGCCGCCTTAACGCAAATTCCCTCGATGAGTCGCCAGTTTTGATCTGCGTCAACGCCATAGCCGCCCAGTATCGGGCACGTTGCTGACCGGCGACAGGGACAGACGTATATGGCGGACTTTACTGTGGCACCCCTCCGGCCGGACCAGATCCGGGCGGTATACCCGCTGATTCGCGAGGCGATGCCCAGTGTGGCCTTACCCGAGTGGCTGCGCTTTGCTCGGTTGCTGACCGCTCCCAGGCGCGCCGGGTCGGCGGGCATCGTTGCGGCGCAGCGTGTCGGCAGGGACTATCCGTGCGGCCTGTTCTGCTATCGGGTGGACCAGGACCTGCAATGCGGCAAGGTGCTGATGGCGGAACATTTCGTGGCGGTCGACCTGCTGGACCCGACCGCCGTGCTCGACGCGCTGGTCGCCGAACTGGAGGGGCTGGCCCAAAGCCTGGGTTGCGGCGCCGTACGCAGCGTCGTGCATGGCGGTGAGGTCGGGGTGACCGGCGGCCTGGCAGCAGCCGGCCTGTCGCCGGAAGGCCAACTGCTGCAGAAATCGCTGATCGAGGAGGCAAAGCCGCGCACCCGTCGCCTCAAGCGGCCCTCGGCCAGCGCCTCGCCCCCGGCCTGACCGTCGCCGCCCGCACGGGGCCCAGCGCCTGATGGCTCGAAGGGGCGGGGCTTCCGCCCCGGACCCCGACCAGGGGACGCTGTCCCCTGGACCCCTGCCAAGGGCGACGGCCCTTGGAACCGATCCATTGGTGCTCATCGGGGAGGGGCTGGTGCCGGGCTAGGCGCAGCCCTCGGGGTCGTGGGCTGCG
>JARLIJ010000395.1 GCA_031291795.1 Acetobacteraceae bacterium | reverse complement strand
GCCCATGGCCGCTGCAGCGTGGCCCTGATCACGCTCGCCGGCCGGCCGCGCAGCGAGGGCATGGCGACCGGCACGTCGCCCCGCGCGGGCAATCCCGCCCAGCCGGACATGCAGTTCGAATATCCATACGGTCCCACCGTGGTGAACCAGTACGCCATGTGCGCCGCGCGCCACATGTACGAATATGGGACCACCAGCGAGCAACTCGCCTGGGTCAAGGTCGCGGCCTCGCACCATGCCCAGCACAATCCGAACGCCATGCTGCGCGACGTGGTCACGGTCGAGGACGTGCTGAAATCGCCCGTCGTTGCCAGCCCGCTGCATCGCCTGGATTGCTGCGTGATCAGCGACGGCGGCGGTGCGCTGATCGTCACCAGTCCGGAAATCGCGAAGAGCCTGAAGCGGCCGCTGGTGAAAGTCATCGGGGTTGGCGAGTCGCCGAAGCACCAGATGGGCGGCGACGTGGACCTGACCTACTCGGCGGCGCGCTGGTCCGGACCGCCGGCCTGGGAGATGGCCGGGATCAAGCCGAACGATATCAAGTACGCGTCGATCTATGACAGCTTCACGATCACGGTGGTCATGCAGCTCGAGGACCTGGGGTTCTGCGAGAAGGGGCAGGGCGGCAAGTTCGTTGCCGATGGCAATCTCATTTCCGGCGTTGGCAAGCTGCCGTTCAACACGGACGGTGGCGGACTGTGCTCCAACCACCCGGCCAACCGCGGCGGCATTACGAAGATCATCGAGGCGGTGCGCCAGCTCCGTGGCGAAGCGCATCCGGCGGTGCAGGTGAAGAACTGCGACCTCGCCATGGCCCATGGCACGGGCGGCTCGCTGGGCACGCGCCACTGCGGCAGCACTGTAATCCTGGAGCGGGAGTGACCTGAGATGGCGAACGCGCAACGCACAATCCCCTTCATCGGCTCGCCCGACACCAACCCGGAGACCAAGCCCTTCTTCGAGGGCACCGCCGCAGGGAAGTTCCTGATCCGGCGCTGCACGGCGTGCAAGAAGGCGCACTGGTACCCGCGCAGCCTGTGCCCGTTCTGCTTCGGGGACTGTGCCTGGGAGGAAGCCTCGGGGGCCGGGACGATATACTCGCTGAGCGTCATGAAGCGGGCTGAGACGCCCTATGTCATGGCCTATGTCACCCTCGCCGAGGGACCGACGATGATGACCAACATCGTAGATGGCGACATGGACACGCTCAAGATCGGCCAGAAGGTGAAGGTGAAGCTGGTGCCCACGGAAGGCGGGCCGCCGATGCCCGTGTTCGCGCCGGCCTGAGGACGCGGCTGCCCTGGGCGTGGTTGGGGCCAGTTGCCGCCCCAACCACTCTCGTTGGCATCTGCCCCGTTGGCATCTGCCCCGTTGGCATCTGCCCCGTTGGCATCTGGCGGTGCAACGAGCAGACTGGATCCTGGGCTGCCACCTGGCGGGAGACCGAAGGTGAGCGCGACGACCAACCACCGTCGCCCACGGCGCGTCGCGGTACGGACAGCAGGTCGCGTAATGTCATGACGCCATTCGGTGCTCGCCTGCGTATGTTGCGGCAGGAACGCGGGATTACGCTCAAGCGTCTGGCGGGTGAATTGCAGGTCTCCGCGGCCTACCTGTCGGCTCTGGAGCATGGCCAGCGGGGCACCCCGAGTGCCGGCCTGGTGCACCAGGTCAACGAATTCTTCGGCCTGATCTGGGACGAAGCCGACGACCTCGCTGCACTGGCGCGTCTGTCAAAGCCACGCGTGGTCGTCGACACCAGGGGGCTGACACCTGAGCAAACCGCGTTGGCGAACCGGCTGGCGCAGTCGATTCATCGACTGACCCCCGAAACTGTCGCGTCGTTGCACGCGATTCTTGATGCGACCGCGATGCAGGCCAAGCCGCGCCTGCGCCGGGCAGCGAGGAAGGGGCCGTAGAGCGGAGGTGCGCTCCTACGCGGCGATCCGCAGCATGTCGTCAAGCCGGTCGACGAGGTAGTCGACATCGTCCGGATCGAGGTTTTCGATCTGGGTCAGCACGCGGGCGATGACCCGCGCGCGGAAACGTTCCAGATCGCGCGGCTCGCCGTCGAAACCGGTGCTCTGTATCGTATCGACAGCAGCCCTGAAGGCCGGAAACAGGCCCTGCGGGAGGCCGGCGTGCTTGTAAAGAGCTGCAAGGCCCTGTCTCCCGCTGTCATGGATGAGCACCTGGGCGTTCGCGACGGTGATCGATGCCATTACCGCGAGTGAGGCTTCGAAGAACGCAATGTCCCCCATGCAGACGGCCCGCAGGATCAGCGACGGGGTCAGGCGCAGGTTGCGGTGCATCTGCGTCAGAAGATGCCAGAGTTCAGGCGCGCTGGCGCCGCGTCCGAGCTGAAGGATCGCACCTTCGCGTCCGCGCAGCACGATGTCCGATGCCAGGCTCGGCGACAGCTCATGATGCCGCACCAGGTGATCGCGCAGTTGCTCCGACACGACCACAGCCAGTCGCTCGGCCACGGTCATCGGCAGGATGTCGCGCTTCACCATGCCGTCCATGACGGCGGTGCTTCCGGCGAACCGGTCGACCGCGCCGTTCAGGCTGATCTCACTGATCCTGGCGGCCGCGTTGCGCATGAGAGTTGCCACGGCGGTTTCGTCGGCATGCGTGATCAGGGCTGCCGAAACATCTTCGGAGACCTCAGGGCGACCGGCTACGGCGACCAGCTTGGCCGATGAGCCTGCGCGTACAATCGTCACCAGGTCGGCATCGGTCAGCACAAGCGAATGGGTCAGGATCGGCAAGGCCACCGCCTCGACGTCATTGGCCAGGCGGAGAGCCACATCGTGGGGCAGCTTGGCCGTTCCCCGAAGGCTGGCGGACAGGGCGGCGCGGACCGTCACCTCGACGTCGCGCGCGAGAATGCGCACGATGTCCTGAGCCAGCCGTAATTCCGTTTCGGTGAGCTGGGCTCCCTCAAGATCGTTCGCCAGCTTGTCTGCCAGCTCAGCCCGCAATGGGGCCTCGGGCTCCATCAACAGACGCGTTACATCGTCCTGCGATAGCGAAGATGCCATGATGCCCAAGATCCGATGCGTTCGGAGCGAACTATGGGCGGATCACCTGAACGAGACGTTAAGTTTCATCCGCAAAACCATGGCAAATGCCGTTTGCCGCACCGGCCATCCGGCGTCCGTGCTCAGACCGTCAACGAGCCCGCCACCTGCTCCTGCTGCGAGGCGTGATCGCTGGCGCCCCGCCGGCCTGGCAATGCCTCGGCAGTGATGCCGAACCGAAGCAGGTAGGGACGGAATTTCTCGCTTTCGATTTGGGCATCCAGCCCGTGATCCTCGAAATGGTAATCGTGGCGGCCGTAGCCCCCGTTGGGCTTTGCCGCCACATAGCGCTGGATGGACGTCGCCGCCTCGGCAGGCAGCCGCATCCCGAAGTGCTGATAGACGCCTTCCACCGTCGCCAACGGGTCGGAAATCAGGTCGATGTAATGGATATGGCACACCGGTTCGGGCAGGCCCGCGTCATCGCCGACACGCATCATGCGGCGCGTTCCATCCAGCCAGCGCGTGCTTTCCTGGCGTCCGATCTCCGCCGGATCCAACCCGCGGGTGAACGGGCGGCGCAGGACCTCGGTCAGCTTGGCGACGGACAACAGCACCTTGAGCGGGTCGCGATGGACGAAGATCAGCCGCGCATCGGGGTAGACCGCACGAATCGCCTCAAGCGCAAAGACATGCTCCGGGCATTTCAGCACCCATTGGCGCGGCGCTGCATCGGATTGATGCTGCAGATGCTGCAGGAAGCGCTTGTGGAAGCGGAATGCCGGCAGATTTCGCTCGGCATCGGCATCCAGCCAGGTGCGATATGACGGAACGTGATAATTCGTGTCGAACCGGAGGCTGCGGAAGACGTGCGCGGTGATCTCGCTGCATTCCTGTGGCGAGACAGCCTCCAGCGGGTGGAGGGCCCGAAATTCCGGCGCCAATCGCTCGAACGCATGCAGCTGCCGCGTCACCTGCGCCAGGCGGCGATCGGGCCGACCGCGTTCAGGGTAGGGATAGATCGTCTGCCAGACCAACGGCGCGCGGCTTCCGGCATCGTTCATCATCAGGCGGTGCAGGAATGTGGTGCCACTCCGCGGCAAGCCGGTGATGAAAATCGGGCGTTCGATGCGCTCCTGCAAAATCGCCGGTTGACATCGCTCTGCCTCCTGAAGTTGCAGCAGATTGGACAGAAACCGCACGACATCCCAGCGGGTCGCCAAGCGTCCAACCAGGCTGAGGGAGGACTCGTTAATGCTCGAGTCCAAAAATCGCCGGAGCGGATCGATAAAGCTGGAGTCGCCGAACTCGGTCAGGCCGGTGTGGCGTTGCGCGATCCGGATGAGTGCCTCTGGATCCAGCGGCCGGTTGAGCAAGCCCAGATGTCCGAAGATGCCGTCCACTACCCGCAGCAACGAAGTTGTGAGGGACAAAACTCAACTCCTATTCCGCTCGCTTGCCGTATGTAGGCTCGATCGCCGGACCACCGTAACCCGTTCGGGAACACGTTACCGAAACCACATTACCAGCCTAGCGTCGGGACATGCGCCTCCACGCAAGCTTTAATCTCAACCATGTATCCAGATTATGTCAGGCGTCGCGCATCGTTCCAGCGGGCAGACCCGCGGCAGTTGCGTGAGCGTGCGGCCTGGCGCCGGTGTGCAGGCCGCACACGGCGCTGGCGAATGCATGGTCCCAGCGGGACCGCGCAATGACGAAGCGAACCCCGCCGCATCGCGGCAGGGGCGCTGGCAGTCCTCAGGCGGCGATCGGGCGAACCCTTGCTTCGATCTCGTCACCAAACTTGGCGTGGGCGACCCCAAGGTCGTAAGCGCTTTGTAAACCTAACCAAAATTGCGGCGTCGTCCGGAAGCATCGGGCCAGACGGAGCGCCAGGTCCGACGTCAGCGGCCCCTGGTCTGCAATCAGCGGCAGGATACGGCTGGGTTCAACGTCCAGTGCGCGTGCCAGCCCGGCGGCGTCCAGGTGCGCCGGCTCCATATATTCTTCCCTGAGCACCCGTCCCGGATGCATCCGACTGCCGAAGCGAGCCATGAAAGAAACCCCGTTATGTTGCCGCTTGCACGGAACATGACCCGAGGCCGTGGCAGCAAAATGGCAGTTTTCGCCCAATTGTGATGATCAGGCCCCCGTTCGGTGACGCAGCAGGTAGCGCTGGCCGCCTGGAATGCCAGGAACGCCGCCTCGGTCATCGTCCGGCTCGGCAGCACGAAGCGCTCCCCGATCCGGAAATCGTCGAACCATCGCTGTTCCGGCACCATGCGATGGGCGGCGGGGTCGAATGCGGTCATAGCGCGCCGGCCGCCCGCAGCGCCGCAATCTCCGCCTGGCCGTAGCCAAGTTCGCTCAGGACCGCGTCGGTATGCTGGCCGATCGCGGGCACGTCGCCCACGAAGGCTTCGGTGTCGGTGAAGGTGAACGGCGGCAGCAGGGCACGCACCGGTCCGTTCGGGGAGTTCACCGTGCGCCATTTGTCGCGCGCGGCCAGCTGCACATGCTCCAGGATGTCCTTCGCCTCGTTCAGGCGGCCGTTGGCGATGTCGGCGGCGTCCAGCACGGCCACCACCTCCAGGGAGGTCATGCTGGCGAACACATCCTCGATCAGCGCGGTCAATGCCGGACGATTTTCCAGCCTGGCGGCGACCGTGGCGAAGCGCGGATCGGTCTGCACCTCCGGCCGGTGCAGCACCTTGGCGCAGAAATTCGCCCATTCCCGCTCGTTCTGGATGCCGAAGATCACCTGGCCGTCGCGCGTGCGGTGCGGCCCATAGGGCGCGATGGCGGGATGCGCGCCGGGGGACCGCGGCGGCGGCGTGCCGGCATAGGCCATGCGCAGCATCGGCTGGCTCATCCACTCGGCCAGCGCGTCCAGCATGGCGATCTTGACGTTGGCACCCTCGCCGGTGCGGCCGCGGCGCACCAGGGCGGCCAGGATGCCGGTCAGCGCATACATCCCCGTGGCAATGTCGGCGATCGAGATACCGACCCGCGACGGCTGTTCGGGGGAACCAGTGACGCTGATCAGCCCGGATTCGGCCTGGATCAGCAGGTCGTAGGCCTTCTTCTGCGCGAACGGGCCGCTCTCGCCGTAGCCGGAGATGTCGCAGACCACCAGTTTCGGATGCATCCCGCGCAGCGCCTCATGGCTCAACCCCAGGCGCGCGGCCGCCCCCGGTGCCAGGTTCTGCAGCAGCACGTCCGCATCGACGAGCAGCCGGTCGAGCACGGCGCGGGCGTCGGGGTGTTTCACGTTCAGCGTGACGCTGCGCTTGCCGCGGTTGAGCCAGAGGAAATGGCTGCTCTGGCCATGTACGAGGTTGTCGTAGTTACGGGCGAAATCGCCCTCGGCGCGTTCGATCTTGATCACGTCGGCGCCGAGATCGGCCAGATGGCGGCTGCAGAGCGGGGCTGCGACGGCATGCTCCAGCGCAACGACGCGCATGCCTTCCAAAGGTCGCACGGTGTGGTTTCCTCCCGGTTGTCCGACGCAGCAAAGCGCCGAGGCCCCGGCCTGTCAAAACCCCCGGCGGCCGATCAGGTCGCGATCGGGATGTCCGGCAAGCTGGCAAACGCCCCCGACAGGCCGGGGGCGCAAGCCAGGATCGGGTTGCCCGACCGCGGCCCGTCGCCATCCAGGAACGCACTGACCGCCGCACCCGCCTCCCGCAGGATGATGAGCGCTGCGGCGACGTCCCACAGATTGATGTGCAGCTCCGCATAGCCGTCGGTGCGCCCGATCGCAACATCCGCCAGGCCGAGCGCGCCGGATCCGCCGTGTCGCAACGTCGCGCCGAGGCCGAGGAGGTGGTCGCAGACGGCAAGGTATGCCTGGCTGGAGCGGCGGCGGGACCATCCCACCTCGACGATGGCGGTTTCCGGTTGGGTGGTCGCGGCGGCGTAGATCGGCGTGCCGTTCAGCAGCGCGCCGCCACCCTGGCGCGCCGTGATGGTCTCGCCCAAGGCCGGCGCCACCAGCACGCCAAGCAACGGCGTGCGATCCTCCAACAGCGCGAGCGACACACAGAAGCGTGAACTGCCGCGCGCGTAGTTGGAGGTGCCGTCGATCGGATCGACCACCCAGCGCAGGCTGCCGCCGCGCGCGATGCCGCCTTCCTCGCCCTGGAAGCCGTCGGACGGGTAGGCCTGTGCCAGCCGCTCCGACAGGAAGCTTTCCACCGCGCCATCGGCTTCGGTCAGCCAGTCCTGCGGTCCCTTGAGGGTGGCGTGGCCGCTGCCGGGCGGCGGGCGCATGTCCATCGCCAGCGCACCGGCCGCGGTGGCCAGGCTCACCGCCGTTTCGAAGCGTCCGTCCAAGGCTTTCGGCATCATCGTCTCCCGCTCATCGGATCCCCGCGCGCATGAAGCTGGCGACGAACTGGCGCTGGAACAACAGGAACGCGACGAGCAACGGCGCGCTGGTCATCAGCGTCGCGGCGGTGATGATCGACCAGTCGATCCCCTGGTCCGTCGTCGCGAACACCGCGAGTCCCACCGTCAGCGGGCGCGTGCCGACCGAGTTGGTGATGATCAGCGGCCAGAGGAAATTGTTCCAATGGTAACTGACCGAGACCAGCCCATACGCGATGTAGGTTGGCCGTGCCAGCGGGACATAGACGCGCCAGAGTCGCGCAAGCAGGCCGCAGCCCTCCAGCCGCGCGGCATCGTCGAGCGGCTGCGGGATCGTCAGGAAGGTCTGGCGCAGCAGGAAGATGCCGAACGCGGAGCCGAGATAGGGCAGGGCAATCGCCAGGATCGTGTCCACCAGGTGCAGTTGGACCAGCGTGCGATAGTTCTCCACCAGCAGCACGTCGGGCGTGACCATGAGCTGCAGCAGCACGATGGCGAACAGCAGGTCCCGCCCGGCGAACCGCAGCCGCGCGAAGGCGAACGCCGCCAACGTGCACAGCACGAACTGCACGACCAGGATCAGGCTGACCAGCAGGACCGTGTTGAGCAGATAGCGGGCGAACGGCGCGGCCTGCCAGGCGGCTTCGAAGTTCTGCAGCGTGAGCGGCGCGGTCAGGTCGAAATGCGTGGCAAAGGCGGCGGGATGGATCGATGTCCACGCGGCATACAGCAGCGGCAGCAGCCACAGCACGCCCAGCATCCAGGCACCCAGCGTCTCCAGCCCGAAGCCCAGGCGAGAGCGCGCGGCGACCATCATCGGTAGTGGATCCGCCGGCCGAACACGCCGAACTGCAGCCACGCCGTGGCGCCGAGCAGTGCCAGCAGGATCATTGTCAGGGCTGCGGCGGTGCTGGTGTCCCAGAAGCGGAAGCCGGTTTCGTAGATATAGTACATAAGCAGCGTCGTGGCGTTGTCCGGTCCGCCTCGGGTCATCACGACGACATGGTCGATCACCCGGAACGCATTGATGACCGCGTTGACCAGCACGAACAGCGTGGTCGGCATGAGCAGCGGCAAGGTCACCCGGCGGAAGAAGTGTATCCGGGACGCCCCTTCCAGCGCCGCGGCCTCCCGCAGGTCGGTCGGCATGGTCTGCAGCGCGGCGAGGGAGAAGATCATGAAGAACCCGGCCTCCTTCCACACTGCCACGATGATCATCGCCGGCAATGCGGTGGCTGCGTCGCCCAGCCAGTTGTGCCGGCCGGCGCCGAACAGGCCGACGATCTGGTCGAACAGCCCGTAATCGGGCGTGTAGAAGAACAGCCAGATATTGGCGACCGCGATCAGCGGCAGCATGGTCGGCAGGAAGTAGGCCATGCGCAGCATCGCCCGCCCCGGCAGCGCCTGGTTCACCGCCAGCGCCATGACCAGCGCCAGCACCACCGAGGCCGGAATCGTGGCTGCCGCATAGATCGCGTTGTTGCGTAGCGCCTGCCAGAACACCGGATCGTCGAGCAGCCCCTGGTAGTTCGCCAGGCCCACGAACGGCGCGGGCCGGCTGCCGCGCGGCGTGGCGTACAGGCTGTCGAGCAAGGTCCGGACAGCCGGCCAGTGGGTGAAGGCCACGACCAGCATCAGCCCCGGCAGGATCAGCAGCCAAGCCTGCAGGGTCTCCCGGTCGAACACGCCAGGCCGGGAGCGGCTGGCCTCACCCGCAGGCACCGGCCGTTCCGCCAGATCGCTGAGGCCTGCGGCCGAGGGCGCCACGAATCAGGCCTTCTGGAACGGCCGCAGGATGCGATCCGCTTCGGACTGCGAGTCGGCCATGGCCTGTCCCGGGCTCTTGGTGCCGTTCAGGCAGGCCTGGATGTTGTCGGTCAGCACCTTGTAGACGCGCTGGTTCTCGAAGGTGGATAGCTCGCCGGTCGCGACCGGCAAAAAGGTCCGCGCGACGTTCGCCGCCGGGAATTTGGCGATGTACTCCTTCAGCGCCGGCGTGTCGTACGCCGCCGGGCTGGTGGCAATGTAGCCGGTGCGGATCGACCAGTCGGCGGCCCGTTCCGGCGCGCTCACCCAGCGGGCGAATTTCAGGGCGGCCTGGCGCTCTGCCGGCGACGCGTTCTTGAAGAAGTAGATATTCCCCCCGCCCACGACCGTGTGCGGGCTGGCTTTCCCGGCGAGGCCCGCCACGCCGAACGGGAACGATGCCTTGTCCCGCAGGTTGGTCAGGTTGCCGGTGGTGTGCTGGATGATGGCGGTGTTGCCCTCCAGGAAGTCGGCGGGCAGTTGCGGCCAGGCCGAGATCCCCTCCGGCGTGGCATGGTACTGGGTGGCGAGGCCGCGCCAGTACGCCATCGCCTCGATCGCCTTCGGGTGGTTGAAATAGACCACTGTCCCGGCCTCGTTCATCAGCGTGTGTTCGGCCTGGTTGGCGAGCGCGCCGAACGTCCACTGTGCATTGCCCAGATCGGCCGCCATCTTGATGCCCCAGCGCGTCACCTTGCCGGAGGCATCGCGCTTGACCAGCTTCTCGGCCGCTGCCCCGAGATCGGCCCAGGTGGTTGGAAACTTCTCCGGCTCGAGGCCGGCTTCGGCGAACGCCGCCTTGTTGTAATAGAAGATCGCCGTGGAACGCTGGAACGGCACCGACCAGGTCTTGCCCTCGGCATGGCTGTTCGCCAGGAACGCCGGGTAGAATCCGTCCAGCCATTTCCGGGCGTCGGCATCCAGCCCGATCTCATCGAGCGAGACCAGGATCTCCTGGTCCTGCAGGCTATGCATCTCGGCGGCGAGCAGGACGGCAAATTGCGGACCGGTGCCGGCCTTGATCGCAGTCGTCGCCTTGATCAGCGCCTGGCTGTAGTCGCCGGCGTAGACCGCCTCGACCGCGACCCCGCTCTCCTGCTGATAGGCTTTGCAGTAGCCGTCCATGATCGCGGCCAGCGGGCCACCGACCGCGACGGGATAGTAGAAGGTCAGCTTCTGCACAGTCTGGGCGCGCAACACAGCGGGCGCTGCCAGCAGGCTGGCACCGGCGGCGAGCACGTGGCGTCGACGGATCATCATGAACCTCCTGGCAGGAACGGCTTAAAGGCGGAACGGACGGAGCAGCCGCGTGGCAGCGTCCTGGGCTTCGTTGAGCGCCACCTCGGGCGGCTTGCGGCCGGTCAGCGCGGCCTGCAGCGCATCGTTCAGCGTCTGGGTGACCCGCTGGTTGTCATGCGTCGAGAGTTCGGGGACCGCGTATTCCAACTGATCCCGTGCCACGGCTGCGGCCGGGAAGCCCCCGACATAGGCCTGCATCACAGGCGTGGTCCACGCATCCGGCCGCGTCGCCACGTAGCCGGTCTCGATCCCCCACTGTGCCGCCCGCTCGGGGCTGCTGATCCAGCGCAGGAAGCGCAATGCGGCAAGGCGCTGGGCCGGCTGTGCTGCCTTGAACAGGTAGAAATTGCCGCCGCCCGTCGGGCTGCCGCGCCGTTTCCCGGCCGGCAGCATGCCGACCCCGAACGGGAATTTTGCGTTGGAGCGGATGTTCGAGAGGTTGCCCGTGGTGGTCCAGATCATCGCCACCTTGCGCTCCAGGAAGTCGCGCGGCGTCGTGCCCCAGTCGACCACACCCGGCGGATGCACCCCCTTCGCGCCGAGGTCGAGCCAGTAGCGCAGTGCCTCCTGGCAGCCCGGCGCGGCAAAGTCGGTCGCGGTGCCGTCGGCATTGGCGAGGCTGGCACCGGCCTCGGTCGCCAGCGCCTGGAACAGCCAATAGCCGAAACCGGTGGCGGGGATCTGCACGCCCCACTGGCTGACATCCGAACCGTTGCGCCGGGTCAACCGTTCGGCGGCCGCCATATGGGCCGTCCAATCCGCGGGCGCCTGGTCCGGGTCCAGCCCGGCTGCGGAGAACGCCTCCTTGTTCCAGTACAGCACGATCGTCGAGCGCTGGAACGGAACGCCCCAGACATGGCCGCCGATCTGGCCGTTCTTCAGGAATGCCGGATAGAAGCTGTCGAGCCAGGCGCGGTCCGCCGGCGATTCGCTCAGGGTATCGAACGGCACAACCAGGTCGTCGTCGATCAGGGAGAATGCGTCGGTCGACAGCAGCAGCGCCATATCGGGGCCGGCCCCGGCCTTCAGCGCCGTCTGCGCCTTGGTCAGCGTGTCCTGATAGGTGCCGGCATAGACCGGCTTCACCGCAATGTCGGGGTTCTCCTGCTGGAACGCCGCCGCGTAGCCGTCGATGATCTTGGTGATCGGCCCGCCGACCGCGACAGGGAAATAGAAGCTGAGTTCGGTCGGCGTGGCGGCGCGGCCGATTGCCGGCATCGCCAAGGCGGCGCCGGCAGTCAGCATGACGCGGCGGGTGATCGCAGTCATGCGAATGTCTCCTGTTGCATCCGGTGGGGCCTGGTGAGGCAGCGGCGACCCGTTGCCGCGTCGAAAACCTGCACGGCCGCATCCGTCGCGAGATGGACCGGCGTGCCGGGCGCGAGGACCACATGTCCCGGCAGCCGGGCCAGCAGCGTCGCGGAGCCGGTGCGGCAGCCGAGGATGGTGTCGGCGCCGAGGTATTCGGCATGCGCGACGCTCGCCTCGATGCCGTGCGGGGCGAGGCGCAGATGCTCCGGGCGGATGCCCCCGACCGCGGCGTCGGCGATGGCGGCCGCCAGCACCGGCCCGTCGGTGCCAGCCAGCACCATGCCCTCGGCGCGGCGCACCAGTGGGAACAGGTTCATCGGCGGCGTCCCGATGAAACTGGCGGCGAATGTCGTGGCCGGTTCGGCGTACATCGTGGCCGGCGGGGCGTCCTGTTCGATCCGGCCGTCGCGCAGCAGCACGATCTGATCGGCCATGCCCATGGCCTCGGTCTGGTCGTGGGTGACATAGAGCATCGTGATGCCCAGGCGGCGCTGCAGGCCCAGGATCTCCCGGCGCATGTCGGCGCGCAGTTGGGCGTCCAGGTTCGACAGCGGCTCGTCCATCAAGCAGACCGGTGCCTCGGCCACGATGGCGCGGCCGAGCGCGACGCGCTGCTGCTGGCCGCCGGAAAGCTGGGCGGGGCGGCGGTTGAGGAGCGCCTCGATGCCGAGGACCTCAGCCGCGCGGGCCAGCCGCTTCGTCCGTTCGGGACGGGGTACGCGGCGCGCCTTCAGGCCGAAGGTGATGTTTTCCGCGACGCTCAGATGCGGGAACAGGGCGTAGGACTGAAACACCATGGCGACGCCGCGCGCGGCCGGCGGCAATGCGGTGACGTCGCGGTCCCCGATCTCGATGCGGCCGCCCGTGGCGGTTTCCAGGCCGGCGACGATCCGCAGGCAGGTCGTCTTGCCGCAACCGGAGGGACCCAGAAGGACGGTGAAGCTGGCGGGCGGGACATGCAGCGATATATCGTCAAGCGCGCGGGTGGCTCCCCAAACGCGACTGACACCGGTCAGGCGGATCGCGGCCCCGGTTACGGCATCGGCGGTGGTTGCCGCCAATGCGGTTCGGCCCCCGGCCCAATCCGGTCCTGTTCCGACCACCCCGTTGCACCTCTGTTTTTGCGGTTCTACCCCGGTTCGCGAGCCGGAACGTAACTGGCCGTCGTCTACGTCGAGTGCCCGTGCGGTGGTGTGTCAGTTACATGAAACCGATGCGGAATCGGCTGCCTACCGTGCGTCGCAGGCGGTTGATCTTCCACGGCGCACGGGGAAAGGTGCCGCCATGCCCATTCTGTCCGGAACGGCGCGAATCGCCGGCATCATCGGCTGGCCTGTCGCGCACTCACGCTCGCCGCGGTTGCACGGGTTCTGGCTCGAGCGGCACGGCGTGGACGGCGCCTATGTGCCGCTCGCGATCCGCCCGGACCATTTCGCGACGGCTGTGCGCGGCCTGGCGCAGGCGGGCTTCGCCGGTGCCAACGTGACGATCCCGCATAAACTGTCGGCTTTCACACTATGCGACTCGGTCGACGAGACGGCGCATCGGGCGGGCGCGGTGAACACGTTGCTGTTCCAGGACGGACGGATCACCGGCAGCAATACCGATGGCTGGGGCTTCGTCGCCAATCTCCGCGCGCACGGGGTTGCGCCCGATCGGGGCCCGGCTTTGATCCTGGGTGCCGGCGGAGCGGCGCGTGCGGTCGCTGCGGCGTTGCAGGCCGAAGGGGCCTCCGTGACGATCGCCAACCGCACGCCTGAGCGGGCCAGCCAGCTTGCGGCCGACCTGCCGGGGCTGGCCGTCGTGTCATGGGAGGCGGTGGGGGACGCCCTGCGCGACCACGCCTTGCTCATCAACACGACGTCGCTAGGCATGACCGGGCACACGCCGCTTGACCTTGACCTGGCACCTGCGCCGGACGGGTTGGCGGTCGCGGATATTGTTTACGTGCCGCTGGAAACGCCCCTGCTGGCGGCGGCGCGGGCACGCGGCCTGCGCACCGTGGATGGCCTCGGCATGTTGCTCTACCAGGCGATCCCCGGGTTCCGCGCCTGGTTCGGTGTCACGCCCGAGGTCGACGACGCCTTGCGCCGCTTCGTTGCCGCGGACCTGCTGCCGGCATGAGAATTATCGGCCTGACCGGCGGCATCGGCATGGGAAAATCGACCGCGGCCGATGTGTTCCGGCGGGCTCGGATCCCGGTGTTCGACGCCGATGCGGAGGTGCATCGGCTCCAGGCCCGCGGCGGCCGCGCGGTCGCCGCGATCGGCGCGGCGTTTCCCGGCACTGTGCGTGATGGCGCGGTCGACCGCACAGCCTTGCGTCAGGTGGTGTTCGGCAACAAAACGGCGCTGAGCCGGCTGGAGCATATCCTGCACCCAATGGTCGAGCAGGCCGAACAGGCGTTCGTCGGGCGGGCACGTCGCGCCGGCGTTCCCGCGGTTGTCCTGGATATCCCGTTGCTGCTGGAAATCGGCGCAGACCGGCGGGTCGACCAGGTCCTGGTGGTATCGGCGCCGCGGACGATCCAGGTGCATCGGGTGCGTCGGCGCCGCAGAATGAGCACTGCCGACGTCGAGGCCGTGATCGCCCGCCAGATGCCGGATGCGGAGAAGCGCCGGCGCGCCGACGTGGTGATCCAGACCGGCCTCTCTCGCAATCACACGCTGCGCGCGCTGCGCCGCCTGATCATGGAACTTCGCGCATGACCCGCTCCGTGCTGTTCGACACCGAGACCACTGGCCTCGATCCGCTTCGTGGCGACCGGGTGATCGAGGTCGCGGCCCTGGAACTGGTCAACGACCTGCCGACCGGGAAGCATTTCCATGCCCTGATCGACCCGGAACGGGACATTCCGGAAGAAGCCTCGCGTATCCACGGGTTCACCGCGGCCGATTTGGCGGGTAAGCCACGCTTTGCGGAGATCGCGGCGGATATGCTGGCGTTCTTCGACGATGCCAGGCTGATCGCCCACAATGCCCAGTTCGATTTCGGCTTCCTGGACGCGGAACTCGCGCGCCTAGGGCTGCCGCGGCTTGGGGCAGAGCGGATGGTGGACACGCTGGCGATGGCGAAGACGCGCTTTCCCGGCATGCCCAACAGCCTGGATGCCTTGTGCCGGCGCTTCTCGATCGACCTGTCTGCGCGCGGAACCCACAATGCGCTGCTGGATTGTCGTCTTCTGGCTGAGGTGTATGTCGAGCTGACCGGGGGGCGTCAGCGTGGCCTGTCTCTGGCAACCACGGTCGTTTCAGCGCCGGTCGCGGTCTATGTGCATAGCGGGCCGCGCACGCCGCGCTTCATCCTGCCCAGCGAAGCAGAAACGACAGCCCACGCCGCACTGGTCAACCGATTGAAGAACCCGCTGTGGCTGGCGTCCTGAACGGACGTCCCGGCCGTGGGTGAGGGCCGGGCGCGCTGAACGGCTCGACGTTACGTTCGAGCCGTCCGGCGCCGGAGCGGTGTCAGGCCGTTGCGATGGGCGACGTCTGACCTTGCTGGCGGCGGGTCTGCCACAGCGCCACGAAATCGATCGGTTGCAGCAGGACCGGCGGGAATCCGCCGTCGCGCGTGACGTCCGAGAGGATGTTGCGGGCGAACGGGAACAGGATGCGCGGGCATTCCACCAGCAGGACCGGCTCGATGGCGTTATCGGGCAGGCCGTTCAGGGTGAAGACGCCGGCATAGGTCAATTCCGCCACGAAGACCGTCGGCGGGACGGCAGCGGCCTGGCCGTTGGCCTGCGCCGAGGTATCGTGCGCTTCGGCGCGGATCATGATCGCGACTTCGAAGACGTTCTGGCCTTCATGGACGCGGCGGGCCTGCACGTCGAGGTTGATGTTGACCTGCGGCTGGGAGCGAAGCTGGGTGAAGACCTGCGGCGCCCCAGGAACCTCGAAGGACAGATCCTTCACGTATTGAATGTTGACGACCAGCGGCTGCTGGGGCTGTGCACCGGGCTGAGGGGATGGGATGGTCTCGGACATTACGTTCTCCGTCTGGATGCTGCGCCGTCAGGGGCGCCGCAGTGGCCCCGGCGGGTAGCACGGTTGGCTGTGCCGCGCCATCCGGTTTGCGAGCGGCCGCAGGGCAATCGCTTGCAGCAGGAAAGGGCGGGGCTTACGCCCCGGACCCCGACCAGGGGCGCTGGCCCAGGACCCCCCCAAAGGGGACGGGCCGTGGAACCGAAGCAATGGTTTTTATTAGGGACAGGGTGGGT
>JARLIJ010000394.1 GCA_031291795.1 Acetobacteraceae bacterium | reverse complement strand
GAAGTAGCCGGTGTCCGCGCTGGACACGAGTTTGATCTGAACAACGTTGCTCTTGGCCATGGCTCTATCCTTACAGGGCGGGGAAAATGCGCATCCGGCCCCGCCGGGTCAAGCCCGAAGCGCGGAATTCGCGCTGAAGGGAGGGGTTTTGCCCAGGATTGCGTCCATCCCATACCGATTGGTAGACTTACCTTCCAGTAGGAGGGAGCTGCCCAATGGATCTTCGCTTCACCCCGGAAGAGATCGCCTTCCGCGACGAAGTGCGTGCCTTCATCCGTGACAGCCTGCCCGCCGACATCCGCGACCGGATGAAGCTGGGTCATGCGCCGCGCAAAGAGGACACCATCCGCTGGCAGCGCATCCTCAACCAGAAGGGCTGGGCCGCGCTTTCCTGGGGCAAGGAATGGGGTGGACCTGGCTGGACCGCGATCCAGAAAATGATCTTCCTGGAGGAGAACCTCATGGCGCCGGCGCCGGAGCTGCTCTCCTTCAACATTACCATGCTCGGCCCAGTGCTGATCCAGTTCGGCACCGAAGCCCAGAAGAAGCGCTTCCTGCCGCGTGCCGCCAACCTCGACGATTGGTGGTGCCAGGGCTTTTCGGAGCCTGGCGCGGGGTCCGACCTGGCATCGCTGAAGACCGCGGCGAAGCGCGACGGCGACCATTACGCGATCAACGGCCAGAAGATCTGGACCTCCACCGCGCACAACGCCGACTGGTGTTTTGTGCTCGTCCGCACCGACCCCAACGCGCGCAAGCGGCAGGAGGGGATTTCCTTCCTCCTGGCCGACATGAAGACACCCGGCATCACGGTGCGCCCGATCATCTCGATCGACGGCTCGCACCACCTGAATGAGGTGTTCTTCGACGACGTCCGTGTGCCCGTGGAGAACCTGGTCCACCAGGAGAACAAGGGCTGGGACGTCGCGAAATACCTGCTGGGCAACGAGCGCACCGGCATCGCCCGCCTGGGCAAGTCGCGGGAACGGGTGAATGCCGCCGTCGCCATGGCGGGCAAGGTGAATGCCAACGGCCGTCCACTGATCGCCGACCCGACCTTCCGCCAGCGCGTGGCGCAGTTGCAGGTCGACATGAAGGCGCTGGAGATCACCCAGTACCGCGTGGTCTCCGCCTATGACAAGGCGGCCGGCAAAGGGCGGCCCGATCCGCTGTCCTCGGTGCTGAAGGTCAAGGGCACCGAACTGCTGCAGGCCACGACAGAGCTGGCAGTGGACGTCGCCGGCCCGATGGCGACGCCGATCTGGGCACAGGAACTCGCCGCGATGAACGAGCCGGATGACATGCTGGAAGCGTCGAGCGCCGGGACCGGCAGCTATCTGATGCTGCGGGCCGCCTCGATCTACGGCGGCACCAACGAGATCCAGAAGAACATCCTGACCAAAGCGGTATTGGGGCTGTAATGGACTTCGAACCCTCCGACGACCAGCGGCTGCTGCTCGAAAGCGTCAGCCGCATGCTGGGCGACACCTACAGCTTCGCCCAGCGCAAGGGCTACAGTGCCACGACTGAGGGCTACGCGCCTGCCATCTGGTCCCAGTTCGCCGAACTCGGCTTGCTGGGACTGCCGTTTGCTGAGGAGTACGGCGGCTTCGGCGGCGGCGCCCAGGAAATCATGCTGGTGATGCAGGCGTTCGGCCGCGTGCTGGTTCTGGAGCCGTATTTTCCCACTGTCGTGCTCGGCGGCACCGCGGTGCAGACCGCCGGCAATGCCGACCAGAAACAGGCAATCCTCACCGCGATCGCCGAAGGCAGCCTCAAGCTCGGTTTTGCCCACAGCGAGCGCCAGGCGCGCTACGACCTGACCGACGTGATCACCACGGCGAAGCGCCAGGGCGGCGGCTGGGTGCTGGACGGGTCGAAGACCGTGGTCTCGCACGGCGAGGCGGCGGACAAGCTCATCGTCTCCGCCCGCACCGCCGGCGAGCGCTACGACCACGACGGCATCACCCTGTTCCTGGTCGACGCCGGCGCCCAGGGCGTGGCGCGGCGCGGCTATGTGTCGCGCGACGACACCCGCGCTGCCGACATCGCGCTGTCCAACGTGGCGGTGTCGGACGCCGACGTGCTGGGCGCGGTCGGCCAGGGGCTGGCGACGATCGAGCGCGTGATCGAGGCCGGCATCGCCGCCACCGCCGCCGAGACCGTCGGCGCGATGGAAGCGATGAACGAGATGACGCTGGAATACAGCAAGACCCGCGTGCAGTTCGGCAACCCGATCGGCACCTATCAGGTCGTGCAGCACCGGCTGGCCGACATGTTCATGACGCAGGAGACCGGCCGCAGCATGGCGATGCTCGCCACCATGAGCATCGACAACCCGGACGCAACCCAGCGCGCGCACGACATCGCGCTGGCCAAGGTGGGGGTCGGCCAGGCCGGCCGCTACGTCTCGCAGAGTGCCGTGCAGATGCATGGCGGCATCGGCATGACCGAGGAATACGCGGTCGGCCATTATTTCCGCCGCTGCATGGTGATCGAGCGGCTGTTCGGCGACCCGGCCTACTGGCTGCAGAAACTGGCCGACGAGGTGGAATGAGGTATCCGCTGCGGCCGGCTTGCCTCCTGCCTCCCGCAGCACCCGGCTGGCATAGGCGACCAAAAGCGAGACGTCGCTGCCTTCGCCGCGGGCGGCGATCACCTGGTCGGGGGCCGATCAGCGCCGAACCGGCGGCAGGCGATCGCCAGCGACAGCCCGCCCGGCGATCCACGCTTCAAACGGCGGCTGCCGACATACCCGGCACCGAACCTTGGATGGCGACATCGCGCTCGGGCTCCAGGGACACCGCGTCCACACCGAGCGTACGCAGGCGGCGTACACGCTCCATGGAAGGTACATGGCGGACCAGGCAGCGTCCCCGGCGCGCGTGGAGCAGTGCCACGACCTGTTCAATCCGACTGTCCGGTACGCCCTCGCCAAGTCCGCTTGCAGTGAAGGCGAGGTAAGGATCGTTGAACAGACCCACATCGAAGCCGGGCGGCTCCACCTTGTTCAGGCAGAACCCGATCCCGCCACAGAACGGGGCAAGCCGCGCCGTCACATCGTGGACGCGTCCGACCGGGATGCCCGCGGGCAGACCGGTCAGCATGATCACAAGACGGTCGCGTACCACAGGGCCACAAGTGCGGTAGAGTTCCAGGTGACTGCCGGCTTTGGCCCGCTCCAGGAAATTACCGAAGTCGACTTCTGCGAAGAAGCGCTCGGGCGTTCCCTCCCGGTCCGACTGTTCGGCCTGCCGACCGACCGCTGCGAGCACATGCGCCTCGATTTCCAGCGGCGCCGGCGCGATGCCGTATTTGCCGAAAGCCGCCGTCACCTGGGTTGGATCGGCTTTGACGAAGTAACCAATCAGTTGCCCCTTGTTGCAGGCCAGGACGGGTTCGAAACGACAGCCATCCGCCTCGAACGGCTTGCGCGATCGCCGCGGGGCCGCCAGTTCCGCCTTGGCGAGGCAGGTGTCGAGCGCCGCGCCGACGGCAGCTTCCTCCACCGCCGCGGGGATCGTGACGCTGGCCGTGGCAACGACCGTCCGAACGGTCGCAGCGTCCTGGTCCAGCAAAAGCAGGCTCTGGTGCACATCGCGCTGGATCGCCTCGGCCCGCTGCGACGCGTGTGCTTCGGTTGCGTCGGCGAAGCGGATGACGAAGCTTTCGTCGGTCGAGCGGCTGAAGGTTTCGTTCGGCTGCAAACACGCCCTGAGGGCCTGTTCGGCGAGCGACATGACCGTCTCGGCGACGGGGGCCCAATCCGGCCCCATCATGGTGCGGATTTCGGCGAGGCTGACGAACCGGATCTTGCTCGCGACCACCACCCGCGTAGCGCTCGCTGCCGGGGGCGTCACGGCCTCATCCAGGGCCTGCGGCTGACCCAGCGTTACGATGCGGAAGCGATGCAGGTCCGGCGCCTCCGCGATCGCCGAAAAGAAGCGCATCATCACGATCGATCCGTCCGGACGCAGCACCTGCGCATCGGTACTGTAGGAGAGCCGATCGACCATCTGCTGGCGGCGCAATTCTGCGATACGCGGCCGACAGGCCGGGACGATAAAATCAAGCGTGCGGCGTCCGGCAAGCGTCCCCGGCGCGCATTGCAGGAAGCGGTCCAGGCTCGGGTTGGTCATCAGGAACGTACCATCGGCCGTAACAATCGCGATCGGGCAATCGGCCAGCATGAACACGCTCGCCAGCAACTGCTCGGTCGTCCGCTGCTGCTCGGCCTCGCGGCGCTGCTGGTCAAGATCCGCGCCGAGCGAGCGCAGGGCGTGGGCGCTCGCGGAGCTGGCGAGGTGCAGGCTCTCCTCGCGCGCCGCCGCAGCGAGCAGCCGCCGGTCGGCGGCGACGCCCCCCCAGGCCAGCAGGAACAACGCAAGCGCGATTCCCGCCACCGCCATCGCCAGCGGACCGGTTGCGATGCCCTCGGGTGCAGCGGTCTGCGGATCAAACTCGAACACGGCGGCCGCCATACCGGTGTAGTGCATGCCGCAGACCGCCACTGCCATGACCAACGCCGCCACCTTTCGCTGGCGGACGCTATCGAGGGTCATCGCGAGCCAGAGCGCGACGATTGCCGCGGCGATGGCTATCAGGAGAGAGAGGGTCCACAGGCCCGGGCGGTATGAAACGGTGCCGGGGAAGCGTATCGCGGCCATGCCGAGATAATGCATGACGGCGACGCCGAGACCGATCAGCACCCCCGCGGCCGCAATGCGCCAATGGCGGCGTGGCCCCTGCGTGCACACGACAAGCCCGCTCGCGACCACGCCGATCGCGACCGCAAGCGAGAGCAGGGTCTCGAACGGGTCGTAGGTCACCGGAACGGCGATGCGCAACGCCAGCATGGCCATGAAATGCATCGCCCAGATG
>JARLIJ010000393.1 GCA_031291795.1 Acetobacteraceae bacterium | reverse complement strand
GTCGACGTGGATTTCCAGCATGTCGCCGGGCATCGCGCCGGCCACCGCGATCGGGCCGGTGACGATGTGCCCGCCGCGGGAGTCCGGATTGGCCGCCATGATCGCCGCCAGTTCGGGCGGGATCTGCAATCCCGAACCGGCCGGCGGCATCACGCTGGCGCGGCCGGAGACGCACTGCACCTCCACCGTGTCGCCGGATTCAATGTGGAACACCGGCGGGAACTCGGCGTCGAACACGCCGATCCGCACGGTTTCCGGGGATGCACGGAATTTATGGAACGCCATGGGTGTCTCCTGCGCTCAGGCCGCGACCATGGCGGGGCGTTTGGTCCGGAAGTCGGTCGCCTTCTCGAACGCGTCGGCGATGCGGAACACGGTCGCCTCCTGGAACGGCTTGCCGACGATCTGCAGCGACACCGGCAGGCCGGCCGGCCCGAAGCCCGAACAGACGCAGATCGCGGGGGAACCGGTGACGTTGAACGGGATGGTGAAGTTCGGCGCGGCGAACACGTCCCAGCGGGCGATCGCGTCCAGCTTGGCCGCCTCCCCGGGCGCGCCGGCGGTAATCACCACGTCCAGCCCGGCCATCGCCGCCTTCAGCTCCGCCTGCAACTCCCGCCGCCGGCGCACCGCCTGCACGTAGTCCACGCCGGACACCAGCGCGCCCAGCATCAGCCGGCGCTGCACGCGGTCGCCGAAATCGCCGAGGCGGGTACGCGCCCATTCCTCATACGCGGCGGCGCGTTCGGTCATGGAGATCAAGGAGCCGCAGGCGTGCCAGTCCTGCAACGGCGACAGCGTGACGTCGGAGACCACGGCGCCCAGGTCGCGGAAAGTCATCATCGCGTCGTCGATGCCGCGCTGGGTAGCGGCGGCGACCGGGAAGTCGGTCTCATGGAAATGTCGGATGACGCCGATCTTCAGGCCTTTCACGCCGGCGCCGATCAGGCCGGTGTAGTCGGGGATGGGCTGGCTGGCGCTGGCCGGATCGCGCGGGTCATGCCCGGCGAGCGATTGCAGCATGATGGCGCAGTCCTCGGCGGTCCACGCCATCGGGCCGATATGGTCCAGGCTGAACGCCGCCGGGGCGACGCCGGCGCGCGACACCAGCCCGTAGGTCGGCTTGATGCCCGCGATGCCGCACAGCGCCGCCGGCCCGCGGATCGAGCCGCCGGTGTCGGTGCCGATGCCGCACAGGATCATGCCGGACGCGACCGCGGCGCCGGTGCCGCTGGAGGAGCCGGCAGTGAAATGGCCGGTGTGCCAGGGATTGCGCGCGGGCGGCTTGGGCAGGTCGAAGGACGGGCCGCCATCGGCGAACTCGTGCGTCGTGAGCTTGCCCATCAGCACCGACCCGGCGGCGGCGAGCTTCGCGGCGCAGGTCGCGTCGGTGGTGGGGATGTTGTCCTGCAGGATCTTGGACTGGCAGGTGGTCGGGATGCCGGCGGTGTCGACGATGTCCTTCAGGCCGATCGGGATGCCGTGCAGGGGCGAGCGCGGGCCGTCCTTCATGATGGCGGCCTCGGCGGCCTTCGCCTCCGCCAGCGCGCGCTCTTCCGTCAGCAGGACGAAGGCGTGCAGCTGATCGTCCATCGCGTGGACGCGGCCGAGGCAGGCTTTCGTCAATTCCACCGGCGAGAGTTTCTTCGCGGCGATCAGCTTGGCGGCTTCGGCGACGGTCGGGATCGTCATGCCAGGTCCTCCGCGGTGAAGCCGAAGATGTGCGCGGGTTCCGCCATTGGCCCGCGCGGCTGGCGCACGCGCGCTTTCATGGCGTCGAGGCCGTCGCGCAGAGTCTTCAGCTCCTGCTTCTGGACGTCCGTCAGGGTGAGGCCGGCATTGGCCAACAGGTAGTCGAGCGCCTCGTCACTGAACGTGGGCGGCATGATCGGTATCCTTCTTGCAAGGCAGGGCCGGGCGCGTGGACGTTGCGTCGGGCGGTGCGGTGGGGATGCAGCAAGAAGCGGGCCGCCTTTGAACACGGCACGACGTTTTTGATCGCCGCGAGAAATGCGTACCTTGCGGGCATAAAATCGGGCATATCGCACGAATGGGATGCACGCATATTTCGTCACTTTGACGTATTGCTCATTTTTCGTCCTGGCCGCTATGGTGCGCCGCACAAGGGCACGCGCCGTGCCCCTCGTGTGACCGCACCCAAGCAGGAGATCCGGATGGCCGGCGGCCCCAGGACCAGGTTCCTCCAACGCAGCCTCGTCGCCCTTGGCATCGCAACGCTGCTCGCCGGCGCATCGCTTCCCGTCAGCGCGGAAAGCGTGCTGACCGTCGGCATGACCGCCGGCGACATCCCGGCCACCACCGGCAACCCCGACCAAGGCTTCGAGGGGTTCCGCTTCGTCGGCTACAACCTCTACGACAGCCTGGCGCTGTGGGACCTGTCGTCGCGCGACAAGCCCTCCGACATCAAACCCGGCCTCGCCACCAGCTGGGAGGTCGATCCGAACAACCACAAGCGCTGGATCTTCCATCTGCGGGAGGGCGTGAAGTGGCATGACGGCTGCCCGTTCACCGCCGATGACGTGGTATGGAATTTCGGCCGCGTCGCCGATCCCAAGGCGCCGCAGTTCTACACCGTGCAGATGGCGCTCTCGCGCACCTACGTGACGAATTTCGACTCGGTGGAGAAGATCGACGACCACACCGTGGCGATCACCACCAAGTTCGTGGAGTCGCTGTTCCCGTATTCCATGAGCTACCTGCTGATGGTCAGCCCCTGCCGTGCGCAGGCGCTGAAATACGACTGGGGTGCCTACGCCGAACATCCCTCCGGCACCGGGCCATACAAGTATGACCGCATGGTCGCGCATGAGCGGCTGGAGATGGTCCCGAACAAGGACTACTGGGACAAGGCCCGCGTCCCGAAGCAGGACCGCCTGGTGCTGCTGCCGATGCCGGAAGCGGCCACCCGCGCGGCGGCACTGATGACGGGACAGGTGAACTTCATCGAGGCGCCGGCACCCGACACCATCCCTCGGCTGAAGGCGGCGGGGATGCAGATCGTCACCAACAAATACCCGCATAACTGGCCCTACATCCTGAACTTCGTGCGCGGGCCGATGACCGATATCCGGGTCCGCCGAGCGGCCAACTACGCACTGAACCGCTCCGAGTTCGTGGAGATGCTGGGCGGCCTGGCGATCGAGGAATATGCCACCATGCCGCCGGGCACGCCGTATTATGGCAACCCGGTGAAATACGAATACAACCCGGAGAAGGCGAAAGCGCTGCTGAAGGAAGCGGGCTGCCTGCCGTGCAAGATCACGCTCGCGATCTCCACCTCTGGCTCCGGCCAGATGCAGCCGCTGCCGATGAACGAACTGGCGAAGTCGCAGCTGGAGGAAGTCGGGTTCCAGGTCGACCTGAAAGTCATGGACTGGAACTCGCTGATCGAGGTCGGCCGGTCCGGCGTGGCGAAATATCCGGAGATCGACGGCTACAACGGCTCCCGCGCGCTGCTCGACCCGATGTCGGCCCTGATCAAGCCGGTGTGGAAGGTGCATTGGTCGCCGGCGGGCAGCAACTGGGGCCATTACTACAACCCGGACGTTGAAGCCCTGGTCGACCAGATCCTCAACGAGTTCGATCCCGACAAGCGCATGGTGCTGCTGACCAAGCTGCATGAGAAGGAGAACGACGAGGCCCTGATGATCTGGGTCGTGCACGACCTGAACCCGCGTGCGCTGTCGCCGAAGCTCACCGGCTTCGTACAGGCGCAGAACTGGTTCCAGGACCTCACCCCGATCGTGGTGAACCCGTGATCCTGTATATCGCCCGGCGCTTCCTCTACGCCGTGCCGATCGCGTTCGGCGTCAGCGTGGTGTGCTTCTCGCTCGTCTACCTGGCGCCGGGCGATCCGCTGCAGACCATCCTGCCGGCGGACGCCTCCGCCGACACCATCGCGATGGTCAAGGCCGCCTATGGCTTCGACAAGCCCATCCCGGTCCAGTTCTTCATCTGGCTCGGACACGTTCTGACCGGCGATTTCGGCGAGTCGATCGCGACCCGCCGGCCGGTGATCCTGGAAGTGACAGGCGCGCTCTACAACACCTCGATCCTGGCGCTGTTTGCCGTGCCGCTGTCGTTCTTCCTGGGCTACGTCATGGGCGCGGTGGCCGGCTGCTTCCCCGGCCGCACGCTCGACCGCGTCGTGACCGGTACGGCGGTGATGGGCGTTTCGCTGCCGAACTACTGGTTCGGCATCGTCCTGGTCATCCTGTTCGCCGTGGAGTGGATGTGGCTGCCCGCCACCGGCATGGGCAACAACGGATCGACTGCGTTCAGCATCTTCCGCTGGGCCGACGCGCGGTTCCTGATCCTGCCGGTCATCACCCTGGCGATGGTTCCAATCGGTATCATCGCCCGCACCACCCGAGCGGCCGTGGCCGAAGTGCTGAACCAGGACTTCGTCACCACCCTGCGTGCGAAAGGCCTGGGCGAGTTCGCGGTGATCCGCCACGTGCTGAAGAACTCGCTGCCGCAGGTGATGGCGGTGATGGGCCTGCAGTTCGGCTACCTGATGGGCGGCTCCATCCTGGTCGAGACCGTGTTCACCTGGCCCGGCAGCGGCTTCCTGCTGAGCAAGGCGATCATCAACCGAGACGTGCCCGTGCTGCAGGGCACGATCCTGTTCCTGGCGATGATCTTCGTCGCCACCAACCTGCTGGTCGATCTGCTGCAGTCGCTGATCGATCCGCGCATCCGGCGGGCCTGATCATGGCGAGTTCGGCGGTGATGACGC
>JARLIJ010000007.1 GCA_031291795.1 Acetobacteraceae bacterium | reverse complement strand
CGGTCACGGCCGAATGGTTCTGCGCGTGCAGAAAGTTCGCCCCGAGCGCATTGACGATCTGGTAGAGCGGCAGCCACTTCGAATCATCCGCCGGGCGTTTCCAGATCACGCAGACCACGGCACACAGGCCGCAGAACGCGAGCACGTAGACGACGTACTGCGCAGGGACGTAGGCGAGCAGCGCCCACAGGACAGTGGACAGGTCCATTTTCAGTCTCCATTTTTCATTGCGCGATGCCCGCCATCTGGCAGGCGAGTGCGTAGCGGCGGCCGAGACGGCCGAGCCAGCCCCGACCGAATGTTGGGAAGGTTGAGAGCCCCCGGTAATGCGCCCCTTGCCGGGCGTAGAGGCCCTTGATCGTATCGGCGACGGCGCAGCCACGAAGCGCAAGCCGGGTGATAGGGCCGATGACGCCATCCACGTCTACGCCGAGTTGCTTCTGCAGAAGTTCGATGGATTCCCCGATTCCCGCGTTGACGCCTTCATCGAAGACCATCAGGTCCAGGCCGAGCGGCATGGTGTCGCACTGCATCGGCGCCCAGTAATCGCGCTGGTAGATCTCTCCGGCCTGATCCCGAGTGAGGTTGCGGATGTCGAGCGATGGATAGGCGGCGGCGGAAATTCCCCAGTTGGTGCCTCTCAGTTCTCCAGAACCGACCGCGCCACCCGTCCAGTTGCCAGAATCAGAACGGGTATCTCCGAAGCCGCCCTCCTCGGAGAGCGTGAAATTCAGACACGCATCGAACTGAGCCATTCGAACACCTCCGCCGGGACCATGATGGGGAACGACGCGCGAATTTCGAAAATCGGCTTCCTGGCTGCGCTAAATGCCCGGATTTCCTCGGCTATGCCCTTCGATGCTCTCCACCCCGGAGACTTCCAAATGATCAGGCATCCCGCTGCGTCCATGAACGGAGCGCACATCCGCATCCAAAATTCCCAGTCGTCTTCTGCAACGCCGCTTCGCTCCGCGAGGGATGGGAAATAGGCCACAGGGGCAAAAGTCGGGATTCCGAGGCCGATAAGTTCGGCGGAGACCGTGCGCGCCCACGCCTCGGCCTGCGGTTTTCCGAGATGATAGTTGGTGTAGGGCAGCGCGAGATAAGCGGATGCCGTCATTCATCGGCCTCCATTTTCGTGATTGCGGCCTTGAGGTAGAGCGCATGGTCAAGCGCCTCCTCGTATGCCTCACGCAGCCAGTCCTTCAGGGCGTAGTCGGGCCGGGTGAGCGGCGCCCCATATTCGGCCTGCCCTTTGGCCGAACGCCGCTCAAGGTCTGCCTGAACGGCTGCAACAATCGGGTCCTGCATATTGCTTCCTATGCTGCGAGGTCGAGCACGCGCTCATTTTCGTCGCGGGCGTAGAATTTCCCGCCGACGATTGCGTGAGTGTGCGAGACATCGACGTATTCGAACTGCGTGCGCCGGGTGTGCGTATCCACGTGAGCCAAGAGAAAGCCGTTGGACCATCTCTCGCCGTTGCAGTAGCTCGCCTCTCTCGCGTGGCCACACCCCAGTTGATGCCATTCGTACGGGCCAAAGAGCGGACTGTAGGCCGGCCATACGATATGCTTGTGGTGATGCCCGTTTCCGCCGGGATAGCCCATGCTGCGCATCTCGGGGAAATGTCCGAACAGGACGGAATCCCAGAGGATGACGTAGTTTTTTCGCAACTCGTCCTTGATTGCCTTTTCCGTCCATGCGGTCAGGTCGGCGCGGGCGATGAAATTGACCTCGAATTTCTCCAGCCCGAGAAGCTTCGGGACGGTGAAGCCATGCAGATCGGCGAGGACCACCATCAGGGCTTCGTTCTGTTCTGCAGTATGCCTGAGGAGGCGGAATTCATGGTTCCCCTCCACGAAGAGAATTTCAGAATCCGGGGCGACGGCGCGGATGTCAGACAGCAGCGCATGCACCCACTGAATGCGCTCCACTACCGCAAATTCGCGCGGGTCCTGGATGTGCTTGGAGAACTCGGGAAGATCGAAAATGTCGCCATTCAGAACGATCTTCTCCGGCTGCACGCGGCGGATCGTGTCCAGCAGCACTCGGCGAAAGAACGGATCGCAATTCCGATCGTGCACGTCGTTGAAGACAAGGGTGGTTTGCCAGCGCCGATTGGATGGACGCAGATAGGCCCCCTCCCACTCTCGCTTGTCGGCGTTCATCTGCCGTTGGATGTCAACGGATGCGTGCTTGGCGATGTCCTTTTCGAGGCGATGCGCGTGCCGCGATAGCGTCACCCCGGCCTGACGCTTGAACTCGTTCCACGTCCCGAAATGTGCATTCTAAGCGCTCTCAGAAAACTTGCTCATCACCCGGAAATAGTTGCGGGAAATAACCTGATCGGGATGAGCCTTTACGATGCGCCAGAGTTCTTCGATGCATTCATCCTTCGTCGCCGACCATTCCTTGTCCTGCGACTGAGAATACGGGACCGGCCTCGCCTGAAAAGTTCCAAGCCGTACCGCCGAAGGCGACGCATCCCCGCCGGCAGATTCAGCGGAGGCGCATGCCTCGGCGGCAAGGGCGGACCGAACATGTCGCGTCACCGTATTGCGGTCGCGCCCGAGGCGTTCGGCCGCCACTGTAATCGCGCTGCGGTGCCCCAGCCCCGGCTTCTCTGGCGTCCGCATCGTGTCCAGGAATCCATCAGAGATTGCGGCAAGCCATGCGGCGTAAGAGGTCGCGATTTCGTTTTCTCGCATCAGTCGCCCTCGCCAATATGGAGAATGCGCATCATTCTGTTTTCCATGGCGAGCAGATCCTCTTTTGTTGCGAGGGCGTCGATCTTGTCGGACAGACGCCGTTCGAGCGTGGTGGCATCGTCGCGGAGCCCATCAACGGCGCCCCACAACTGCTCGTCTCCCCGAGCGCGGGACTCTCGTTCTTGCGTGATCTGGCTGTGCATCCATGCGGTATAGCCGCCGAGCAGGCCGACGCCGCCGAGGGCTCCGGTTACAAGAACTTGCCAGAGTGTCAGGTCAGACACGCCGCCCTCCGAGTTTGGAACGATTGACATGGTTATTTGACGAAAGCGCAGGCGTGATGAGGCATTGCCGGATTCGGCATGACCTATCTCCCGGCCCGGCAAGCGGGTCAGATTGGGCTAAAGGAAACGGCTCCAGACTTTCGCCCGGAGCCGCACAAGGAAGCGCATCCATTGCGCACGGATGGAGCGCATTACGGCGCGGCTGTGCCGAGGGCGTCGCAGCGATAGTCGAAGACCGAGCTGGCGAGGCTCGCGTTGCTGACCACCAGCGTTGCCGTGCTCGGCGTGTAGGTGAGCGCGAGCCCGGTGCGCGAGGTGACGGTGCAGGACGGCGCGGAAGCGTAGGCCGTGGCGAAGGTCAGCGTGCAGGAGGTGGCCGAGGTGCCGGCGGTGATGGTGCCGACGTGGTCGGTGCTGGAAGTGGCGATCGCCGGCGAGGTGCCGCAGGAGGAGAGCTTGGCCGAGGTCAGCGCGGTGCCGCCCCAGCCGACATGGCCGGTCGAGATATTGCCGATCAGCAGGCCGCCGATATTGAGATAGTAGGTCGAGCCCGCCGCCGGTGTATCCACCGCGCTCGAAGTGCCGATCAGGATGTTGTTGGTGCCGGTCGTGCGTCGTGCTGCCGACGTTCGGCCCGATCACGACGTTGCGGTTGCCGGTCGTTTCAGTGGCTCCGGCATTTGCCCCGAGGAAGAGGTTGCTGTAGCCGGTGGTATTGGCATATCCGGCATAAGATCCAAGAGCAGTATTGCTTGCTCCGTTCGTTGTAACCCACAGAGCCCGGTCGCCGACCGCCGTCTCGTAACTCGCCCCGGCCCCAGACATCAGCGCCGACGTGCCAACCGCGGTATTTCCCGCCTCGGTCGTATATGCCTGGCCGGCCGAAGCACCGATCAGCGTGTTTTCCGCTCCGGAAGTCAAAAGCTTCCCCGCATTTTCCCCAACAGCTGTCACCAGAGTTGCGGATGTGATGGATTTGAGCGCTTGGACACCAAACGCCGTAGCGTTGTGCGCTCCCGAAGGCAGCGCGGCGAAGGAGCTCGACCCCGCCTGCATACTGGATGAGTCCAGCGGGGAAACGAAAATCGTTCCGATTCCATAGGTTCCATTGCTGATCGAGGATGGCAATGACCAGCTCATGCCGCCGAGATAGGCATCTCCGCTCAACCAGTTTCCCGCGACGTCGGTCGCAAAAGACACGGCAGCGTTTCCGTTGGCCGTGCTGGTGAACCGAGTGCCAGCACCGATATTCAACACCGCCGCGCCTGACTGGGCGACCAGGGCGCCAGAAATAGCGCTGGAAGCATGGGTGATGAGAGTGCTGTCTCCAACAATCGTATTCCCTCCCGTAGCAGAGAGGATCGCCCCGGTTCCATCATTCTCCAGCCACGCCCCGGTGAACTGCGCTACCCCTCCCGCCACCAGCGGCGGCACCGAGACTCAACGGATGAAGCTTTTTTGCTTCTTTTTTCTCGAAAAAAGAAGCGCTTGCTCCCCTTCGTCCGCGGTACGAACGCGGATGCGCCTCCCCGGTTTGCCACCGGGGAGGGCATCGGGCGGCTATGGCGCGGCGGTGCCGAGGCTCCCCTCAGTGCGCGGTCCAGGCCGTGCCGTTGCAATAGACGGGCACCGAGACGGAGCCCCCGCCGGTCAACGTGCCGTTATAGGTTGGCGAGGTCGCATCCGTGACGGCCGCCATGGCCCCCACGAGAGACGAATTGCATGTCGGCAACGCCGATACCGTATACGTCAACAGTGTTGCGGGGGCCTTAAAGTAGACATACCCGGTGTCCTTGAGCGTTAGAATGCTGCTATACGCATCATTAAGAAACTGCAGCTGCCCACTGGAATCGACCCGCATATACTTGTTTTGGATTGACGACGACGCGTTGGTGTTGGTCAGTTCGATCTGGGCTCCCATATCGACAGAGGACGTATCGCTCCCGATGATGTGCAAGGCAGTGGCGCCGGGGTTGGTCACGCTGATGCTTCCGCTGATCACGGTCACCCCAGACACCGCTGTAACCTGCCCAGTGGAGGTCACAGTCGAAAACGTCCCGAGAGCGGGTGTCGTCTGGCCGATGGGGGTGGCGTTGACGGTGCCTCCGGTGATCGTCGCAGTGGCGGTTGTCAGCCCCGATGTGGACAGGGCGCTTTGCATGTAGCTGGTGCTCGGGCCGTCATAGGTCCCGGCGGGCGACGTGCCGAGACCGGAGAGAGCGAAACCGTTCCAGTAGACGCCCTTGATGCTGTTCGCCGCCGTGTCGGTGACAGACATCCCGACGCCGCCGGTGCCGGCAGCACTGACGAAATCGAGCCCGTTGATTTTCAGCGTGCCGGCAGTCTGCGAAATGATCGTGTCGGTGCGACCGGAAGCAGCCATACGAATGCCGGACAACCTCACCTCTCCGGCGGTCTGTGAGACGAACGGCTTGGTAGATTGCTGAATATCCGAGAAATTGCCGTGCGTGATGCTGACCACCCCACCCGCGACGACGATGGCTGGATTATAGGCGCTCGCCGAGGTGAGGTTCGCATCCCCGATGGAGAACAGGAAGCCCGACGGCGCGTTGATATAGAGGGGGGCGCCGTAAGTCTGAGCGCTCTTGCTGGAATACACATTCGCGATTTGCAGGAACCCCCCGCCACTCCCCGGGGTGACATTCAAGTCGGCGTTGTTCCCGTCGAGCATGAGTCGTCCGATGGAGCCGAACGTCCAGTCGGAAGTGATGTTGACGACCCCAGTCCAGGTCTGGAGAGAGCTGATGGAAACGCCGTCGGTGCGCCCGAGATTGGCCGACACCGTGTTGCCGTCGTAGTAGTTCAGCACGGACGCCGCGCTGGTGGAGCTTCCGGTGTCGTCGAAACCGAAATTCCAGGTTTCATAATCGTCGATCTGCGGGAAGTTGTAGCAGTTGTCCACGTCGAGGCCGACATCAAGGGCGCCGACGAAGAGCGTGCCGATGTGGAAGGTCTGCCCCCGCAAATAAACTCCGTCCCAGGCGCCGGCGATCATCACGTGATCGATATGCACATCGTTGGCCGAGCTGGCGTAGATGGCCGGAGGATATTTGCAGCCGGTGCCGCCGGCGCCGACGGTGCAGCCCGCCGCCAGGGTCTGAGCCATCGCGCGCGAGGCGGCAAAATGGAGCGAATCCCCCGAGAGAACGCCGCCGCTTGATATCGTATTGTCGAGAGTAATGGTGGTTCCGCTGATCGAGGCGACGTGGGGGATGGAGAGGCGGTTGTTGTCCTTCGCATTGGGCAGGGCAGCGGGAGTAGTCACATCATAGACCACCATCCCCACGGAAATGCCCGAGGTCGAGGCGACGGTCACGGTGGTATTGCCGGACGCCGAGGCAGCCGAGGCGGTGGTCACGACATCGCTGGGCTGGTCGAAGAGAAAGCGAAGGTTCTCGACGGCGGGCTGGGCGTTGTTGACCGAGTTGGGGGAGAGCACCACCACGCCGGAGGCCGTGGAAGAAAAAGTGTTGGAAACATGCAGCACCGTGCTCCAGCCGTCGCCGTAGAGGCGCTGGGAGGCGGTGGTGGTGCCCACGGTCAGGGCGTTGTTGACCTGGTAGGTGCCGCTCGGGAGATAGACCGCCTTGCCGGTGGCGATGGCGGCGTTGATGGCGGTCGAGCTGTCGGCCGCTCCGGTGGGATCGGCGCCGAAATCGAGGGCGTTGGCAACGTCGGCGGCGCGGGCGGCGAAACTGCGCGCCGTGGTGCCGGAGGTGGCCAGCGCGGTGCTGGCACTGGCGTCGAGCCCGGAGAGGCTGGAGAGGACGGCGAGGGAGCCGAGGCCGAGATTGATGCGGGCCGTGGACTGGGCAGAGCTTCCCTGCGCGCTCAGTTCATCCAGATGGTTTTGGATCAGAAGGGGACCGCCGGTAGGAACCGGTTGGGCTGATGCATGGACGCACGCCATCAGGCCGATACCGGCCAGGACAAGCGAGATTCGCATTAGAAGTGTCTCCTAGCCGGCATACCACTGAGATGCAGGCGCCGAGGTCGAGAACGAAATTCGGCCTCCGTTCGCGGCGATCACAAATGGCGCATTGGATGTGAGCGCATTGATTGAAGCACCAGACGGCGGATAGATCTGAAGAGCATTCGTCGCATCGTTATTCTGGACGATGATTGTTCCGCTCGTGACCGTATCCGGAAGAATGGCGCCAGTTCCCTCGGGGGCGCTGGCAAAAATGTTCGTTGCCGCCGCCATCGGCAAAGCGGTTGCTTGGGTTGTCCCGGCCGCAACAAGGCCGGTAGCTACGCTGACAATTCCGGTCCCAAACATGCTGACCCCCGATGACCACGTAAGAGGCGTGCCGAACGTCTCGCTGGGCGGCGGCGCGTAGGGAGAGAACGCCGGGTCGAGGACGTGCTGAAGAACAACCCATTGCCAAACGCGTCCGGTGACTCCGGTTGCGGTAAACCGGTTCTGATATGTCCGGCGCCCCATGCCGCCCGAAAGCTGTACGGTGATGGTTGTTCCAGAAACGGACATATCGACGGCTGACCGCTCTCCGGCCCCGCTGGGAAAAAGATCGAGCGCGACGCTGATGATCTCCTCGGAGCCAGCCCAGTCGCTCAAGATGGTCTCTGTGAATTCCAGATCAGAGCCGATCTCAACCGGGGGAAACCACCGCCCCCCCGGCAGTCCGTATGCGACCCTCGACATCAGAATCCCTCACAGGAATAGACGACCTGATCGCCGCTTGCGGCCGTGGCCGTGAATGTGGCCGTTGAAGTGGTGTAGGCGGTCTGCTTGACGGTATCGGCGGGGGTCGTCATGTCCTGTGCGATGCACGCCCAACCAGTGCTCGGAATGGTCACGGCGAAACTTAAAATGACCGTCCCCGCCGAGCATGCAGCGGAGAATTTGAAACTGCCGGCCGTCGCTCCGCCGACCTTCGTGCCGGTAGAGCAGGTTCCAGACAGAGTTGGTTGGGTCCCGCCCACTACCACTGCGGGAACGGTGGTGTTGCCGGAGGTCGTCAAGGAGCCGGATATGGTCCCACCAGTCAGAGGCAAATCAAGCGAGGCGTGTCCGGTCAGCGTCCCGGTTAGACCACCAGAGAATGTCGCAGAGCCCGTGACGCCGAGCGCGCCACCGACCGTGGCATTACCAACGGTCGTAATTGTCTGATAGGTCGGGTTCCCCTGATTCTGGGCAGCCGCCGGCATCGCCGCGAGCAAGCCCGCGAACGCGATAAATACGAATTTAAGCATGCTGTCCTCTCAGGTGCCGGACGGATACGCTGGCTTGGTGGGGAGTGCGGTGGACGTGGTATCTGTGCCGTCCATGATCGCCCGCAGTGCCCGGCGCCAAGTCGCGAAGGCCACCACGTCGGCGGCGGTCCACGTGGTCTTGGCAAGAGCCACGGCCTCGGCGACGCGATGCATTGTCGTGTCGCTGCTCGCGAGAGCGGCCTTTGCCTGATGCGGCAGTGGCATGGCGCTAGTGACCGTTACGGCCTCCGGATTTCCGTTGGCGTCCGCCTGGATCACTTGCCCGGTCGCCTGCGCGGCCAGAAGCGCGGTGTGCTGCGCGGCGGTGATCTCCACGGCATCGCTCGGCGGGGTGCCGATTCCGGAATCGTAGAACCCGCCTGTAGATTTCGCGTAATAGAGCGCCATCTTCAGTTTCCAATTGCGATATATCGGAAGGCTGCGGCCGAACCGCCGCTCCACGCCGTGCCGTTCCACGACAGGCGGTATTCGTTGAACCCCGTTGCGGTGACGTCGCCGGCGCAGTGTACCGTTGGCATTCCAGTTACCCACGTTCCGGATGGATTATCCTCTTGCGCGAACACATGGAGTACCGCGGTCGGAAACGTGGTCGGAAAAACGACAGCCTGCGCGACGCCAGAACTGGTATTCGTTCCGTAACCCCACTGCGTGATGATCTTCCCAGTCGGCGAGGAAGAATTGGGTTCGATTTTGTATCCGCTCG
>JARLIJ010000392.1 GCA_031291795.1 Acetobacteraceae bacterium | reverse complement strand
GGTCGCCGCCGACGTGATCGAGTGGTTCGCGGAAGAAGCCCGCCGGACCTATGGCCGCGTGGTTCCCGCCCGCGCCGACGGCATCTACCAGCTCGTGCTCAAGGAGCCGGTCGGTCCGGTTGCCGCGTTCACGCCGTGGAATTTCCCGATCAACCAGGTGGTGCGCAAACTGTCCTGCGCGCTGGCGGCCGGCTGCTCGATCATCGTCAAGGCGCCCGAGGAAACCCCGGCCTCCCCGGCCGTACTGATCCGCTGCTTCGTGGATGCCGGCATTCCGGCCGGCGTGGTGAACCTGGTCTACGGCGTGCCGGCCGAGATTTCGGAATACTTGATCCCGCATCCGATCATCCGGAAGATCTCGTTCACCGGCTCCACTGCGATCGGCAAGCAACTGGCCGCACTGGCCGGCGCTCACATGAAGCGCGTCACGATGGAGTTGGGCGGCCATGCGCCTGCGATCGTGTTCGACGACGCGGATATCGAGGCTGCCAGCAAGATCCTCTCCACCAACAAGTTCCGCAATGCGGGACAGGTCTGCATCTCGCCGACCCGCTTCCTGGTGCAGAAGAAGGTCTACGAGCAGTTCGTCGAGCAATTCGTCAGCTATGCGAAACAGGTGAAGGTCGGTGACGGGCTGGAGAAGGGTACCACGATGGGCCCGCTCGCCAACCCGCGCCGGATCACCGCGATGGAAGGCTTCATCGGCGATGCCGTGAAACGTGGCGCCAAGGTGCAGACCGGCGGCAACCGCATCGGCAACAAGGGCAACTTCTTCGAGCCGACCGTGCTGACCGGCGTGCCCAAGGACGCCCGCGTGATGAACGAGGAGCCGTTCGGTCCGCTCGCCGTCATCGCGCCGTTCGGCGACTTCGATGAGGTCGTGGCAGAGGCGAACCGCCTGCCCTACGGCCTCGCCTCCTACGCCTATACACGCTCGGCGAAGACTGCGACCGCCATCGCCGCGGCGGTGGAGGCCGGCATGATGTCGATCAACCACCACGGGCTGGCCCTGCCGGAAGTGCCATTCGGCGGCGTGAAGGACTCCGGCTACGGGTCCGAAGGCGGCCTAGAAGCGATCGAATCCTACCTCAACACCAAGTTCGTCTCCCAGGCGAGCCTGTAGCTTTCCGCCGGCACCCCGGCCCGGGGTGCCGGCTTCCCCTCCCGATCGCAGAATGATCTCGGCAGCAAGGCCACCCACGGTGCAAAAGTTTGCAGAGGGGCTGGCCGAATCCATGAGGCCTCGCTAAAACCGTTGCAACGACGCGGCGAATCGTCATGCGCCGTGACCAGATTGTATCGGCGCGGTCCGCCCTGGTCCTGTTGTGGGCGGCGCGCCTTAACGCCGTACAACACAGCAAGGAGCAAACATGTCGAAAGCCTTCATCGCTCGGGTCATTCAGGATTCTGCTGAACTGACCGGAGCAGCCGCGAACCGCGCCGCGGGTGACCTGATGGAAGCGATCGTCAAGGAGCTCAAGAAGGCCGGGAAGTTCACGCTGCCGAGCTTCGGGACGTTTACGGTGCGGAAGACGAAGGCCCGCAAGGGGCTGAACCCGCGGACGGGTGAAGCGATCAAGGTGAAGGCCGGCAAGACCGTCCGGTTCAAGGCCTCGCCGACCCTGAAGAAGGGCGTCTGAGACTTTCTCACTCCGACACACGAGCCGGGCGCAGCTAGTGCGTCCCGGCCCGATTGTCGTGCGCCGTGCCGACTCGATGCGGCCTTGCTTCGGGTTGTTCGTGGTCAGCCTCGGTACGCTGGCCGTGCCGTTCGATTCGGCGGTCAACGTCGCCTTTCCACATATCATCCGCGCGCTGGCACTGCCGATCCCGGCGATCCAGTGGGTGGTGATCTCCTATACCCTTACGTATGCCGCACTAATGCTCGTGTTCGGGCGGGCGGGCGATATTCTGGGCTACCGGGAGGTCTTCCTGTTGGGCGCCGGCTGGAGCTGCATGGCCTTCCTGGCCTGCGCCGCGGCACCCACCTTCGAGTGGCTGCTGGCGGCGCGCATGTTGCAGGGCGTGGGAGCCGCAATGGTGCTCTCCTGTGGGCCGGCGCTCGCCACGGCGCTGTACCCCGAGGCCAAGCGGACGCGGATTTTCGGGCTGTACACAATGGTTTTCGGCATCGGCGGCGTCCTGGGATCGGTCCTGGCCGGAGTGCTGGTGCAGGCGTGGGGCTGGCAGGCGGTGTTCTGGTTCCGCGCGCCGATCAGCCTCGCCGCGTTCGTGCTGGCGCTGGCCTTGCCGCGCGACGCACCACGCGGCGGTAAGGCCCGCTTCGATGGACTGGGAGCGCTGCTGCTGGTCCTCGCCGTCAGCACGATGCTGCTGGCGCTCAACCAGTTGCAGCATCCCGACGAACCGATGTGGCTCCTCGCACCTGCCGCGGTAGCGCTCATTGCCGCCGCTGGCTTCGTGGCGTGGGAGAGGCGGACGGCGCAGCCGCTGATCGACCTGCGGTTTTTCCGCGATCGAGACTTCGCGCTGGTGAATGCGGCCAACGTGGCGGTGAACCTGTCCGGATTCGCTGTCATGTTGCTGGTGCCGTTCTACCTGGACCGGTTCGGCCGCCTGTCTGTGCCGGCGAGCGGCGCGGTCCTGACTGCTTCGGGTCTCGGCATCATTCTGGCCTCGCCGCTGGCCGGACGGCTAGCCGCCTTCGTGCCGCCCCGGCGCCTCGCGCTGCTTGGAGTCACCGCCATGGCCATGGGCCAGATGCTGGTGGGCAGCGCCGGGACCACGCCGCACCTTGCGGTGCTAATCTGCGGGATGGCACTGCAAGGGGCGGGCCTCGGGCTGTTCCAGGTGGCCTATCTCGACATCGTCACGGCGGCGATCCCGCGCCAGGACCGCGGCGTTGCCGGCAGCCTGGTCATGATGACCCGCACAGTCGGGACAGTGACCGGCGCAACCGTGCTGATGCTGGTGTTCCAGCGCTTGCGGGCCAGCACAGCCTCGGACGGCTTGGCACAACCAGATGCGTTCATGGCCGGATTCCAGGGCGCGTTCCATGCCGCCGCCATCCCTCTAGTGGCGATCATCGCGGCCGCACTGGCGTTCGGCTGGGCGCGCGGCCGGGCACGCGCCTGACGTCACGGCAAAAGGCTCACACGTCCACCTCTTCCACCGTCTTCGCCCGCTCCTGGATGAACGCAAAGCGCAGTTCCGGCCGCCGGCCCATCAGGCTTTCGACCAGCGTGTTGGTCGCCGCCCGCTCCTCCGGCGCTGCCACGACCTTCAGCAGCGTGCGCTTGGCCGGGTCCATCGTGGTTTCCTTGAGTTGGGCCGGCGGCATCTCGCCCAGGCCCTTGAACCGGCTCACATCCACCTTGCCGTTCGGCTTGAACTCACGCTTCATCTTGCGCTCACGGTCGGCGTCATCCATCGCGTAGACCGACTTCGCGCCCTGGGTCATCCGGTAGAGCGGCGGCTGTGCCAGGTAAACGTGCCCGTAGCGCACCAGTTCCGGCAGTTCCCGGTAGAAGAACGTCATCAGCAGCGAGGCGATGTGCGCCCCGTCCACGTCGGCGTCGGTCATGATGATGACCCGCCCGTAGCGCAGCTTCGCCCGGTCGAACCGGTCGCCGACACCACAACCCAGCGCCTCGATCAGGTCTTTCAGCTCCTGGTTCTGGCGGAGCTTGTCGGCCGAGGCGCTCGCAACATTCAAGATCTTGCCGCGCAAAGGCAGCACGGCCTGGGTTTCCCGGTTGCGCGCTTGCTTGGCAGAACCGCCCGCGCTATCGCCCTCGACCAGAAAAATCTCCGTTTCAGCAGCGTTTTCCCTTGAGCAGTCGGTCAGCTTGCCCGGTAGCCGCAGCCGCCGCGTGGCCGACTTGCGTGGGGTGTCCTTGAGCTCCTTGCGCCGCAGCCGTTCCTCGGCGCGATCGACCACGAAGGCCAGCAGGTTGTCCGCCCCCCCAGGATCGCCCGCGAGAAAATGGTCGAACCGATCGCGTAGCGCGGTCTCGGTCAGCCGTGCCGCCTCCTGGCTGGTCAGCTTCTCCTTGGTCTGGCCCTGAAACTGCGGCTCCCGGATGAACAGCGACAGCTTGGCCGCCATCGGCAGCAGTAGATCCTCGGCGGTGATCTGGGCGGCGCGGCGGTTGGCGCGGTTTTCACCCCAGGCGCGCAGGCCCTTCACCAGGGCGGCGCGAAAACCCGCCTCGTGCGTGCCGCCCTGTGTCGTGGGCACCGTGTTGCAGTAGGAGTGCAGGAACCCCTCGCCCTCCTCCAGCCAGACGGCGGCCCACTCCACCCGGCCGGTTGCCTCGCCCGGCAGGTCCGCTTCGCCCGCCCAGAGCTGCGGCAGCACGCGCGGGGTCACGCCAATATCCGCTTCCAGGCTGTCACGCAGACCGCCGGGGAAGTGCAGCACCGCCTCGGCCGGCACGTCGTCCTTGTCGCCCTTCAGCAGCGACGGCGCACACACCCAGCGGATTTCCACGCCGCGATACAGATAGGCCTTGGAGCGGCACAGCCGATACAGCCGCGCCGGCACGAACTCGAGTGTGCCGAAGATCATCGTGTCGGGCTTGAAGCGGATCGCGGTGCCGCGGCGATTATGCACTGTCCCGGCGTTCAGCAGCTTCGACGTCGGCTTGCCGCGGGCGTAGCCCTGCTTCCACAGCACGCGATCACGCGCGACCTCGACTTCCATCACCTCCGACAGCGCGTTCACCACCGAACTGCCGACGCCATGCAACCCGCCCGACGTCGCATACGCCTTGCCGCCGAATTTCCCGCCGGAGTGCAGCGTCGTCAGGATCACTTCCAGCGCGCTGAGGTTCTTGAATTTCGGATGCGGATCGACCGGGATGCCGCGCCCGTTGTCGCGCACCGTCAGCCAGTTATCGGGCTCCAGGGTGACCTCGATGAAGCTGGCATGGCCGGCCACCGCCTCATCCATCGCGTTGTCGAGGATCTCCGCCGCCAGATGGTGCAGCGCTGTCTCGTCGGTGCCGCCGATATACATGCCGGGCCGTCGGCGCACCGGCTCCAGCCCCTCCAAAACCTCGATATCCTTGGCGGAGTAGTCGTCGCGCCCCGGTTCCGCGCCCAGAGACTTGCCGCGCTTCGGGGGAGGCGCCTTGTCGGGTGACTTGTCGGATCCGGGACCAAACAGGTCGTTGTTCATGCTGTGTTCCCATGTCTCCCCCGCACCCTAACCGGCGCAGGGGAGTCAGGGCAACCAGCGTCTACTTCGGTTCTTGGACGTGGGCCTCCAGGAACCACAGCGCCTTGTCCAGGCTGCGGCTGACCTGGGTGAAGATGTCGGCGGTGTCGGGGTCCCCGGCCTCATCGGCCTGGTCGATATTCTCCCGCACCGCATTGGCGCAGGCGCCGTAGCGCTCGATCAGGGCCGCGAGATGGTCGGAAATGGCATAGATGTCGGTCGGATAGGGCGCCAATGTGCTCGCCTTCGCCACCACCTGCGTCGTCCCCAGGGCCGTTCCCCCAAGCTGCACCACCCGCTCGGCCATCGTATCGACCGAGGCGTCGATCTCGGTGCGGAACCCGTCCAGCATCTCATGAACCGCGATGAACTGCGGCCCCTTGAGGTTCCAGTGCGCCTGCTTGGTCAGCAGCGCCAGGTCGATGCCATCAGCAACGCGGGCGTTGAGCAACTCGATCGAGAGCGCCTTGGCATTCGATTTCACGGCGTTCTTCGTCTTATGCATCCGCATGGCGGTCTCCTTTGTTCGTTGCCGTGCGGATATGGTGCAGCGAGGCGTGGGATCGTGGGCTCGATCACGCGCTGTTGAGGCCGGTGGCCGGCCTGATCACCGGTGCTGCCACCGGCAACGAGGCCGCCGCCCGATGCGGTGCCACGTGCTCATGCGGATCGACCGCCAGATAGCGCGCCGGCCGGTCGGCCTCCCGCTGAAACGCGCTGGCCCGCGCCAGCAGCACACGGTCCTCGTCGGACAGGCGGATCGACTCGCGCAGATGGTCGGTCCAGCTCTCCATCGACCAGACCTCCAGCCAGCCTTCGGGATGCGCCACGTCCTCATAGAGTTGCCAGAACAGGGCACCCGTGCGCCCGCGCAGATGCCGCATCTCGTGCATCAGTGCCAGGAACGCCAAGCGCTGCGACGGCAGCACGTGGTAATGCACGGTTTCCATCACCCGGCCGCGCGCAGTGCGCAGCAGCGGCACGAGTTCGGCGGCCGGCGCCTCCGGCAACGGCATCGGCCCAGGGGTCGCGGTGGCCGGCGTCGAACTGGCGACCACCGCCTCGATGCTGAAGCCGCGGACGATGAAGGCCAACACCGCACCGGTGAGACCCGCGGTCAGCAATGTGTGCGACAGGCCGATCTGGGCGCCCATCACACCCCAGGCGATGGAGCCGACGGTCAACGCACCGTTCTGCGCCAACTGGTAGATTGCCAGCGACCGTGCCCGCACCCAGGGCGGGCAGACGAGTTGCGCCGCGGCCTGCATGGTGGCGTAGGCTGAGGTCCAGCCGATGCCGAACAGCAGCATCCCCCCTGCCGCCGGCAGCCAGTGGCGCGACAGGCCCAGGATGACGATGCCGAGGCAAGAGGACAGCGTGCAGCCGATCACCGTGGCGCCCCGGCTCAGGCGGGCGCGCGCCAGCGGCAGCAGCATGCCGGACGTGACACCACCGATCCCCATCATCCCCAGGATCAACCCGTACATCCCCGGCCCGAGGTCCAGGTCGCGACGGACGAACAGCGGCAGCAGAGCCCAGGGGGCGGAAGCGGGGATGGAGTAGGCGATCGTGCGAAGCATGGCGTTCTGGATCGCGGGCGTGTTCCGCACGAACCGCATGCCGGCGCGCATGGCGCTGACGAAATGCTCTCGCGGCAGACCCGTGAAGCGCCGTTCCCGTCGCCAGGATACCAGGGCCGAGATCACCGCCAGGATCGACACGGTATACAGGCAGAAGGTCAGACTCGAACCGCCGAGCAGGATCAGGAAACCGGCCAGGGCGGGGCCGATAGCGCGGGTCAGGTTGAAGCCGATACCGTTCAGCGCGATCGCCTGCACGAGGTCCTCGCGCGGGACCAGTTCGGGGATGATGGCACTCCAGGCCGGGCCGGTCAGCGCCGCGCCGATGCCGATCGCGAAGGTCAGCGCCAACAGCCAGGGCGCGGTCATCAGATGCGCGACGGTCAGGCCGGCGAGCAGCGCGGCGGCCAGGATGGTCCAGCACTGGGTGGCGATCAGGAACACCCGCCGGTCGATGATATCGGCCAGCGCCCCGCCCGGCAGGGCGAGCAGGAACACCGGCATGATGGTCGCGGCCTGCACCGCCGCCACGATGAGCGGATGCGGTGCGAGCGAGGTCATCAGCCAGCCGGCGCCCGTATTCTGCAGCCAGGTGCCTAGCCAGGCGACGACGCTTGCCAGCCATAGCGTGCGGAACGTGCCGTGGCGCAGCGGCACCAGCGCGGCAGGAAGGCGCATCAGTGTTGTGCCCCGGCTGCGGAGTGCAACGGCGACAATGACGTCCGCACCGTGATCCGTACGGTCGCGCCGCCGATGAACGGTTTCGCGGTCATGCCCCATTCGGCACGGCGCAGCCGGCCCTGGGCGGTGACGGCAACCCGCTCCCAGTCCAGATCGAGTGCGAACGGACGGCTGACGCCATGCATTGCCAACGTGCCGACAAGCCCCGCCGGCTGGCAGATGCCCCCGAATTGCAGCGTGGGAAATTGCGCGGCGTCCATGAAATCAGGTCCTAGCACGTCGTTCCGAATCACAGGGCTGGACATCGCCAGGCTGGCGACGTCGATGCGTAGCTCCACCCGGCAATGTCCGTGGTCGGAAGGATCGTATGTCAGGACGCCATCGAATCGGGTGAAATTTCCGTCGAGCGGCAGCAACCCCAGGCCGTATGCGCGGAAGCCGACCGACGCCGCCGGCGGGGCTAACGCCACCCGTTCAGCAGGCGTCGGACTCACGGAGGCAGCGCGCGCCACGTCCGACAGCAGCAGGCAGAGGAGAACGAGCGCACGCATCATCGTATGGAGGTGAATCGCTGCGTTCCACGGCAATTCCGTGGCGCCGTGCCGGCCGCCCGGGCCGCGTGAGGCGAAAGTCTGGACGGCGTTCCTGTCATAGGCTCCCGGCTCCCGATCCGTTACAGCTTGTCCATCACCCGAAGGTCGCCGCCATATGAAAGTCTTCTGGGATCCACGTCAGCAGCAGCACACGCCGGGCTTCTTTTTGGTGCGCGGCCAGGTTCGACCGAATTTCGAGGTTCCAGCACGCGCCGACGCCCTGCTGGCCGCATGCCAGGCCATGCCACTGGACGTCGCCACGCCGCCTCGCGTGCCGGCCGGCGCGCTGGAGAGCGTACACGACCCCGCCTATCTCAGCTTCCTGCGCGATGGCCATGCCGACTGGGCTGCACTCCCCCAGAGCGGGCCGGAGCTGGTGGCGAATATCCATCCCGCGCCGGAAATGATCGCGCAAGGCGGCCGTTGCTCGTCGCATGTTATCGGCCGCGTCGGCTGGTTCACCGCCGACGCGGCCTGCCCGATCGGCCCACACACCTGGGAGGCCGCCAAGGCTGCCGCTGCAGGTGCGCTCGCCGCCGCCGATGAAGTCGCCGCGGGCCGCCACGCGTATGCGCTGGCCCGTCCCCCCGGCCACCATGCCTATCGCGCGCGGGCCGGCGGCCACTGCTACCTTAACAATGCCGCCCTCGCGGCGGAGCGCCTGCGGGCGCATGGCGTCCCACGCGTGGCCGTGCTGGACATCGACAGCCACCATGGCAACGGCACCCAAGGTATCTTCTGGGAGCGGGACGACGTGCTGTACGTCTCGGTCCATGGCGACCCGAACAACTACTATCCGTGGTTCGTTGGCCATGCGGAGGAGCGCGGTGGTGGTGCGGGGACCGGCTGTAACCTCAACCTACCACTGCCGATCGGTACCGGCGATGCGGGCTGGCTGGAGGCGATCGCGACCGGGCTGGAGGCCATCCGTCGCTTCGATGCTGGCGCGCTGGTGGTGAGCCTGGGTTTCGATGCCTCGAAGGACGAGCCGCTGAACGCCCTAGCCGTCACCGAGAACGGATTTGCCCGTGCCGGCGAGGCGATCGGTGGGCTGCGCCTGCCCGCCGCCATCATCCAGGAAGGCGGCTACAATACCGGGGTGATCGGCGACCTGCTGACCCGGTTCCTGACGGGGCTCGGAGTCGTCTGACGCTCCAGTCCGCCACACCGGTCGAAGGGGACGCCGATGCTCGAGGTCTGGGGACGCCGGAACTCCTTCAATGTCCAGAAGGTCCTGTGGCTGGTCGGCGAACTGGGGATCGAACACCGGCACATTCCGGCCGGCGGCAGTTTCGGTCGGCTGGATGAGCCGGCGTTCCGCGCCATGAACCCACATGGCCGCGTGCCGGTCATCCGGGATGGCGAGCTGGTCGTCTGGGAGTCGCATGCAATCCTGCGGTACCTCGCCGCGCGGTACGGGCGGCCGAACCTTTGGGTCGACGATGCCGCGCGCCGGTCGCAGATCGACCGGTGGATCGACTGGTCCGCCACGTCGCTGCAGCCGGATTTCCTGTTGGGGGTGTTCTGGGGCTACTATCGCACACCGGAGGCACAGCACGACCGGCCGGCCATCGCGCGCAGCCTGCGCCGCTGCGCGGAGCATTTCGGTCAGCTCGACGCCGTCATGGCCAGACAGCCTTTCCTGACGGGCGAGACGCTGTCGCTGGCGGACATTCCCGCTGGCACGTCGCTCTACCGATATTACGGGCTGGATATTGAGCGGCCGCATCTGCCGAATGTCGAGGCGTGGTATGCGCGCCTCCAGCAGCGCCCGGCCTACCGGGAGCATGTGATGCTGCCGTTCGACGACCTGAAGGGACGCCTGAACTACTGAGTTTGCCGTGGCTTGGCGAGACGGTCCCGAACACAGTCCGCTTCCTGACTGCTATAAGTTAGGTCTTCAGGAAGAACTGCAGCGCGATCCCAGACACCAGCAGCGGCGTTGCCACCCGCGCCAGCCGTGGCGGCGCATGCCGGCTGAGCCGCGCCCCCCATAGCCGCCGATCGTCGCGCCGACCAGCATCGCCAGCGTCTCCGGCCAATAGACCGCGTGCGCGGCCAGCATCGGCTGAAGCGTCTCAGTCACACGCGGATCAGCAAGGATGGCCTCGGCGAGAGCATCGCGCGTTGCGACCTGCCTCCTTTGGCGCACCGGCAGCTCCAGCAATTCCGTCTGCAGCAGCAACGCGATCCGCTGCGCGACGGCAGTCGGCACCAGCAGCGGCCGGGCGCTGCCCCAGCTGCGGCGCACCGACCCGCCGTGCCGCCGCCGCGGCGACCAGCAATCCGGCCTGCGGCACGGCCAGGGACAGGTTCAGAGGCGCCCGCGCGATGTCCCATCCCAGTGCCCTGCGATGCAGTGCGAGCGTTCCCCACACGGAGAAGTGCCGGTCGACGAACCCGCGAACCCGCCGATGCCGTTCCACGAAGAGCCGCCACGTGGCGTCGTTCACAATCGCGTCGGCACCAGTTCTGTCGGGAACAGCAACGCTATGCATCACCCGCAACAATCCTTCGCGTGGCGGTCCGGCTTCTTCATTGCCCTTGGCGACAGGAAGAAACCGACGTTAGGCTGGACGGCATAATGAAGGAGGAGGAAACGATGGCTCAGGCCACAAGTCGGGACCCGTCGCACGAAGCAGAGACGATGCGGCGCGTGTTCTGGCGGTTGATGCCGACTCTGCTGCTGGCTTACCTCATCTGTTACATTGATCGGGTCAATGTCGGGTTCGCCTCGCTGCAGATGAACAAGGCGGTCGGCATCGACCCGAAGACCTACGGCCTGGGCGCCGGCATCTTCTTCATCGGCTACTTCATCCTGGAAGTCCCCTCCAACCTGGCGATGGAGCGGTTCGGCGCGCGTACCTGGATCGCGCGGATCATGATCACCTGGGGGCTCATCTCGGCCGCCTTTGCACTGGTCGGCGGCCCGGTTTCCTTCCTGGTGCTACGTTTCCTGCTGGGCGCGGCCGAGGCGGGGTTCTTCCCCGGCGTCATCCTCTATCTGACCTACTGGTTCCCGTCGGAATATCGCGCCCGCATCGTCGGGATCTTCATGGTGGCGATCCCAGTGGCCGGATTGACCGGCTCGCCGATCTCGGGTGCCCTGCTCGGGATGGACGGACTGCTCGGCCTGGGCGGCTGGCAATGGGTGTTCCTGCTGGAAGCTGCGCCGGCGGTGCTGCTGGGTATCGTCTCGTTCGTCTGGCTGACCGACAAGCCGGAGCACGCCACTTGGCTCACGCTGGATCAGCGCGCCTGGCTGGCCGGCAAGCTGGAGTCCGAGCGGCAGCGGGCGAGTCGAGTGCCGCATCTGTCGGTCTGGCAAGTGCTCGGCAACAAGTACGTGCTGATCATGGCGCTGGTGTATTCCGGTGCGGCAGGGGCCTCATCGGCCCTCGCGCTGTGGCAGCCGCAGCTGATCAAGTCGTTCGGGCTGACCAACCTCCAGACCGGCCTGATAAACGCCGTGCCGTACGGCATCGCAGCCGTTCTGATGATCCTGTGGGGCAGGCATTCCGACCGCACTGGTGAACGTGTGTTGCACAATGCGCTCCCACTCGGCCTGATGGCGCTGGCGATGGTGGCCACTTTCGCCGCCGCGGGGCTGTGGATGATGATCCCGCTGCTGACGGTGATCCTCGTCGGCACCTATGCCAGCAAGGGACCATTCTGGGCGCTGTCGGCGGAGTGGCTGTCGGCGCCCGTGGCCGCTGCCGGGTTGGCGCAGATCAACGCCCTGGGCAACCTGTCGGGGTTTTTCTGCAACTACATGATCGGCTGGATCAAGGACGAGACTGGCAGCTTCCCGCTGGCGATCATGCCGATCGCGGCGTTGGCGGCGGCAGGTACCGTGGCGGTCCTGCTGATCGGCCGTGGACAGCCAAAGACCGTGGCGATCCCGACCTGACCGCAGCCGAGGGCGGCGGCAGGCAACGCCAGCTCGATTAGCTGAAGGTTAAGGAAGCCGGCGGATAGTGCGAGCCACTGCAGAGGCGGCGGGGCAGATGGCGCGCGGCAAAGGCGACAAGAAGAACGGCGGCGATATCATCATCCGCAAGGAGGAGGTCGTTGAAGGCGGCCACCACGGCGGCGCGTGGAAGGTGGCCTATGCGGATTTCGTAACCGCTATGATGGCGTTCTTTCTGCTGATGTGGCTGCTCAACGCCACAACCGAAGACCAGCGCAAAGGCCTCGCCGACTATTTCAGCCCGAATAACCTCATGAGCCATGCCTCGTCCGGCACCGGCCAACCGTTCGGCGGCCACACCGCGTTCGATGACGGCGCGCTGGTTTCCGATCGCGGGGCGGTCGACGTCACGATGGGCAAGCGGCCGAAGGTGGACGTAACGGACGAAGGTGAAACCGAAATCGCATCGCCGGCGCACGGCTACCGCGACGACAATGCGGACGAACAGGCGGCGCATAAGTTCGATGCCACGGGCGATGCCGCCGCGGACCAGACGGCGACGGCCACCGCGCAAGCCAATGCCGCCGCCGGTCAGACCGGCCCCGCCGCCGAGATCGCGGCGATGCAGGCAGCCGACGGATCCCGCCCGCCGACCGAAGCCGAAATCCGCGCCCAACGCGAGCGTGACGAACGGGCAGCCTTCGACAAGGCCGCGCAGGAAATCCGGGAGGCGATGCAAAGCGACCCGGCGCTTGCCGATCTCATGAAGCAACTGACGATCGACATGACGCCCGAAGGCATGCGTATCCAGATACTGGACGAGGACCGTCAACCGATGTTCACCACTGGCTCCGCCGCGCCGAACGACCGGGCGCGGCTGCTGCTGCAGAAGATCACACCTGTGCTGATGCGCCTGCCCGAGGGGATCTCGATCGCCGGCCACACCGATGCGGCGCCGTTCCCGGGTCCCGGACGCACCAATTGGGAGCTCTCATCGGAACGCGCCAACATGACACGCCGGCTGTTGGTCGAGGCAGGACTGCCGGAGACGCGCATCCGCACGGTCACCGGGCACGCGGATCGCGATCCGCTGCTCCCCAAGGACCCGCTCGCCGCCGCCAACCGGCGCATCGCGATCGTGGTGCTGCGGGAGGCGCAACGTGGAGCGCCGCCACCGCCCCAACCGAGCGTACCGGCGGTACGGCCGCAACCGTAGCCATTCGCGATGCTCACGATCGGCGGATTCATCTTTGTCGTAGTCTGCGTGTTCGGCAGCTACCTCGCGTCCGGCGGCTCCGTCGAGCCGCTGGTCGAGGCGCTTCCGTTCGAAATGTGGACGATCGGGGGGGCAGCGATCGGCACATTCCTGATGGCCAACAGCATGCATGACGTGAAACACACGATCGGCGGCTTCGGCAAATGCTTCAAAGGGGCATCGTACCACAAGCCCGACTACATCGAACTGCTGAGCCTGCTGTATTTCCTCGTGCGACTGGCCAGCACCAAGGGCAGCATGGCGGTCGAGCCGCATATCGAAAAGCCGACCGAAAGCGCTGCGTTCCAGAAATTCCCGAAGATCCTCGCCAACCATCACGCCAGCACGATCATCTGCGATTACCTGCGCATGGTCGGCATGAACGCCGACGATCCGAACCAGATCGAGGACGTGATGGGACGGGAGCTGAAGAAGACGCTGAACGAGGAGCTGCACGCCGCGCACGCGATCCAGACCATTGCCGATGCGCTGCCGGCGCTGGGCATCGTGGCCGCCGTCCTGGGGGTGATCAAGACGATGTCGCATATCGACCAGCCGCCGGCGATCCTCGGCGCGATGATCGGCGGTGCGCTGACCGGCACGTTCCTGGGCGTGCTGCTGGCCTACGGCATGGCCGGTCCGTTTGCCAGCCGTCTGACCGCCGTGATTACCGAGGAGTCGAAGTACTACGAGGTGATTCGTGCGGTGCTGGTTACCCACCTGCACGGCAACGCACCGCAGGTCAGCGTCGAATCCGGCCGCAAGATGGTGCCGAACGAACACATGCCGACCTTCCAGGAGTTGGAAGAGGCTGTCCAGGCGGTCCAGGTGTAAAGCGACAAAGCTGCCGGCCGGACGATGTCCGTATCGGCGGTTTCGTTGTTCAGTGCTCCCGCGATCGGGCGAACTCCGCAGCCAGGGCAGCACATTGACGCCCTGGCCGCCAGACGGTTTGGGGACCAGCAGTTCCGTGCCGCGCAGTGCGCCCGGCCGCGCGCGTGCCCACCCAGGCCGGGCATGGTGAAGGGCACCACCATGCCACGCTCCTCGAACGTGAACGGCTGGTGGCTCAGGTCCTGCCTGAACGGGAATGTCGTCATGCGAAATGCGACCCTCGACCAGTGCGAGACTGACTGCAGAAGCTGAACAAAAGATTTGCAGCGGGATACGACGGAAACCATCGCGGCTGGGTGGTGGCAACGGCGTGCAGCGATCCAAGAGTTCGAACGGAGACGGGCAGCCGGTGCGGCAATCCAGGATGCCGCGTCCGGAAGTCCTTGTTGTTCCGGTCCATCATGAGTGTGCAACACAATGGCGGTTGATCCAGGTCAATGTATCTGGTGCGATTTCTGAGACAGACTACTATCTGCAATGCCGAGGCGCGCGAAGCTGTAAAGCATTGGAGAGGCGTTGGACTGATGCTTGTCGAGCCATTTTCGGCCCTCTGGAGACAAGATTGCCAGACATGCAGCAACAATTCGCACCAGGTACGAATACGTCTCAGAAAAGATCGATCAGCCCGAGATATGGTGCTGATCATGGTTCCGATGCTGGCTTGACCTCGTTGGTGACCGCCGTGGTTTGATTGCGTTGATCACTATTCCAAGTCTTGTTGGTCGGCGGTGGATTTCATCATTTGTTCAACGATGGAGAGGCCTGCCCTCAACCGTTGCGGCGCCATACAACCCAAGGGGAGGCCCAAGGCGAGAGGAAGGGACACCGCGCGATGCCAACACGCCGATCCATCATGGCCTTGCTGCAAGCCACAGCCCTCCTGGACGTATTACCGTGGTTGACCCGCCGGGCCTGGGTGCAGGCCGGCGCAACAGGCAGTGGCGTTCGTCAGCAGCATCGCCGAGCAGCTGGTAGCAATCGTGAACAGCGAGGACTTGCCAAAGGAAAAGCGCCCTCGGTTGCAGCATGTCATCGGTACCACCGTGTATGCGGACGACATCGCACATTTCTGCCTTGGCCGCTTCTGGCGCGTCGCCACGCCTGAACAGCAGCGGCAGTATCTCGCCCTGTTCGGCGAAATGCTGGTAACAAAGATTGCCGGCCATCTCGGCGAATATCGGGGCGTGCGGCTCACCGAGGGGCTCGCGCGGGCTGCCGAGGACACCGAATCGTCATCACCATGGTCGAACGACCGAACAATCCGACCTACTAGGTGGACTGGGTCGTCAGCACCGCGAGCGGTGGCCCGAAGATCGTCGATCTGCTCGCTGAGGGCACCAGCCTGCGCCCGACACAGAGCAGCGACTTCGCAGCCTATCTCGCCCGACACCAATACAACGAATTCACGAACTCCTCGAGGCGATGGGCCAGCTTATCGCACAGAACCGCTAGAGCGGCGGGTCGGGCCGCACGATCCAGGATCCGAGCGGTCCGACACGGCTCACAGGGCATGCAACGAGCGCCGCTGTATCCGCGTACTGGCTGGTGGGCGGCATTCGGAACAGGAGACGGCACATGAGTACCATCCTGATCGTCATTCTGTTGATCGTGCTGCTCGGCGGTGGCTACTACGGCTATAACCGCTATGGCCCCAGCGGGCTCGGCGGCGTCCTCGGCCTGATGGTCGTCGTTCTCCTGGTGCTCTGGCTCCTCGGAGGGCTCGGTAGCCCCATCATCAGATAATCGGCCGCCGAAGAACGATCCGAGGCGGCCTTGATCCGGTCGACATGGCTTCTGGCAAACGGTGCGACATTCGCCGTAATGTGTGGCGTTCGCCGACTGCGCCACAGTGCATCCATGCTGGCCCTCATCGCGCTGTCCCAGGCTGTCTCGACAGCCGCGGTTTCGGCTAACGTTCCCGAAGGGATATGGCTCATGCCCTCGAAGGTCGCCATGCAGATCTTCGACTGCGGCGGGCTGCTCTGCGGCCGGATCGTGTGGCTGCAGCATCCACGGGATCAAGCAAGTCAGTTGGCCCGCGACAAGGAGAACCCGGATCCCACATTGCGGCAGCGCCCACTATGCGGCCAGACAATTCTTTGGGGGCTTCAGCAGACCGAGCCTGACCATTGGACAAGCGGCTGGCTCTACAATCCTGATGACGGAAAGATCTACCGCGTCCGAGCCGAACTCCAGTCTGCCGACGTCATTGTCGCACGCATCTACCTCGGCATCCCGCTGTTCGGGGAGACCTGGACGCTACTTCGCGTTCCCCACCTCAGCTCGGAAGGTTGGTGCTGACCATTGGCGACCGGTCGCGTCCGGGCCGCAACATTTCCTCCCGGCTTCCCGCGTTGCGCAATGGCTGCCGACGACCTGCGCGGTTCCCGGTTCTGCAACACCGAACCGATCTGCGTTGCAGTCCGGTCAACGCCCGTGGAACACCGGCTTCTGCTTGGCGAGGAATGCGCGGCAGGCGTCCCGGAAATCCTCGGTCCGGGTGCAGTCGCTGACCGCCGCATCCTCCGCCGGGGTCACCGGCAAGGGGCCGCGCAACCGGCGCAGGGCCGCCTTGTGGAAGCGGGCCGATAGCGGGCTGCCCTCGCTGATCCGCCGTGCGAGGGCCAGCGCTTCCGCCTCGACCGCGTCATCCGGCACCACACGCGACAGCAGCCCCTTCTCGTAGGCCTCGCGACCGTTGAAGATGCGGCCCTCGATCAGCATCTCGGCCGCCACGCCCGTGCCGGCGAGTTGGATGATCGGGTCGATCTCCGCATAGGGATACCAGATCCCCAGGTTGCGGGCGGTGATCCCCATCCGGATCCCCTCCCCGCCCACCCGGAAGTCGCACATCGTGGCGATGCCGGCGCCGCCGCCCAGGCAATGCCCCATGATCATCGCAACCACCGGATGCTGGCATAGCCGGACGGACTGCATGCTAGCGTCCAGCACGTGGGCGTATTCTTCCTCGCGCTCCGGCGTGCCGCGCTCCACTGCGAACGCGCCGATATCGGCCCCGGCGCTGAACGCCTGGGTGCCGGCGCCGCGCAGCACGACGCAGCGGAGGTCGTCGTCGGCCGATAGCGCCTCCATGGTGACCTGGAGCCCGCGCCACATCGACAGGTCGAAGGCGTTGCGTCGCTCCGGTCGGTCGAACGCGACGATGACGATCACGCCCTGGCGGGTGATCGACAGTTTCGGGTGATACATGGCCGGCAGTTCCTCCTGCGCGGTTATCTGTCACGGGAGCGGCAGATCGTCCATCGCCGGACGTCCCGTAACATGCCGCCAATAGCACCCCAGCAACCGAGCAGCGAGCACTCGAGCGGGGCCGCGCCTCAGCGAGGGTGCGCATGGCGACGGGGTCAGGTCGGCGTGCGAGACCCCCCATATGCGTGGCGGAGGCCGCGAGCACCACGTCCCCGGCAGGAAACACGTCGGGCCGTCCCAGGACGAACACCAGGCACACCTCCGCGATCCAGCGCCCCAACCTGCGGACCGACACGATGGTGGCGATCGCGGCCTGGCCGTCGAACGAGGCGTGGTGGCCGGCTTCCAGCGCCCCCGTCCAGGAAGGCTGTGGCCAGGGCACGGGCATGGATCACCTTCGGGCGGGACAGGCCGGCGTCGCGCAAAGCCTCATCCGACAGGGCAATCACGCTGGCCGGCTCGCGCGCCCGGCAGAGCGGATAGCCATCCCCAGATCGCCGCTGCAGCCTGGTTGCTGATCATTTACGCCACGATGCCATCGAGCAGTGCCAGAACCCCCGATGCGCGGCTGCGCCATGGCAGCAGCCCGGCGCGCGTCAGAATCGCCGCCAGGTCGGGGTCCTGGCACACCGCCCCCCGCAACGCGGCGAGGGGATGCGGGGCGGGGCGGGGAACTCCATGCCGGGGTGCTACACCGATCGAACCAGAATGGTGGCGTGACTCCTGCGAACCAGACCTCCATCATACAAATGATGAACGATTCTCGAAACGTGTGCCCGGACAGACATCCGAGCCGTAGATAAGGAGAAACATGTGTTGTTACCATGCCGACGAGATCCTGTCAGCAAAATCATGTCCAAGCAATAATATTGAGTGAGTAGTCCATCAAACCATGGCAAATTTTGCATTTGAAGGTCCAATATGGACATCAGGCCCGATCACCTGGAGCCTTGCGCTTTACCCGAATAGCGACGGGGCTTACCCGTTCAGCGGCGCGATTCCTTCAATCTATGAGCAGACGATTTCGGCGGCGTTCGCTGCCTGGGCGGCGGTCGCGAACCTGACCTTCCAGGAAGTCCCGGACCAGCCGGGCCGCCCCGCCCCTGCGGACATCCTTCTGGCGTTCGGCGACCTCACGCAATCGGAGATCGGGGAGACCAGCTTCCACAGCAGCGGCGGTGCGTTCCTCCCCGGGGTCGCCATCCGGCTGGAGGATCCGGCGGTGGACCCGCTGGTGGCCAATGGCGACGGCACCTTCAGGTATCAGGGTACCTCCACACAATTGTTCGAGGTGGTCCTGCACGAGATCGGACACGCGCTCGGGTTGGCCCACTCCAGCGATCCCAGCGCCGTCATGTATCCCATCGTGGGACCGCAGAATGGGACACTCGATGCTTCGGACATCGCGGGGATCGATGCGCTCTACGGTGCACGTGCAAACACCACTGGTGCGGTTTCGTCGCTCAGCGTGCCGCCGCCATCGAGCCCGACCGAGCCACCGGCAGGGTTTCATGCCGGGTCATCCTTGGTCAGCACGGATTTCAACGGGGACGGCAAATCGGACATCCTCTGGCAGAATGACGACAGTTCGGTTGCCATTTGGCAGATGAGCGGTGTCACAATCATTGGTGGTGGAAATATCCCACTCAATCCAGGGCCATCCTGGTACGCAATCGGCACCGGCGACTTCAACGGAGACGGCCGGTCGGACATTCTCTGGCAGAACGCGAACGGATCAGTCGCCATCTGGCAGATGAACGGAACGGCGGTCGTCGGCGGAGGCGATATTTCGCTCAATCCCGGACCGAGCTGGCACGTCAAGGGCACCGGGGATTTCAATGGTGACGGCAAGTCGGACATTCTCTGGCAGAGCGACGACGGATCGGTCGCCATCTGGGAGATGAACGGAACGGCGATCGTCGGCGGCGGAAATATCCAGCTCAATCCCGGACCGAGCTGGCACGTGAAGGGCACCGG
>JARLIJ010000391.1 GCA_031291795.1 Acetobacteraceae bacterium | reverse complement strand
GCGCCGCTCATCTGCGGGCCGACCGAGGCGACCATGTCGTGGTCGGACACCATCTTGCGCGCGTTGGTCGCGGCCTGCGCCGGATCGTACTGGCCGGCGGTCGGGGTGCCGTCGTCGAATACCACCAGTTCCAGCTTGACACCGGGAATCGCACCCGAATCGTTGGCTTCTTCCAGCGCCATCGTGACGCCGTTGCGCACCCGGATGGCGCTTTCGGAGTCAGCCCCGGTCAGCGAGGCATCAAGTCCAACCTTCACCACGGTATCAGCTGCCCACGCATTGCCCATACCGCTGCCGGCCAACGCAACCGCCATTGCGGCCGTGGCAAAAAATTGTGCAGCGCCTCGACGAGTCCGCATGTCAAGTCTCCCCTTATGACGACTTATCATGGCAGCTAAGCAAGGAGCGGGCCACGTGTCACGCGCTATCACGCACGGCGCTCGCCTGGGACCGAAGATTGGCCGGTGCGCTAGATTGGCCGGTGCGCCGAACCGCGCGGGGGGATGCGCTCCGCAAGCAAGCTGCACCGCCAAGACGCCAAGACGCCAAGGTCGGGCAGGCAATTGCCGGACTGATCCCCATCACTGAGACACGAACGCTAAGGCACACCCATTCGCATCACCTCACCGGCCTCCGCCGGCCAGTGATGTTTCTTTGTTTGGTTGACCAGGGCCGTTTCTTCGTCCCGGCCTGCCTTCCGGCAGCTGTCGAGCCGTCAGGTTCAGATCATGAGTCGCCATCATCCGGCTGACGGCGTCACCTGGGAAAGCCGTACAACGGCTTCAACCTCTTGGCGCCTTGGCGACTTGGCGGTGCATCTTGCCTGCCCATCCAACGGCGCGATCGAAACGGACCATCGCATCGCGCGTCGAGCGAGGCGATCGCCCCGTCCAGGCAATCGCCCCGCCATCACCTGCCGCGGGATCGGAGAGCGCCCCATGCCCTGCGGCCCAGATTGCCCTATATGCCGCCGATGGCCCCACCTCTTCTGACGCTGCAAGACATCTCCCTCACCTTTGGCACGACGCCGCTGCTGGACGGGGCGGCGCTTGCCGTCTCGGCCGGCGACCGCGTCTGCCTGGTCGGACGCAACGGCTCCGGCAAATCGACGCTGCTGAAGATCGCCGCCGGCCTGGTCCAACCCGACGCCGGCCGCCGCTTCGCCCAGCCCGGCGCCACCATCCGCTACCTGCCGCAGGAGCCCGACTTCTCCGGCTTCGACACCACCATGGCGTATGTCGAGGCCGGCTTCGGCGGCGCCGGCGCAGGTGACCACCACCGCGCCACCTACCTCCTCGAGCAGCTCGGCCTCACCGGTGCCGAAGACCCGTCGACCCTCTCGGGCGGCGAGGCGCGGCGCACCGCCCTCGCCCGCGTGCTCGCCCCCGAACCCGATATCCTGCTGCTGGACGAGCCGACCAACCATCTCGACCTGCCCGGGATCGAGTGGCTTGAACAGGAACTGGGCAGCCTGCGCTCAGGCATCGTGCTGATCAGCCATGACCGCCGGCTGCTCGAACGCCTCTCGCGCACCACGGTCTGGCTCGACCGCGGCATCACCCGCCAGCTCGACCAGGGCTTTGCCCAGTTCGAAGGCTGGCGCGACGCCGTCCTCGAACAGGAGGAAACCGACCGCCACAAGCTTGGCCGCAAGATCGCGATGGAGGAGGACTGGTTGCGCTACGGCGTCACTGCCCGGCGCAAACGCAACGTCAAGCGGCTGGGCGACCTGCACGCCCTGCGCAAGCGCCACAAGGAACAGCGCGGCGCGGTCGGGAAGGTACGGATGGAGGCGGCCGAGGCCGACCTGTCCGGCCGCCTGGTGATCGTCGCCGAGGACGTGTCGAAATCCTATGGCGACCGCGTGGTGGTGCGCGATTTCTCGACGCGCGTGCTGCGCGGCGACCGGATCGGCATCGTCGGGCCGAACGGCGCGGGCAAGACCACGCTGCTCAACCTGCTCACCGGCGCGCTTCCCCCGGACACGGGGACGGTGAAGCTCGGCACCAACCTCGCCACCATCACGCTGGACCAGCGGCGCGAAACCCTCGATCCAAACCAGACGCTGAAACAGGCGCTGACCGGCGGAGCCGGCGACACGGTGACGGTGGCCGGGCAGAACCGGCACGTGGTCGGCTACATGAAGGACTTCCTGTTCGGCCCGGAACAGGCGAACACCCCGGTCGGCGTGCTGTCGGGCGGCGAGCGGGGGCGGCTGATCCTGGCGCGCGCGTTCGCCCGCCCGTCCAACCTGCTGATCCTGGACGAGCCGACCAACGACCTGGACCTGGAGACGCTGGACCTGCTGCAGGAACGCCTCGCGGAATACGCCGGCACGGTGCTGCTGGTCAGCCATGACCGCGACTTCCTCGATCGGGTGGTGACCGCAGTGCTCGCGACCGAGGGCGACGGGCGCTGGACCGACTACGCCGGCGGCTACACGGACATGCTCGCCCAGCGCGCACCGCTGCGGGTCGAGGCGGCCGCCGTGCCGCGTGCCCGAGCGACGGGGTCTGGGGTGGAGAAGCCGGCGGCACTGGGACGGCGGAAAATGACGTTCAAGGACCGCCACGCGCTGGAGACGCTGCCGGCGCAGATCGCGGCGCTGCAACAGGAGATCGCGCGGCTCAACGTGGCACTGGCCGACCCGGAGCTGTACGCCCGCGACGCCGCCCGCTTCCAACGGACCAGCTCTGCCCTCGGCAAGGCCCAGGCGTCACTGGCGGAGGCCGAGGAGCAGTGGCTCACGCTGGAAATGCGGCGCGAGGAGCTGGAGGGATAGCGCGCCGGGGACGGTCGAGCGCCAAATATCGTGTAGATTCAATCATTGCGGATGCGGTCCCTCACGAGATACCAGCGGGGCTGATCAAGCTTCAAGACTGATCAAGGCCAGAGGGCGACAAAGATCAAAGGCTGGCCAAGATCAAGGGCTGGTCAGGGGGGAATTGATCCAACGCAATTGATGCTGATCAATGCAAGCCGATGGCGATCGGCGCAATTGATCAGGCGTCGGACCTTGCTCCGTTGGCTGATCTCCAGGACAAACGAACATTGCGCAAGCTGCCAATCAAGCGGGGCCAGGGACGCCAGTTCGCCGCGCTGCCGTTGACCGAGAAGGACGGGGAAACGATGGTGATGCTGGTCACCACCCGGGAGACCCGGCGTTGGGTGCTGCCGAAAGGCTGGACGGAAAAGGGGCTTTCCGGTGCCGAACTCGCCGCCAAGGAGGCGTACGAGGAGGCCGGGATCAAGGGTGAGATCGGCACGCGGCGCGTCGGTTTCTATACCTACTTCAAGGTCCTGCCGAACGGCGAGGAACTGGACTGCAAGGTCGAGGTCTTCCCGTTGCAGGTCAACGAAGTCCTGGCGGATTGGCCGGAACGTGGCCAGCGCGAAAGAAAGTGGTTCACGTTCGCCCAGGCAGCATTCGAGGTCGACGACGGCGAGTTGGTGACCCTCCTGCTGCGGCTCGGGGCGCCCCAGGCGGCCTAGCTGTGGCCTGGATGCTACTCTTTTGGGCGGCTGACCGGAATGCGCGCCCGGAGTCGCACTCCCGCCCGAAGGTCATCCTCCGGCCCGGTGTCACCCTCGCACCCAACGTCACCCCCGCACCCGACGTCACCCGCGTGCCCGACGTCATCCCCGTGCCTAGCGAGAGGAACCGCGGCTTGCCGCCTCGCCGTTCCGCTATGCGTTCGCCGTCAGCGACCGGGCAAACCGCACGATCCGCGTGCCGGCTTCCTCCAGCACAGCCTCTGGCGCGGTCAGCGAAATCCGCAGATGGCCGTGCGCGCTGGGGCCGAAGCCGTCGCATGGCAGGACGGCGACCGCCTCGCGATCGAGCAGCGCGCGGGCGAACGCGTCTGCCGCCAGGCCGGTGCCCCGCACGTCCAGCATGAGGAACATCCCGCCCTCCGGCGCGGCGATGTGGCAGCGAGGTGCGTGCGACAGGATCTCCGCCAGCCGCAGCGCACGGTCCCGGTAGATATCGTGCATCCGCGTCGCTTCGGGCAGTTCCTGGCTGAGCGCCGCCAGCGCACCCGCCTGGATGAACGGCGGCGCGCCGTACAGCATGCACAGGACCAGGTTGAACAGATGCGCGGTGAGGTCGGTGGGGCCGATCACCCAGCCGAACCGAAACCCCGGGATCCCATGCGATTTCGACAGGCTCGACACGACAACCGTCCGCTCGGCCATATCCGGCAGCGACCACGGGCTGACATGCGGCCCGCCATAGGCGAGCGTCGCGTAGACCTCGTCCGACAGCAGCCAAAGATCATGTTTGCGGCAGAGCGCCGCGATCCGCTCGACCTCGCCGCGGGTCAGCACAGCGCCGGTCGGGTTATGCGGGCTGTTGATCCAGATGACGCGGGTGCGGGCCGTGATCGCCGCCGCCATCTCGTCGATATCCGGATGGAAGCCGCGCTCCGGACGCAGTGGCACGTTGACCATAGCCGCACCGCTCGCGCCGACCACTGCCTCATAGGTGGCGTAGACCGGTTCCGGCACGATCACCTCGTCGCCCGCGCCGGCCAGGCACTGCAGCGCGCAGAACAGCCCCGCCTGGGCGCCCGGCACGACGACGACATTGTCCGCCTCGCACGGGCGCCCGGTGTCCCGCTGGAAGCGTGCGGCAATCGCGGCACGCACGTCGGGAAAGCCGACGATGGGCGCATAGCCCGTGCGGTGCTCGCGCAGCGCCTGGATCGTCGCATCGAGCACGGCTTGCGGCGGGTCCTGGTCGGGGTCGCCGACGGTCAGGAACAGGACGTCCCGACCGCTCGCCTGCTGCTGCATGGCGGCGAAATGCACGCCCCAGGCGCTCGCGCCCTTGCCGGCAACACGGTCCACGAGGTTCGAAAAACGCACCGATCCGCCTCCTTGCCGGCCGCTCCCGACAGTTCATACCGCGGGGCGCCGGATGGCCAGCGCAAAGGCTGCGTGTCAGGCGAGCGGACCGCGTCGCTTCACATACCGCCGCTCGCCACTGGCGGCGTTGAAGAACACCGCGACCTGAGACTTCGTGTCCGGATCGACGAAGCGCTCGCCGGTGTCGCTCCAGCCAGACCCGGGGGGTGCATCCTGCAAGCGCTGGTAGCGCACCCGCTCGAACAGCGTGCCGGCCAGGACCAGGACACCCATCACACCTGGCATCAGCGCTGGCCACACCGACCGGGTACAGGCGGCAAGCAGCGCGGCACCGGCCAGCAGGCCCGCGCCCAGCAGGATCGGGAAGATCCGCATCAGGCCGGCACGGGCGCCAGCACGACGGCGGTGCCGTAGGCGACGATCTCGCTCATGGTCTGGCCGATTTCCGACGAGTCGAACCGCATCATGATGATGGCGTTGGCGCCCATCAGCGTGGCGTTCTGGACCATGCGGTCCACGGCGTGGCGGCGGGCTTCCTCCAGCATCTGGGTGTATTCGGTGATTTCGCCGCCGACGATGCTGCGCAGGCCGGCCATGATGTTGCCGCCAATGCCTCGGCTGCGCACCACCACGCCGAAGCACTGGCCCAGCGTCTGGCTGACGCGATGGCCGGCCACGGTTTCGCTCGTCACCACCAACATCCCGGTCTCCATTGGATCGCATCATCCAGGGCTGACTGGATGATGCGATCAGACCAATTGCAGGGTGCTTACGCGGCGTGGCCCGCCAGCGCCGCCTTCACCCGTTCGGGTGTGAACGGCGCCCGGCGCAGGCGGATGCCGGTCGCGTCGAACACGGCGTTGCCCACCGCCGCCGCAACCGGTCCTGCCGCCGCCTCCCCGGCGCCCAGCGGGCGGTCGTCCAGCCGCTGCACCAGGTCGATGTCCAGGATTGGCACGTCGGGAAAGGTCAGGATCGGGTAGCTCGACCAGTCCGTGCTGGTGACGCGGGCGCGATCGTAGGTGACTTCCTCGAACAGCGTGCGGCTGAGGGTTTGCAGCAGGCTGCCCTCCACCTGGTTGCGCACGCCGTCGGGGTTCACCATCAGCCCGCACTCGTGGACGCAGACCATGCGGCTGACGCGGATTTCGCCGGTGGCGCGGGTGACCGAGGCTTCGACGCCGAGCATGACGAAGTTCTCGGCGTTCTTGTAGTGGACATAGGCGATGCCGCGGCCGTGCAGCACCGGCGCGGCGGGATCGATCGGGCCCGGCGACGGTCGGGGCTGCCAGGCCATCCGCGTGGCGAGGCGCTGCAGCATCTCCCGCCCGCGCGGCTCGCGTAGCAGCGCCAGGCGGAACGCGATCGGATCGGTGCCGGCGGCGGCGGCCAGTTCGTCAACGAAGCTTTCCACCGCGAAGATGTTGCCGATCTTGCCGGGCGCCCGCAGGTTGGACGGCCGCAGCGGCGTCTGCTTCAGCCATTGGACTGCCACACGGAGGTCCGGGATCGCATACGGTGGGTCCGCATTGCCCTGCACCAGGGCCGAGGACATGCCGCGTGGCTGGTCGAGGCCGGCCGCCTCGGGCCCCAGCAGCGGCACGGCGGGCAGGCCCGGCGTGTTGTGCGGCAGGAACGCCACGGTCTGCCACGCGCCGATCCCGCCGGAACCGTCCAGGGCCGCGGTCAGGTCGAGCAACTGCGGCGGGCCTTTCGGGTCCCAGCCATGCTCGTCCTGGCGCATCCACTGCACGCGCACCGGGCGTCCGAGCGCCTGGGACATCAGGGCGGCGTCCGCTGCGGCGTCGTCATGGCCGTTCATGCCGTAGCATCCGGCGCCATCGAGGTAGACCAAGCGCACCGAAGGTACCGGCAGCCCGAGGAAGCGGGCGAACAGCGGCCGGTATTTGTGCGTCCCCTGCGAGGCGGTCCAGATCGTGGCACCGTCGCCGCGCACGTCCGCCACGGCGCAAGACGGCCCCAGCGAGGCATGCGACTGGGTCGGCCATTCATAGGTCGCGCGCAACACGCGGGCACCGGGTGCGGCAAACCGGGCGGCGGCGTCGCCGCGGCCGACGATCAGCTCCTCGCGTTCCAAGGGCGTGCCGCGGACGGCATCGTACACCGCCGCCGAACCGGGCAGGTTTGCCGTGTCGCTCCACGTTGCGCGCAGGGCCTGGGCGGCGCGGATCGCGTTCCATTCGGTCTCGGCCACGACGCCCAGGAAGCTGCCGCGCCGCACCACGCGCACGCCGGGGATGCTCGCGACGGACGCTTCGTCCACCGTCAGCAGCGTGGCACCGACGGCGGGGGGCCGGATGGTTCGGCCATGCAGCATCCCCGGCAGCACGAAATCCTGCACGTAGACGTGCCGGCCGGTCAGTTTTTCCGGCAGGTCGGGCCGCTTCATCGATTGCCCGATCACCCGGAACTGCGCCGAAGGACGCAGCGCCACCGCCGGGTCGACCGCCAGTTCGAAGCGCCCACCACCGATCAGGCCGGCGAAGCTGACCACCTGGCCGCCGCCGCGTACGGACCCATCGGCCAGTTCCAGCGTGTCGGCCGGCAGCTTCAGCCGCTCCGCCGCCAGCCGCAGCAGCGCGCCGCGCGCAGTGGCCGCCGCGCGACGCAACTGCATGCAGCCGATTGCGGTGCCCGTGCTGCCGGAGGTCGGGCCCTGGTCGGGGGTCAGCGCGGTGTCGCCCTCGACCAGCGCGATGGCGGCCGGGTCGAGGCCCAGTTCCTCCGCCACCATCTGCCGCGCGACGGCGCGCAACCCGGTACCGAGGTCGACCTTGCCGCTGTAGATCGTGACCGCCCCGTCGGGCGCGATCGCCAGGTAGGAATCGACCGCGTCGCGAGTGACATTGCGTGCGGCGACCTCCGCCGCGCGGGCGGGGGTGAACGCGAAACCCACCAGCAGGCCGCCGACGCCGGCCAGGAAATGCCGGCGCGCCAGGGCTGCCCCGTGGGGGATCATCTCCAGGTCTGCCATGTCAGGCGCCCTCCGCCGCGCGTCGCACGGCCTGCAGGATGCGCACATGAGTCCCGCAGCGACACAGATTGCCGGCCAGCGCGGCGCGGATCGCCGCATCGTCCGGGTGCGGCGTCCCGGCGAGCAGCGCCACCGTCGCCAGCATCATCCCGTTGCTACAGTAGCCGCATTGCGCCGCCTGTTCGGCGATGAACGCCGCCTGCACCGGATGCGGATGCTCCGGCCCGCCGATCCCTTCCAGCGTCACGATGGCGGCGTTGCCCACCGAACCGATCGACACCATGCAGGAGCGTGTGGGTGCGCCATCCAGCAGCACCGTGCAGGCGCCGCACTGGCCCAGTCCGCAGCCGAACTTCGCCGCATGCAGGCCGAGGTCGTTGCGCAGGGCATAGAGCAGCGGCATGTCGGGGTCGTCCGCCGCGACCTCCTGCACCGAACCGTTCACCTGAAGGCGATAGGATGGCATGGCGGCTCCTGCGAATGCGGCAGCCAGAATAGCGGTATTCCCGCCGCGAGGGTGTCGCACTTCGTGACAAAGCAGTAAGGCTCCGTGCGGACCGCGGGATCGGCCGTCTGTGCCCTTCCCTGCCGCGGGCGTCACATGCTTTGCGGTTTGCGGCGCCGCAAGCCATGGATCCTCGGGTCCTCGGGCCAGGCCCGAGGATGCTCTGCAAGGGCGCAGGGCCGCTCGCGTCAGGTCGTGGCGGGCTGCAACCGGGATCGCCGCGTCCGCCAGTTGCGTGCCACGACGTGCACCAAGGCCGCGTATCCCAGGCCAAGCGCCACGCCGGCAATCCGCGTCCAGACCCGATCCTCGGTGTCGTCGTAGAAGATCGAGAACCCCTCGCCCAGCAGGATTGCCAGCACGTTGAGCGACTTGACGTGCAGGCCGCGCATCGGCCCACCCGCCGCGATCCGGCTGGCGAACACCCAGGCGGCGCACAGCGTGGCGGTCGCCAGCACGGACAGGTCGGGGGCGAGCCAGATCACCTCCCACACCGCGACGGCGGCCGCGCCGCCCAGCAATGCACCCAGGAACCGGTCGCGGATCACATTCACCGCGCTCTCGCCGTCGGCGCGCAGGACGATGACGATGCCAATGACGACCGCACCGGGCGCCGGCAGTTGCAGCGTCGCGGTCAGCATCACGCCCAGCAGCAGCGCGGCGGCGGCAAACAGCGGCGGTAGCTGCGGCGCCCCCTGCGCGGGAGCCGGCCGCGCCGGATCGGGCAGCAGCCAGCGGGTGACCAGCTCGCAGCCCGCCGCGATGGCCACATTCAGCGCCAGCCACCGCGCCAGGTCCGCCGACAGTTCGGGGGCCTTGACCAGCGTCTGCGGGATGATCCCGAAGATCACCAGCGTCAGCAGTCCGAGCGGGGCCTTGCGCGCCTGGCCGAGCAGGCCGAAGCCGGCACGGAAGACGCAGAGTCCGAGCAGGCAGAGCACCAGCGGCATGCCGCCGAGGAACAGCAGCGCGTAGCCTGCCGCGGCCACCAGCAGCCAGGCGATGACCGGCAGCGCCAGCACCATCCCGACTGGCGCGGGTGCCGCCGACGCCATCATCCCGGCGACGAGCGGGGCGATGAAGGTCAGTTGCAGATCGCTCCGCAGCCCCTCGGCCACGACGAAGGCGGCGGCGAATGCCAGCGCGATGCGCAGGCCGCGCCTGGCCACCGCCGCGCCGGGCTGGACCGCCTGGGCGCCGGTCATGCCCGGGCCGGTCCCGCGGGCAGGATCGGCCAGCGACGCCGGTCAGAACACATAGTCGACCAGCGAGACCACGTGCAGCCAGGCGCGGGCAAACGGCGCGGCGAGCCCGGCCTCCTGCGTCAGCACCACGACATTGGCGCGCGAGCCGACCCGGATCACCGGGATGTCGTCCTGGCGCAGCAGCTCGATGCGGACCGGGATCCGCTGCACCTCGCGCAGCCATTGCCGGCGCTGCGCGACATACGGCAGGTCGCCGCGCAGGGCGCTCGCCACCGACTGGGTGACGCCGGAGGCGATGCTGGCGACCCGCGCCCGCAGGATCCGCCCGGGGGCGACGTTGAACGTCACCAGCACCGGGTCGCCGATGCGGATGTTGCCCAGCGTGTTCTCCGGCAGGTTGGCGACGATCCAGGCGCTCTCGGTGTCGATCACCGTCGCCATGGTGTGCCCGGCGCTGGCGTATTGGCCGGGGGCCAGCACCGTGTTGGTCACGATACCATCGACCGGCGCGCGGACCTCGGCGTCGTTCAGGTCGATCCGCGCGCGCTGGAATTGCGCCAGGGCCAGCCGGATCGCCGGGTTGTCCGCATTGGTCGGACCGAGGCGGCGGCGCGCTTCCTCCAGGTTGGCTTCGGCGGCCTCCACCGCACCCTCGGCGGTCGCCAGCTTCGCCCGCGCCGTGTCGGCCTGCGCGCGGGAGGCATAGTCGCGGTTCGCGAGCTGCACGACCCGTTCGGTCTGCGCCCGCTCGTTGGCGAGGTTGGCCCGCGCGTCGCCGACCCGGGCCGCGGCGGCGGTCAATGCGGCGGTGCTGGCGCCCACCCGCTGGACGGCGTCGGACAGGTTTGCCTCGGCCTGCGCCACCGAGGCGGCAAAGCGCTGGGGATCGATGCGGAACAGCGGATCGTTGGCCTTGACCGGCTGGTTGTCCTGCACCGCAACCTCGATGACGGTGCCCGAGACATTGGGCGCGACCCCCACCACGGGGGCCTGCAACGTCGCTTCCGAGGTGTACGGCGCGCGGCGGTCGAACACCACGTGCAGGCCGAGGGCGAGCAGGAACAGCAGGCAAAGCCCCAGTCCGACAAGGCGGGGGCGACCACGGCGGCGCGGCAGGTCATCGGTCATCGAGGGTATCCGGCTGGAGGCGAGGCAGGCAAAGCACGGGGATATCCAGGCAGGCATTGCTGCCCGTCTGCAACCGAAAACCCTCCCTCCGGCTACATCTATCCTACCGCACCCCGCTCGGCCACAGCACCACCCGCAGCGTCTGCAGCAGGATGACGAAGTCGAACAGGATCGAGAAGTTCTTCACATAGTACAGATCGTAGCTCAGCTTCGACCGTGCATCGTCGATCGAGGCGCCATAGGGGTAGTTGATCTGCGCCCAGCCGGTCAGCCCGGCCTTCACCAGATGGCGTTCCTGGTAGAGCGGGATCTGTGCCACCAGTTCCTCGACGAACACCGGCCGCTCCGGCCGTGGGCCGACGAACGACATCTCACCCTTCAGTACGTTCCACAGCTGCGGCAGCTCGTCGATCCGGCTGCGGCGGAGGAACGCACCCGCCCGGGTGATCCGCGCGTCCTCGCTGGCGGCCCACACCGCGCCCTGCGCCTCGGCATCCACCCGCATCGTGCGCAGCTTGACGATGCGGAACACCCGGCCGAACTGCGTCACCCGTTCCTGGTGGTAGAAGATCGGCCCCTTGCCCTCCGACCAGATCGCCAGAATCGCCCCCAGCAGCAGCGGTGCGGCCAGCAGCAGCACCAGCACGCTCACCCCCAGGTCGAGCACCCGCTTGAGGAAATGGTCGATCGCGCCGAACGAGAACCCCTCGGAATAGACCAGCCAGCCGAGCTCCATACGCTTGAGGTCGACGCGCCGGATCTCCTTCTCCACGAAGCTGAGATAGGGTACCACCGGAAACCCGGCGACCTTGCAGTCCAGCAACTGCATCAGGTCCATGCCCCGCCGGTCGTCCGGGGCGACCACGATCTGGTCGGCATCGACCGCGCGGGCGGCGGTCAGCGCGTCGACCGCGGCACTGTCCAGGATGTGGATCAACGGATTCGCCGCGAGCCGCGGGTCGACCGCGCCATGCGACGGATCATGCAGCAGCGCCACGTCGTAATGCAGGCTGCTGCCCTCCCGCCCCAGCATGTGCAGCAGGTCCCAGGCGCGCTGCCCGGCCCCCACCACCAGCAGCCTGCGCCGCAGCAGACGCCAGTGCAGCAAGCCGTCGACGGCCAGCCGCGCAACGAAGGCACACGCTGTGAAGCATACCGTGGCGAGGGCGAAAAGCTGCGCCTGGTCGCGCAGCACCGGGTGCACGAAGACGCGCGGAACGACCAGCGGCGGAATCACCGCCCCCAGTTCGGCCAGCGCTGCGCCCATGCCGACCACGAGCGGCACGCGCGACAGCGAACGCCCGGTCTCCAGGATCGAATCCCGGCGATACAGGCCCATCGCATACAGGGCTACCAGATCGGCCACCGGATACAGCACGCCACGCATGTCGGCGGTGGGTGTGAACAGCGCCAGGATGTCGGGCCGCGCCGCAATCAGCAGCAGCGGCCAGGCCAACACCACGAGCACCACATCCAGGCCGAACAGGACGGTGCCGGTCGACAGCCTCGCCAGCTTCACGCCAGACCGCCGCGCGCTGGCGGCTGGCGCGGATCGCGCCGTCTCGTCATGCCCTGCCCCTTTTCAGGCGGGGAGGCCAGAGCGGGGCATGCCGCAGATGCGAGCGGCGGTCGCCACCGCCCAAGGCAACCGGTCAATGGGCCAGTTTCTCGATCGCGTCGAAGTCGATGGCGGCAACGAAGCTGCGCAGCACAGGCTCCGGCACCGCCGTGTTGCCGTCGATCTTCACCACGACCTTGTCCGCCACCAGCGTGATGTATCCATTGTCCTTCAGCGTATACCCCAGGGCTCGGCCGCCGACCATGACGGTCCGGATGCCGGCGGATTCGGCCAGCGGGCCACTGATCAGCGTCGCCACGCTCTGCAGCATCGGCGAGTCGGCGGTGAACTGCACCACCACCTGCTGGTCGTCGTGATGGTAGGTCCGCGTGGCACTCGTGCCACCCCCCAGCATTGCCGCACTCAAGGAACTGGTCTCGGCCGGATCGGCGCTCCAGCCCGGCGGCGGCGACGGCAGCAGCGCCTGCAACGCATCGGCCCGCCCCTGGCGCAGCAGCGTGGTCGCGACGTCCAGCGCGGCGATCGTGCCGGGAACGTCATGCTGCTGATAGGCCGCAGCCGCTTTGTCGAGCTGTTCGGTCACAGCGTCCGCCCGCGCGCCCTGCGAGGCGAGCAGCGCAAGAGACGCCGTGGCCAGCCATGCCATATGCCGCGCTGCGATCATGGATCCGCCGCCAAGACTTGATCAACATCAAACACCAGGCCGGAATAATGCCGGCAGCGTGACGCGGCGGCAAGCCTGAGCGCAGGAAGGGCGGGGCGCTGCCCCAAACCCCGCCAAGGGGCGTTGCCCCCTGGACCCCCACCAGGAGCACAGCCCCTGGACCCTTTCTGGTGGTGTTCTCCGGGGAAGAGGGGCCAACCCGGACCATCCAAGGTCCGGGTT
>JARLIJ010000068.1 GCA_031291795.1 Acetobacteraceae bacterium | reverse complement strand
CGGCTGGCGGACGATGGCGCGGCCGAGTGCCACGCGCTGACGCTGCCCGCCGGATAGCTGGCGCGGCTTGCGCTTAAGATAGTCCTGCATGCCGAGGATCTCGGCGGCCGCCTGCACGCGCCTGCCGATCTCCGCACGGTCGACTTTGCGCATCTTCAGGCCGAAAGCCATATTGTCGTAAACGCTCATGTGCGGATACAGCGCGTAGTTCTGGAACACCATGGCGATGTCGCGGTCGCGCGGCGGCACGTCGTTCACGACGTCGCCACCGATCCAGATCTCGCCGGTGGTGATCTCCTCCAGGCCGGCGATCATGCGCAGCGTGGTCGACTTGCCGCAGCCCGAGGGCCCGACCAGCACGACGAATTCCTGGTCCGCGATCTCCAGGTCGATGCCTTTCACCGCTTGTACGCCGCCATCGTATTCCTTCACGACCTTGCGGCAGGACACTTCAGCCATGGCGATCTCGTTCCCTCGGTTGCAGCCGGCGGCCGGGTTCGCCCCGGCCACGCTTTGATTTTCGCATGTCAGCCCTTGGTCGCACCAGCGGTGAGGCCGGCGACATAATAGTCCATCAGGAAAGCGTAGATGACGATCGGCGGCAGCGACGCCAGCAGGCAGGCCGCCATGATCTTCCCCCACTGGAACACGTCCCCGCGGATCAGGTCGGAGATGATGCCGACCGTGAGCACCATCTGGTTCGACGTGTAGAGATAGGCCAGCGGGTAGAGGAACGCGCCCCAACTCACGGTGAAGGCGAAGATGGTGGCGGCGATGATCCCCGGCATGGCAACCGGGATGAAGATCTTCCACAGCATCTGCAGGTAGCCGGCGCCGTCGATCAGCGCGGCCTCATCCAGTTCCTTCGGGATCGAGCTGAAATACCCGATCATGATCCAGGTGCAGAACGGCACCGCCAGGGTCGGATACAGCAGCGCCAGGCACCAGAGGTTGTTGATCAGCCCCAGCCAGCCGACGATCTGGAACAGCGGAATGAACAACAGGCTCGCCGGCACCAGGTAGGTCAGGAACACCCCGGTGGCGAGCGCCTGGCTGCCCCAGAACCCCATCCGCGACAGGCTGAACGCCGCCAGCACCGAGATCACCATCGACACCGAAACCGTCACGATCGTGACCATGATCGAGTTCAAGTAGTACGTCTGGAAGTTCGGGTAGGTGATCAGGTACCAGAAATTGTCCAGCGTCGGGTGGCGCACGAGCCACGGGCTGCCGGTCTGGGCCGAGATTTCCGCCGACGACTTCAGGCTGGTCATCAGCGTGTAGAATGGCGGCACCAGGAAGATCACCACGAACACGCCGAGCGCGATGTAGCTTCCCCAGAGTGCCCAAAGGCGCTGGCGATGCAGGGAGTGCTTATGGCTGTGGGCCGCGGCGCGCTTGGCCGCGTCCCCCATCGTGGTCGCGCTCATGTCGCGATCTCCTTGGTGCGCCGGGTGACGCCACGCAGCACGAAGAACGCTGCGAAGGCGAGGATCGGGAACATGAACAGGCTGTCCGCCGCGCCCAGCGGGATGTCGCCCGACTGAATGCCGACCTGGAAGGCGTAGGTGGCAAACACATGCGTCATGTCCTGCGGGCCGCCCGCGGTCAGGATGCGCACGATGTCGAAGTCGGCAAAGGTCACGATCAGGCTGAACAGCACGGTGATCGCGATGATGTTGCGCATCATCGGCAGGGTGACGAAGAACAGCTTCTGCACCGCATTGGCGCCGTCGATCGAAGCCGCCTCATACAGCTGCTCGGGCACCGACTTCAGCGCTGCAAGGTACATGATCATGAAGAACGGCGTGCCGTACCAGACATTGACCGTGATGGTGCAGAACCGCGCGATCCACCCGACGCCCAGCCAGGGCACGTTGGCGAAGCCGAACTGGTTGAGCACCCAGTTGAACGCCGAATAGGACGGGTCGAACATCCACCACCATGTCAGCGTCGAGAGCGCCAGCGGAATCACCCATGGCACAAGCAACAGGCCGCGCCAAATCTTTTGGTTCTTGCCGGGGATGTTGTGCATGAGGTGCGCCAGCACGAAGCCCAGGAACGCCTTCATGACCACCGCGGTGACCGCGAACAGGCAAGACTGGAAGATCACCAGTTGGAAGGTGTGGCGCTTGAGCAGGAACGCGAAATTGCCCAGCCCGACGAAGGCGGTCATCTTTTTGTTCAGCATGCTCAGGTAGATCGCATAGAGCGCCGGATAGATCACGAAGCACGCGACCAGCAGGATCAGCGGTAGTGCCAGCATGAACGCAATCGTCGACCGCTGTTGCGTGAAGCGTTTCAGGCTCGACGTCTTGCGTGCCACCCTGCGGGGTGCGCCGATTACGCCGACGGGGACGCTGGTGCCATCAGCCATTTTTATCCTCCCTACCGCCGTCCGCCTGGCGCGAAGCCGGGGATTCCCCGGCCCCGCGCCATACCGTCAGCGGGTAAAACCTTCCAGCTCGTCCGAGGCCCAGGCGATGACTTCGTCAATCGAGGAGCCGCTTTTCAATTTTGCCAGCATGGTCGGCATCGTGCCGCGGTTATAGATCTGCACGGCGATGTCCGGTGGAGCCGGCAGTGCCGCAATATGCGGCTTGGCGTTGTGGAACGGCCGGATCGGGTAGTTGTAGACGGTGCCCTTCGGCGGCTCCACGTCTTCCCACACCTTGAAGTCGAGCATCGAGTCAAACGGGGGCACATCGTATCCCACGACCTCGGTGCAGCGTGCCTCCACATTGTTACGCTGCATCAGGAAAGTAATCAGCTCCTTCGCCGCGGTCTTGTTCTGGCTGAACGACCACACGCCCCAGAAATACGGCAGATAGGGCGTGAAGCGGCCGGCCGGACCGGCACAACCGGGGAAGCTCCAGCAGTCCTCGGCCACTTTTGGATTGTCGCGTTTCGCCACGGCCCAGGCCGAGGGCGGGTTCCAGATCAGCGCACTCTGGCCGGAGATCAGCGCACGGTTGTTCGACGCGTCGTCGTAGCTGACTGCGTCGGCCGGCAGCACCTTGACCAGCTTCTGGCCGTATTCCAGCACCTTGCGGACGTTGTCGGACTTCACGGTCACGTTGCCGTCCTTGTCCACCAACTCGGCCCCATAGGCCGCGAACAGCGACCCGATGCAGTCGACCGAGTCCGAGGTCTGGCCAAGCCCCATGCCGAACGTCATGTTCGCGGCGGCGCACGCCTCGGCGGCCTTCAGCAACGCGTCCCAGGTCCAGGCGTCGGACGCCGCGGTATGCCCCGGAGCCGCGGGGTACATCGCCACCACGTCGAGCCCGGCCTTGTCCTTCAGGACACTGATGCGCCCGCACGGCCCTTTGTACTGGGTGCCGGAACTGGTCGGCACGCCCATCCAGTGGCCCTTGATCTTGGCAAGGTATTCACAGACCTGGTTCACCCCGCCGTACTGGCCGGTGAGGGTCTTCATCACGTCGTCGATCGGCTCGATCATGTCGCTGTGGTTGTGCACTTCCCAGCTCGGGAAGGCCTGCACGTCATGGCCGGTCCTGGCCTGCGCCTCGGCGGCAATCGTCAGGATGTTCTTGCTGCCGACGGAGGTAATGAAGTCCGCCTGGACTTCGACCTGGTTCTTGGCCGCCCAGGCCTCGACCTGTTTCTGCATGACGGCGTTGCCGCTGGGCACCCAATGGTCCCAGAAGGCAATCGACACTTTCCCGGCGGCACGGCCGGTGCGGATATGAACGAGCGGCAAGGCAACGGCGGCGGCGCCAAGCTTCAGCGCCCGGCGGCGAGATGTCTTGAGGGTCGGAGTGGTCACGAAACGTCGATCCTTCTGCTTTCCGTCACGGATAGACAAACGGCATCGGGGCGCTCGCACAGGCGGCCCCGGGATTCTCGACACGATTCGCTGAAACACGGCCTGACGCCGCTACCATGGACATACCTCCCGCGCGCTCCCGCGATGCGAGGCGCGTCATTGCGTTGCACTGCAACATGCCGATTTCACGGTCTTGTCGCACGCTAACCGTTGGCGGCTCCTGACGCAACGGCCAAGCGCGGCAGTAAAGAGATCGTTTGAAACGAGAAAGATGGGACGCCGGGCTGGCACCCCGCGCGCCATCCGCGGGACTTGACCCAGGGACCCACGGCTTGCGGCGCGACGTGCATCAAAGCCGTGGCATGCCCGCGTCAAGCGCGGGCATGCCACGAGAGGGAGCAAACGCCGCCGACGCTCCCTACGTTTGCGCCGGCGTTTTCGTCAGTGTACGCGACCGGCGCGGAAGGCCTCGATCGTGCGCATCACACCCCGCAGTTCCGCCAAGCCCTTCAAGCGGCCGATGTTGGAGTAGCCGGGGTTGACCTTCTTGCCGATGTCGTCGGCCAGCAGATGGCCATGGTCGGGCCGCATCGGGATTTGCGCATCGACCCGCCCCTCGGCCGCCCGCCGTGCTTCCTCCGCCATCATCACCGCGGTCACCCCGATCAGGTCGGTGTCCCCGTCGAGATGCGCCGCCTCGTAGAACGACCCGTCCGGCTCATGCGTGGTGTTGCGCAGGTGCACGAAGTGGATGCGCGGGGCGAATTCCTTCGCCATGGCCACGAGGTCGTTCTTCGGGTTGGACCCGAACGAGCCGGTGCAGAGAGTCAGTCCGCAAGCCTGGGCCGGCACTGCCTCAAACATCGCGCGGACGTCATCGGCGGTCGACATCACCCGCGGCAATCCGAACAACGGGAAGGCCGGATCGTCGGCATGGATGCACAGCCGCGCCCCCTCCTCCTCCGCCACCGGCGTGATCTCCTTCAGGAAGGAAACCAGGTTCGCCCGCAGTTCGGCCGGCGTGATCTCCTTGTAGATCTCCAGCATCTTGTTGAAGCCCGCCCGGTCGTACGCGAAGTCGCGCGCCGGCAGCCAGTCGATCAGGACCTTCTCCAGCTTGTCGATCCGTTCGGGGGAGAACGTCTTGAAGCGCGCCTCGGCGGCCGCGATACGCGCAGGCGTGTACTCCGCTTCGGCACCTTTGCGGCGCAGCACGAACAGGTCGTACGCCGCAAAATCCACCGCATCAAACCGCAGCGCATACCCGCCGCTCGGCAGCTTCCACGCCAGTTCGGTGCGCGTCCAGTCGGTGATGACCATGAAATTGTAGCAGATGGTCTTCACCCCGGCGCGCGCCACGTTGCGGATCGACTGCTTGTAGTTGTCGATCTTGCGCTGGAAGTCGCCGGTGCGGGTCTTGATCTCCTCACCCACGCCGATGCTCTCCACCACCGACCAGGTGAGCCCGGCAGCTTCCACCTCGGCCCGACGCTTCGCCACCTCGTCTTCCGTCCACACGCCACCCTGATTCATATGGTGCAGTGCAGTGACGATGCCGGTCGCGCCAGCCTGCCGCGCGTTCACCAGCGTCACGGGATCATCGGGGCCGAACCATCTCCAGGTTTCGATCACGATCGTCTCTCCTTCTCAGCGTTGCAGACGGCGGCCCGATCAGGACTTCGCCGGCGGGCCCTCGGCCAGGCACGCGGCGAGGGCCTGCCTGGTCCCCTCCGTCAGGATATGGTCGAGATCCTTCACAACCTGCGCCCGGAATGCGGCCTGCGCGAGCAACGCAGGTGTGAAGATATCGGAAACCGCGAACAAAGCCTCGGCCAACTGGGTGGCATTGCGCCCACACTCCCGGCCGATGCGCGCCAGCCGCGTCGCCAGCGGATCGCTGATCTCATAGGCCGCACCTTGGTCGTCGACGCACAACACGAAGCGCATCCAGGCGGCCACTACGAATGCGATCCGGCGCGCCGAACCCCCGGCATGCAGCCGCTCCAGGGCCGGTTCCAGCAGCCGCGGCGGCAGCTTCTGCGACCCGTCCGAGGCGATCTGCAGCGTCCGGTGCCGGATGTTCGGGTTGCGATAGCGCTCGGCCAACTGCTCCGTATAGCGCACGATGTCGGTCCCCGGCACCGGCGGCACCGTGGGGACGAGGTCCTCGGTCCACAACCGCGCGATGAACTGCGCGATCGCCGGATCGCCGAACGCCCCCGCCACCGTGTCGAGGCCAATCAGCACGCCGAGATAGGCCATCGCCGAATGCGTACCGTTCAGGCAGCGCAGCTTCATGATCTCGAACGGCATCACGTCGTCGACCAGGGTCGCGCCGACATCCTCCCAGCGCGGCCGCCCCGCCGTGAAGCGGTCTTCGATCACCCACTGGCGGAACGGCTCGCAGACCACTGGCCATGCATCCTCCAGGCCCAGCGCGGCGGCGACGGCCTGGCGGTCCTCGTCGCGGGTGGCGGGGGTGATGCGGTCAACCATGGTGTTCGGGAATCGCACGGCGTCGGCGATATAGCGGGCCAGCGAGGGATCCCGCAGTTCGGCGAACCGGGTGACGATGCCGTGCGCCTTGGTGCCGTTCTGCGACAGGTTGTCACAGACCAGCACGGTGAACGGCGCCAGGCCGCAGTTGCGGCGGCGGGCGATCGCCTCGGTCAGCAGGCCGGGCACGCTGCGCGGCAATGCGCCTGCCTGCAGATCGGCCACGATCGCCGGATGCGCCTCGTCCAGCGCGCCGGTCGCGGCGTCCTGGCAATAGCCCTTCTCGGTGACGGTCAATGTCACAATCCGGGTACGCGGGTCGGTCATCCGGTCCAGCGTCGCCGCCGGGTCCTCGGGCACCGCCAGCACCTCATGCAACGAGCCGACGACGCGCAGCCGATCGGCTACGGCATCGCGCACGACCAGCGTGTAGAGGCCATCCTGCGGCGCCAGCGCATGGCGCGGTGCCGCGGACATCAGGTCGGACCCGACGATCCCCCAATCGCGTGCGCCGGCGGCGAGGATGTCGTCGGTGTAGACCGAAAGATGGGCACGCATGAAGGCGCCGACGCCCAGATGGACGATACCGGGGGCGACGCCCGCGGGATCGTAGGCCGGCCGTGCCACGTTCGACGGCAATGCACCGAGCGTCGCGCGAGACAGCCGCCGGGACGGATGGGCAGAGGGAGGGATATCGGAAGACACACTATGCATCCTTGATCATCGGAACGGCGAGTCGGGGGAGCAGCGAGGCCAACGGGCATTCCATCAGGCTGCGTCGAGGGTTGCACCACGCGCCGTTCTGCCGGGCCGGCGCGGCCAATGGCATCCTGGGGTCGATCGGCAAACGAAGCCTGCTACGCATCATCCGCCCCTGCAACAGGTATCACCGGCTTGCATCTTTCGCTGGCCCGGCTCGCGGCGAGCGTTTGCCAGAGATTTTTCCTGCAGGAATTGATTCAGATCATGGTGAGGAAACATGCCCGCGATGCACGGTTTACGTGAGGGCGGCAATGACCGACCCGAAACCGTGGCTCGCGCCGCGTGTGCGACCGCTAACATGCGACAAGATCGCGTCCGGGGACGTTGTCTTTGGAAATCGGTGATTTGCCGACCGCATCTCCAGGCGGTGGTGATGCGTTCGTGCAGGCGACTGACTGAATACATAAGGAAGCGAGACATGCCGGACGGAACTGTTGCCCGGGGGCGCAGTGTAGCGACGACGGTGGCCGCCAAGATTGGCCACTACCGCTGGACTATATGTGCACTGTTGTTTTTCTCCACAACCATCAACTACATGGATCGGCAGGTCCTCGGCCTTCTGAAGCCGACCCTCATGGGGGACTTGCACTGGAGCGAGTCGGATTTCGGTGACATCGTCGCCGCATTCTCGCTGTTCTACGCATTCGGCTATGTCGGCGTCGGGCGCCTCATGGACAAGATCGGCGTCCGGCTGGGTCTCGCCGGTTCCGTGGCCGCCTGGAGCCTGTTTGCCTGCCTGCACGCAGCCATGGGCAGCGTGATGGGCTTCAAGGTCGCCCGCGCCGGCCTCGGCCTGTCGGAGGGCGGCAACTTCCCGGCTTCCATCAAGACCGTGTCCGAATGGTTCCCGGCCAAGGAACGCGCTTTGGCCACCGGCATCTTCAACGCCGGCAGCAATGTCGGCGCGGTCGCCGCCCCGATCCTCGTGCCCCTCATGGTCATCTTCTTCGGCTGGCAGGCCGCCTTCCTGCTCACCGGCGGGATCGGCTTCCTCTGGATCGTGGCCTGGCTCCTTATATACAAGAAGCCGGAAGAGCATCCCCGCCTCTCGGCTGCGGAACTGGCCTATATCCGCAGCGACCCGGTGCCGGCCGAGGTGAAGATCCCCTGGGTCCAACTCCTCGGCTATCGCGGGACCTGGGCCAACATCGCCGGCACCTGCTTCAGCGCCCCGGTATGGTGGTTCTACCTGAACTGGGTGCCCGGCTTCCTGGCCAAGCGATACGGCGTCGACCTGATGGCGGCCGCGCTGCCGCTGGTGGTGATCTACTGCATGGCGGACGTCGGCAGCGTCGGTGGCGGCTGGCTGTCCTCCCACCTCATCAAGCGCGGCATGCGGACCTTGACAGCCCGAAAGGTCACCTTCCTGGTGTGCGGCCTGTGCGTCGTGCCGGTCTTCATGGCGTCGGAAGTTTCCAACGTGTGGATGGCGGTCGTGCTGATCGGTATCGCGGCCTCGGCGCACCAGGGCTATTCGGCCAACGTCTACACCATCGTATCCGATACGATGCCGCAGAACGCGGTCGGTTCGGTGGTCGGGATCGGCGGTTTCTGTGCCTATTTCATCGGCATGTTCGTGTCGATGGGCGTGGGACGCCTGCTGGACGCGACACATGGCAACTACCAGATCCTGTTCGGTATCGCCTCGTCGCTCTACCTGGTCGGACTGGTGGTCATGCACCTGATCCTGCCGAAGGCCGGGTCGGGCATGACCCCCGCCGGCATCGAAGCCTGAGCAGAGGCGGCGCACCGCGCACGCACGACCAGGAAAAGCCGCGGCCGGCGGCTCTTCCCGTCGGAAACCGGATCGTCCGGGGGAGTCGCCTCCCCCGGACGCCGCCGTTCTATCGGGTGAACCCGCCCAGCTCATCCGCGGCCCAGGCGACCACCTGCTCGATCGACTGGCCCTGCTTCAGCCGCGCCAGCATGTTGTTATGCGTGGCCCGCTGGTAGATCTGTACCGCGACGTCGGGTGACGCCTCGGACGCGGTGATGTTCGGCTTCGCGTCGTGCCAGGGCCGGATCGGGTAGTTGTAGACCGTGCCTTTCGGCGGCTCGACTTCCTCCCAGATCTTGAAATCGTTCATCTTTTCGAACGGCGGCAGGTCGTAGCCTTCGGTCGCCACGGTGCGCGGCTCGACCTGTTCGCGCTGCATCAGGTGCTCCAGCAGGTCCTTGGCGGCAGCCTGGTTCCGGCTGAAACTGTAGATGCCCCAGAAGAACGTCAGCGTCGGCACGAACCGCCCCTTCGGCCCCTTGGGCGCCGAGAACGTCCAGCAATCCTCGGCCACCGCCGGCGCGTCCCGCTTGGCCACCGCCCAGGCCGAGGGCGGATTGAAGATCAGCGCCGACTTGCCGGAGATCAGCGCGCGGTTGTTGGAGGCGTCGTCGTAGCTCACCACGTCGTCCGGCAGCATCTTCACGAAGCGTCGGGCGAATTCCAGGAACTGCCGCATCGCGTCCGATTTCACCTGGATCGCGCCCTCGGCGTCGATCAGCGGCGCCCCATACGCCCGGAACATCGCGCCCACCTGGTCGATGCCGTCGGTGTTGGTGGTGCCGCCGCCCAGGCCCAACGCGAACGGGTAGCCGTCCTTCATCGCCGCCTCGCCGGTCTTGACCAGCATTTCGTAGTCCCAGGCATCGGCAAGCGCGGTCTTCTCCGGCGATGCCGGATACATTGCCTGGATGTCGATGCCGTATTTCTTCATCAGGCTGATGCGCGCGCAGGGCGGCTTGGTCTGGGTGCCGGTGCTAGTCGGCACCGCGGTCCAGTGCCCGTTCACCTTCGCCAGATAGGACGCGGTCGAACTGACCGCACCGTATTGCGCGCTCAGCCGCTCCACCACGTCGTCGACCGGTGCCAGGGCGGCGTGCAGGTTGAACACGTCCCAGTTCACGAACGTCATGATATCGTGGCCGGTTTTCGCCTGTGCCTCGGCCACCCCGGTCATCAGCAGCTGGTTGCCGTTGCCGGTGATGAAGTCGGCCGCCACATCGATGTGGTTCTTCGCGGCCCAGGCATCGACCTGCTTCTGCATGATGGCGTTGCCCCCCGGCACCCAATGGTCCCAGAAGGCGACGGCAAGCTTGCCGGCAGCACCGGCGCCACGGATGTGCACAAGCGGCAGTGCAGCCGCGGCGACACCGAGTTGCAGGGTACGACGGCGCGTCATCGATTGTTCACCAGGGCGCTTCGCCTGCAACGCGCGGCGGTGCGGAAGCCTGTTCGGACGGTTCATGGACTGCTCTCCTGAAGCGGCACAGGGCCGCGGTTGCGTGGGTTCTCCTTCGGCTTTGGGCGGTTGCGGCCGCCTCGGGGCGACGACAGGCAGGCCCCCGCGGATGGTGTCCGGGAGCCGGCCACTATGGGGCCCGACCGCTCGCGATCAGGCCGAGGTTCGGGGCAAGTCGACACGCGAGCCGCGCGAAACCGCAGCCAGCGCCCTGCCCCGAACGAAGCGAACCCTCAGGTCAGCGGACGAAGCCTTCCAGCTCGTCCTGCGCCCAATCCTGAACCTGCCTGACCGACTGGCCGCTCTGCAGTTTGGCCAGCATTGTCGGCAGTGTGCCGCGGTTGTAGGCCTGCACCGCGATCTCCGGCGGGGCCGGGGACACTGCAATCCAGTTCTGCTGATGGTGCGCGCGGCGGATCGGGTAGTGGTAGACGGTACCCTTTGGCGGCGACACCTCGTCCCATATCCTGAAGTCGGTCATGCTCTCGAACGGCGGCACGTCGTAGCCCTGCACGACGTTGCAGCGTGCCTCGACGTTGTCGCGCTGCGACAGGAACTCGATCAGCTCCTTGGCGGCCGTCTTGTTGGGCGAGAAGTTCCACACCCCCCAGGAGAACGCCCCCAGCGGCAGGAACCGACCTTTGGGCCCCTCCGGTGCCGGGAAAGTCCAGCAATCCTCCGCCACCTTCGGCGCGTCGCGCTTGGCCACCGCCCAGGCCGAGGGCGGGTTCCAGATCAGCGCGCTCTGCCCGGAGATCAGCGCCCGGTTGTTCGACGCATCGTCGTAGCTGACGGCATCCGCGGGCAGGTACTTCACGAGCTGCTGGGCGTATTCCAACACCTGGCGGACGGCGTCGGCATGTGCGGTAACCTCGCCCTTCGCGGTGACCACCTCGGCTCCGAAGGCGGCGAACAGCGCGCCCGCGGTGTCAACCGAGTCCGCCGTTGTGCCCAGACCGATGCCGAACGCCATCTTCGCCTTCTGGCAAACCTCGGCGACCTTTAGCATCGTATCGTAGGTCCAGTTCTCCGCCTCCGGTGTCGGGTCGGCCGAGGGCGGGTACATCTTCACCACGTCCAGCCCTGCCTGCTTGAGCACCGAGATGCGCCCGCATGGCCCCTTGTTCTGGTTGCCCGCACTACAAGGCACCGCCAGCCATTTGCCCTTGACGGTGTACAGGTACTCGCTGGCCTTCGCGACCGGCCCATATTTGTCGATCAACCGCTTCATCACGTCGTCGATCGGCTCCAGCGAATCACCGTGGTTCTGCACCTCCCAGCCTGGGAGTTGCTGAATGTCGTGGCCGGACCTGGCCTGGGCCTCGGCGGCGATGGTCAGGATGTTCTTGGCACCGACAGAAGTGACGAAGTCAGCCTGCACCTCGACCTGGTTCTGCTCGCCGAAAGCTTGGCATTGCTTCTGCATCACGGCATTGCCTTCGGGCACCCAATGGTCCCAGAAGGCGACAGAGACCTTCCCGGCAGCGTGGCCGGTGCGGATATGCACCAGCGGCAACGCGGTCGCGGCTGCGGCAAGCTTCAAGGCAACACGGCGCGATACCCTGTTGGGCTTTGTCATGGACGTACCTCCTGCACGGCGCCGGTTTTCCGGGCCCTCGTTCGCGATTCCCGACCCGGGACCGCATTGCCGCCAAGGCTAGTGCAAGACTTCTCGCGTTAGCAACGCATCCTGCATGACAGGCGAAGATGGGGTCGATTTCATCGGACAATGACCGAGCCCGGCGAAATTTCACGATCGCGTGATATGTCACTTGGCATGACGCATTATTTAGATACACCGATGCTCCATCGTTGGATGCAGCAGTCGTTGCCGGCAGTTTTCCGCTTCGCATTTGGTCGTGTTCGCCATCCCGGAATACCTTTTGTTTCAAATATTTGGGTAAGACTTCTGCGTTGCGGAGAATGTCTGTCACACCTTTGCAAACAACAGCCTCTCGTTAAAAATATGCGTCCGTTTCAAATTTAATTCATCAAAAGAAAAACATTTCCCTATCCGCCGATTCATACAACCATAGGTCGCTGGCTTCAATGCGTCGCTCCGTGACAGCAGTTCCAGCGGCCGAATTACCCGCGCCGTCGCCTTTGGCAACAACCCACGCTTTCAACTCCGTCTTCCCGCGTTCACTGCCGCCCGCACGCCACCGCGTCATTGCAACGGGCAAGCGCAATATTGTTACAAAGAAAAATCGGAGAGGGATTATTTCATGGCGACCGCAGTCACCGTCCTGGGCAGCCAGGCGCAAACCATTACTCTCAGCTACGACTCCATCGCCAACGCGAACCTTGCCCGCCAGCTTGCCGGCCTGATCACGGCCGGTGTGCAAACTGGGCAGATCGTGCCCGCCTCCGACGCCGATGGACCGCCGCCGCCCGTGCCGATGGGCAAGACCGGCGAGTACGTGCAGCAGGGCAGTGGCCTGACCACGCTGCCACACGGCTATTCCGCCTATGTCACTACGGCTCCGACCGCCGTGGTGTTCGGGTCCGGCGACCCGCACGAGACCATCCTGGCCGGCGACACCACCAACCTGACCTTCTTCGCGTCGGCCGGGTCCGGCACGGTCGCGGCCGGCGGCGGCACCAACCGGATTTCCATCGCGACAGGCGACCGCGGCGCCTGGTCGCTGAATACCGGCAACGGCGATGACGTCATCCTGGCCCTGGGCAGCGGCAACGACACGATCGCGGCCGGTGCCGGCCACAACGCCATCTCACTCGGGACCGGCGCCAACCGGGTGACCTCGACAGGCGACGACACCATCGTCGCCGCCAGTGGAGCCGCCACCGCAGGCGCCAGTGGCAGTGGCAGTGGCAGTGGCAGTGGCAGTGGCAGTGACGGTCGGGATGCCGATGACGGCCGGCACCAAGGCCGGAAGGGCACGGACCACGACGGTTCGACCGCCGGCGGCATGTTCAGCGGCGTCGGGGTCGATACGATCGATGCGACCGGCGCCAAGTCTGACGTCGTCTATGGCGGCTCCAGCAACCTGCTGTTCGTGGGCGGTTCGGGCGGCGCCACGATCTTCGGCGGCAGCGGCAGCGATACCTATCTCGGGGGCACCGGTGGGTCGCAGGTGATCCACGGCGGCACGGGCGGATCCAATTTCCTGTTCGCCGGCACTGGTGCGGCCACGCTGTTCGGCGGCGGCAAAGGCGACCAGCTCTTCGCGTTCGGCAGCCATGCCCAAACACTGATCGCCGGCGCAGGCAGCGAGACCCTGTCGGCCGCCTTCGCCAGCGGCAAGGACCTGCTGATCGCCGGGTCCGGCAACGACTCTCTGATCGGCGGTTCGGGTGCCGACACGTTCATTGGCGGCACCGGCCACGCCACCGTGTTCGCGGCAGGTCCGGGAGCCGACCTGTTCGAATTCATCAAGGGCCAGGCCGGCGGCACCGAACTGGTGCAGAACGTGTTCAGCGCAACCGACCTGCACATCCACCTGTCCGGTTATTCCTCGGGCGAGGTGGCCCATACCCTGGCCGGTCAGCAGACCAACGCCGGTTCTGTAACGATCTCACTCTCGGACGGCACCAAGGTGACATTCGAGAACATCACCCACCTGAGCAGCAGCAACTTCAGCTGACGACGGGGCACGCCAAGGCTTCGGCACGCCAGCGCCCGACGCCTTGGAGCCCGGTTCCGGGTGTCGCGGACCCGGGCTCCAAGGCGGGGTGGCGGGGGCCTGACGCCGCGGGACGGCCTCAATCCCAGGGGGGCGGGACGTCGGCCGTCTACGCCGCTGGACGCCTACCGCTGGGCCAGCGTCTCGAAGACATCTCCTGCCGGCGGCAGCCCCTGGATGTGCCGCCGATGCCACAACGCGTAGAACAGCAGCTTCCAGCATGCGAAGCCGTGCCGCCAACGGCTGATATCGCGGAACAGCGCCTCCACTTTCTCCGGATGGGCGATCTCCGCCACGCTCGGCTGCGCCGCCACCAGCGGCCCCAACCGAGCGCCTTGGGACTTGATCCAGGCGCCGATGGGGACGGTGAAGCCTTGCTTGGGGGCAAACGGGTGCGCCATCGGCAGCGCCTGTTCCAGCCAGCGCCGCAGCAGCCACTTCCCCATGCCGCCGCGCAGCTTCAGCGACTCCGGCAGGCGGAACGCAGCCGCGGCCACGCCGGCGTCGAGGAACGGGGTTCGGCCCTCCACGGCGTGCGCCATCAGGCAGCGATCGAGCTTCAGCAGCAGGTCGTGTGGCAGCCAATCGGCCATGTCGACCGCCTGCAGCGCTGCCAGCCGTGACAGGCCGCGGGCCGCCGCGCGCGCCTCGGCCGCGACGATGCCGTCCCGCCAGGAGGTCGGACGGACGCGGAGCACGGGCACCTTGTCGAAGCTGCCGCGGTCCCACATCGCGCGGCCGCCGCGCCACCATGGGCGCATCGCGCTGGCGTAGCGCGGGTAGCCGGCGAAGATCTCATCGCCCCCCTCCCCGCTGAGCACCACTTTCACGTCCTGTCGCGCCCGCCGCGCCAGGAACCAGGTCGGAATGATGGCGTAATCGGCCACCGGGTCGTCCATCGCGGCGACGATCTCGGGCAGATGACGCCAGACCATCGCCTCGGTCACCTCCACCCGCTCGTGGCGCGCACCCACGGCCTTGGCCACCGCCGCGGCATGATCGCGCTCGTCGGCGGCCTCCGGCACGTCGAAGCCGGCGGTGAAGGCCAGCACCGGTTCGGTGTTCAACCGCGCCATCAGCGCGATCAGGGTCGCGCTGTCGATGCCGCCGGACAGGAACATGCCGTACGGCACGTCGCTGCGCTGGTGCAGATCGACGCTTTCCATCAGCGCGCGGTCCAGGCGCGCCAGGGCAGTCGCCTCGTCGATTGATTCGAGCGCCCCTTCCGGCAGAGGGGAGATGCGGCGGCGGTCCAGCACGCTGCCCTCGGCGCAAGTGATGGTCTCGCCCGGCAGCAGCCGCTGGATGCCCTCGAAGATCGTGTCGGCGCCGGTGGTGAACTGCAGTTGCAGCAGTTCCTCGCGTGCGGCGGGACGCACCACCGGCTTCACCAGCCCGGCCGCGATCAGCGCCTGGGGTTCGCTGGCGAAGGCCAGGCCACCGGCCACCTGGGCGATGTAGAGCGGCTTGATGCCAAACGGGTCGCGGGTCAGCGTGACGGTGCGCTGCGCCCGCTCATGGATCGCGATGGCGTACATGCCGCGCAGGGCCTTCGCGTAGTCGGCGCCGTCGCGCAGCCACAGATGCAGTGGCGGCTCGCAGTCGCTGTTGGTGGCGAAGCTCACGCCCGGCATCGCGGCCCGCAATTCGCGGTAGTTGTAGATTTCCCCGTTCGCGACCAGCGTCGCGGCGCCGGCGAAGAACGGCTGGTCGCCGGTCACCAGGTCGATGATCGAGAGGCGGTTGTGGACCAGCGCCACCCGCCCGACCACAGCGTGGCCGGTACCGTCCGGTCCGCGATGGTGCAGCGCGTCGATCAGCCGCGACAATGTGCCGGGGTCCGGCGGCGGTGCGCCGGACGAGAGAATCAAGCCGGCTATACCGCACATCGGGCGCACTCCAAGGGGGGCGAGGACCGCGCGCCGCCACCGGCGCCTCGGCGATGGCGGTTCCTAGCGTTGCTACGCCGACTCTGCCAATGCCCGAGACGATCCGGGCCAGGGTAATTGCGCAGATCGGGCGGCTGCCGCAGGGATCAGGACCGGTCGGTGACACCCTGGACCGGCGTCAGGAGCGTGCCCTGCGACCCGGCGATATGCCGTACCGGCAGGCACGCCTGCCGCAACGCAAGGGCGAACACCAGCGCCGCCGCTGCGGGCGGCATCAGGACTTGTCCGGGCCCGATATTGCCGGACAACAGCGCGAAGACGAACAGCAACAGGAATGCGCTCTTCTGCCAGGCCGGAAAGCCGCGCTCCCAGCCAGCTCGCACCAGCCAGGCGAACGCGATGCCGGACAGCATCAGGTCGTAGAACATGACGATGGGCACCGCGATTGGGATCGCTGCCAGCAGCACCGCCGCGCGCACCGGCAGCGGGAAGCCGCGCCACCAGACCCAGGCAACGGCCGCCGCCGTCGCCAGGATGGCCACCGCCTGCACGGCCAGTGCCAGATTGCGTGGGCCATCGAGCGTAAGCACCAGGCCGAACGGGCTGGTCAGTCCCGCCAGGTCGATCGCGCCTTTGTGCGCGTAGACCGCGTCTGCGCCGGCCGCCGCCGCCAGGAACGCCTGCCAAGTGTCCCAGCCAAACAGCAGCCCCGACACCACCACCAGCACTGCGACCGAGGCCGCCGCGGACGCAAATGCCCGCCAATGGCTGCCCGCCGCCAGCGCCACCGGCAGCAGCAGTCCAAAATGGGGCTTGTAGCACAGCGCCCCGACCAGCAATCCGGCCAGCACCGGGCGGCGGTCGATCGACAACATTCCGCCGGCCAGCAAGGCGGCGGTCAGGATGGCATTCTGCCCGAGGCCAAACGACCAGAACACCGGCGGAAAGGCCAGCAACACCCAGAGCGGCACGGCACGTCCATCCACTGCCCCCAGGATGCGCCGCACCAGCACCACGCACGGCACCAGTTGGGCGAGCTGGAACGACACGAACGCCAGCAGGTACGGCAGCCGCGCGAACACCGCGCACACCAGCAGGAACACCGGCGGATAGTAGAAGAAGTTGTAGGATATCCCGGGCGCAGATGCCGCCTGTTCGGCGGCAAAATGCGCGGCGCGGTCATAGGCCAGCGCGGCGGTCCCGGCGTTCGCCAGTCTGCCGGCGGCATAGAAGCTGAGGAAATCGCCGGCGGTGGGACGCTCCAGTTGCACGATCCAGCCATGCGTGCCGGCCGCGAGGAAGGCGAAACAGGCCAGCTCGATCACCAGCAGGACCAACGCGTAACCCCGGATGCGCTCGCGTCCCAGCCACGATCCGCTGCGCAGTGCCTGGAGCCAGACCGGCATCACGTTCGTTCCTTGCATGATCCGATCGTGTCAGAGACTGTTTTGCCGACGGGTTTCATTGCGCCCCAGGCCCGCACGGAGGCGGCAACCGCGTGGTCCGGCCGGTCCCGGCAGGCAGCATCGGCGGGATGGCGTCTTGACCGGCACCCCAATTATCTCGGACGCCTCCCATCCAGGTGAGCTTCCTCGCTGGTGCCTCCCGGTCAGTCGCCAGTCAATACCGGCACCAGGGAGGCCACAAGCAGCGCGGCCATGGCGATATTGAAAGCGCGCACCTGCATCGGCACACGCAGCAGCCGGCCCGCGCCCCGCCCGAGCAGCACCCAGACCAGCATGCAGGGCAACGCGACGGCGAGGAAGACCAGGCCGATGCGCCCTGCCTGCAGGATCAGCGGCTGGTCGGGCGAGGTGAACTCACTGGCGGCGCCGAGCGTGATCAGCCAGGCCTTGGGGTTGATCCACTGGAACGCCGCGGCACCGGTGAAGCCGAGGACCCCACGGGGTGCGACGGTGCCCGGCAACGGCGCAGTGGCGATCTTCCAGGCCAGCCAGAGCATCCAGGCCGCACCGATCCAGCGCATGGCGGGCAGCAGCGGCGGCCAGGCCAGCAGCAGCGAGCCGAGGCCGGCGCTGACCACCACCAGCATCGCCGAGAACCCCAGTGCGATCCCGAACATATGCGGCACGCTCGCGCGGATGCCGTGGGTGGCACCGGAGCTTGCCAGCATGACGTTGTTCGGGCCGGGTGTGATGTACATCGCGAAGGCGAACCCGGTCAGGGAGATGAGCGTGGTATCCATTTCAGCAGCAGGCCATGGGCGTGCGGCAGGCGCCAGAGGCGCGTGGCGAAGATCCGCTCGGCTTGCACAGCATGGCCCGGTCAGCCCCGGTTTGGGCTTTGTCATTGCGGCTTCAGGCGGATAGCCTCCTCGCCCCCGACGTCGTTGCCCACAACAGGCCTGGCTCATGACCGAACCACCAGAGGTACCCATCCTGGACACCGCCCGCCTTCGGCTGCGTCCCATCACCGAGGACGACGCGCCCGGCCTGCACGAGGCATACGGGAATGCCGAGGCGATGCGCTTCTGGGACGGACTGCCGTCGCGCGACCTGGCCGAAACAGTGCTGCGTATTCGCCGATCGCTCGAGGTCAGCCCGCACTGGCACGCAACCTTCGCGGTCGAACAGCGGGCGTCCGGCCGGTTCGTCGGGGCGGTCAACTATCACGAACGGCGGCCGTTGTACCACCGGCTGGTCCTCGGCTGGCTGATCGTACCGAATTATTGGCGGCAAGACTTGACGTTGGAGGCGGTCAGCGCACTGCTTCGGCATTGCTTCCAGGCCTTGGATACGCATCGCATCGAAGCGGAGATCGACCCGGCCAATGTCGCCTCCCGCGGCTTGGCCGAGCGCCTGGGGTTCCAGCGCGAGGGGCTGATGCGCGACCGCTTGTGGGTCGAAAGCAAGCCGTCCAGCTGCCTGATGTACGCTCTGCTGCGGCCGGAATGGGGTGATGCCGGGCACCCGAACGGGTGAACGAGGTGCGCGTTGGAGGATAGGCCGCCCCCGTTCGGGCGGTGGCATAACCGCGCCGCCCCCCTTTCCTGACGGACCCGAGCCGCGAAGCTCGCGGGCCTCACGGAAGACGCGGCGATGACAATTGGAAAACCTGCGGTAGCATCCGCCCAACCCACGGGAGGCAGATGCACATGGCGCTGAAACGCATGGTGCTGGAGATCGGGATGGGCACCGATATCCGCGGCTCCGACGACACCAAGGCCGCGGTCCGCGCGTTGCGCGACGCGCTTTGGCACAATTCCTTGACGGTCGCCAAGGCGCTGGACCTCGACGTCGACTCCATGAAGGTGGAGGTCACTGTCGGCGTGCCCCACCCCGAACGCGTCGACAAGGAAGCCGTGATCGCGATCCTGCCGCACGGCACCGGCTGGGTGAACGTGGTCCAGGGCGGACTGGAGGTCATGAACGAGGAAGGCACTGGCTCCACCATCATCGCCAATGCCGCCGCCGTCGTGCGGCTTGATATCGCGTAGGGGGACCGGACATGGCCGCGAAACGCGTGATCCTGGAGCTGGGGTCGGGGAACGACCTGCATGGCGGAGACTACACCAAGGCGGCGCTGCGGGCAGTGCAGGACGCGCTGCACCACAGCTCACTCAGCATGCTGCGCTCGCTGGAGATCGACCCTGAGACGATGCAGGTGGAGGTCACGATTGGGGTGCAGCAGCCGGATCGGGTCGATGCCGAAGCGGTCCGGCGCAGCCTGCCGCACGGCGTGGTGACCGTGAAGGTGGTCAAAGGCGGGCTGGACGTGCCGGACGAGGACCGTGGGGACCATGCGGTGATCGCGGCGGCGGCCGTCGCGGTGAGGTTGGAGCTGCCTTAGAGAGGGCTCAGAGAGGGCGCGCAGCGGGCTGTCCTTGCCGTGCCGCCTGATTGCTTGGTCTGTGCTGGCAGCAGGCGCTTTGGTTAAACACAGAGT
>JARLIJ010000067.1 GCA_031291795.1 Acetobacteraceae bacterium | reverse complement strand
GGCGTCGATGAGTGGGACGGCTATGTCATGCCGGGGATCGTGCTGGCGTTCTCGGCGATCCCGGCGCTGATGCGGCTGACGCGGGCCGGGATGATCGATGCGCTGGCATCGGATTACATCCGGACCGCGCGCGCCAAGGGACTGAGCACGGCGAAAATCGTGCTGAAGCACGCGCTGCGCAACGCCGCGATGCCGGTGGTCTCGGTCGCCGCCGTGCAGCTTGGGTTCATGCTGGGCGGGTCGATCGTCATCGAGGCGGTGTTCGCCTTGCACGGCATCGGCTACCTGGCCTGGGAGTCGATCAGCAAGAACGACTTCCCCGTGGTGCAGGCCGTCGTGCTGTTCCTGGCCATCATCTACATCGCGCTGACGCTGCTGGCCGACATGATGAACGCGGTGCTCGACCCGCGGCTTCGCGCGGCGTGAGGCAGTTTGCCGCGATACTCCCCCTCCCCTTGAGGGAGGGGTTTGGGGGGAGGGGTCCAATGGCACGGACCTTCGCCCCCTCCCCCCAACCCCCTCCCTCAAGGGGAGGGGGAGATTCCCCCGCACCCTTCCCTCCAACCCCGGTCCGCCAATGAGCGCCACCGTCATGCGGCAGCCGAGGCTGCGCATCCAGCTCCGCCACCTCGGCACCGGCCTCGGCGCCCTGATCGTCGGCACCGTGCTGGTCGCCGGGTTGCTGGCGCCGTACATCGCGCCGCACGATCCGTTCGCGCAGGACCTGATGCAGCGAATGATCCCGCCGCAATGGATGGACGGCGGATCGTCGCTTCACCCGTTCGGCACAGACCAATTGGGCCGGGACTACCTGTCCCGCCTGCTCTATGGCGCGCGGATCTCCATGCTGATCGGCACGCTGACGGTAGTCACCTCCGGGTTGATCGGGATCACCCTGGGCATCCTGGGCGGCTATTTCGGCGGGCGCGTCGACGACCTGGTGATGTTCGTCATCACCTGCCGCCTGTCGATCCCGCTGATCCTGGTGGCGCTGACCGTTGTCGCCCTGGTCGGCAGCTCACTGACGGTGGTGGTGCTGACCCTCGGCCTGCTGCTGTGGGACCGCTTCGCCGTCGTCGCCCGCACCACGACCATGCAGGTGCGCAACCTGGACTACATCGCCGCCGCCCAGGCCGCCGGCGCGTCGCGGATGCATATCCTGCTGCGGGAGGTGCTACCCAACATCCTGACCCATCTCGTGGTGGTCGCGACGCTGGAAATGGCGCTGGCGATCCTGCTGGAGGCGGCTTTGTCCTTTCTTGGCCTGGGCGTCCCGCCGCCGCTGCCCTCCTGGGGCCTGATGATCGCCGAGGGCAAGGACTACATGTTTTTCAGCCCGTGGGTGATCATGGTGCCTGGCGTCGCGCTGTTCGTCCTCGTCCTCGGCATCAACCTCCTCGGCGACGGCTTGCGCGACCTGCTCGGCGCACGGAGCCGGCCGTGATGGGACGGGTAAGAGCCTTTTCTCCCCCTCTCCTTGAGAGAGTGGGGCGGGGGGAGGGGGCGAACTGCCACCGTCCATCCCGACGTGTCCCCTCCCCCCAACCTTGGTCCGCTCTGCGGCCCAAGCCCTTAAGGGGAGGGAGAGAAAAGGCGTTGCCGCCCCTGGGCGTACCCGCATGAGCTCTGTCCTCGAAGTCGCCAACCTCCGGGTCGGGTTCTCCAACGGCACGCTGGCGGTGCGCGGCGTCTCCCTGAAGGTGGAGCGCGGCGAGACCCACTGCCTCGTCGGCGAGTCCGGCTTCGGCAAGTCGGTCTCCGCCCTGGCGCTGATGAACCTGCTGGCCCGCGGCGCCACCCGCTCCGCCGACGTGCTGCGCTTCCAGGATTTCGACCTGGCGAAGATGTCCGAACGCCACATGGCGCAGTTGCGCGGCGACAAGCTGGCGATGATCTTCCAGGAGCCGATGACCAGCCTGAACCCGGCCTACACCATCGGCTCCCAGATGGCCGAGGTGCTGCGCCGGCACCGCAAGGTCTCCCGCGCCCAGGCGCTGGAGCGGGCGGCGGGGCTGCTCTCGCGCGTCGGGATCACCGCGCCCGGCATGCGGCTGGCGCAATACCCGCACCAGCTCTCGGGCGGCCTGCGCCAGCGGGTGATGATCGCCATGGCTCTGATGTGCGACCCCGAACTGCTGATCGCCGACGAGCCGACCACCGCCCTGGACGTGACCGTACAGGCCCAGATCCTGCGCCTGTTGCAGACCCTCCAGCGTGAGCTCGGGCTGGCGCTGCTGCTGATCACCCACGATCTGGGCATCGTCGCCCGCATGGCGCAGCGCGTCTCGGTAATGTACGCGGGCGAGGTCGTCGAATCCGCCACCGCCGAGGCGCTGTTCGCCAACCCGACCCACCCCTACACGCGCGGCCTGCTCGACTGCATCCCGATCCCCGGCAAGTCGCGCCGCGACGCGCCGCTGGGCTCGATCCCCGGCGTCGTCCCGCGCATCCGGCCCGGCTTCACCGGCTGCGGCTTCCGCGACCGCTGCGCGCACGCCATGCCGGAATGCGCCCAGGCCGTTCCGCGCCAATCCGCCGGCGGCGACCATGATTATCTGTGCCGGCTGCCGCCCGGCTGGTCGCGGGCGCAGGCGGCATGACCACCGCGATCGAGGTGCGCGGCCTGCGCCGCCTGTTCCGTGGCCGCGCCGGCATGTTCGGCGCCGAACGCGTGGTGCGCGCCGTCGACGGCGTGTCGTTCAGCCTGCCAGCCGGCGACGTCCTGGGCATCGTGGGCGAGTCCGGCTGCGGCAAATCCACCCTCGGCCGGCTGATCATGGGCCTGCTGCCGGCCAGCGAGGGCGACGTCCTGGTGGATGGCCGCCGCCTGGCCACAATGGACCGGCGGGAGCGCGCGCGGCTGATCCAGCCGGTGTTCCAGGACCCGTTTTCCTCACTGAACCCGCGGCACCGGGTGGGCGAGATCGTCGGCCTGCCGCTGGCAGCCCAGGGCGACGTCCCGTCCGCGCAGCGGCGCGACCGGGTGATGGAGATGCTGGCCCGCGTCGGCCTGGCCCCCGAGATGGCGGAGCGGCTGCCGGCACAGTTGTCCGGCGGCCAGCGCCAGCGGGTCGCGATCGCGCGGGCGCTGGTGCTGCGGCCGCGCATGGTGTTGTGCGACGAGCCGACCAGCGCGCTGGACGTCTCGGTGCAGGCCCAGATCCTCAACCTGCTGGCGGAACTGCGGCACGAACTGGGGCTGACCTACCTGTTCATCAGCCACAACCTGGCGGTGGTCGAGCATATCGCGACCGAGGTCGCGGTCATGTACCTCGGTCGCTTCGTCGAGCACGCGCCGGTCGATGCGCTGTTCCACGAGCCGCGGCATCCCTATACGCGCGCGCTGCTGGCGTCGGTGCTGACGCCGGACCCGGGACTGGGCATTCCCGATGTCGGCCTCGGCGAGAGCTACCCGGACCCGGCGAACATCCCCACCGGCTGCCGTTTCCACCCGCGCTGCCCGATCGCGGTCGCGCGCTGCAGCAGCGAATCGCCGGAGGGGCGGACGCGCGACGGGCGGCTGGTCGAGTGCCTGCTCGACGGCGCCCCCGCGGAGATGGCGCTGTCCGCCTGATAGTCCCCGCTTCTCCCCCTCCCTCAAGGGGAGGGGGGGACTTTCTCTCCGACCATCGCTGATTCCCATGCATGAAGACCGGCCCGACCAGGAAGAACCGGCGGGCGAATCCACCGCCCTCAGCCGATGAACCGCAGCGCCTCCAGATCGCGCCCGACCACGCCCGCATGGTCGAGCGAGCCATCTTGGCTCATGGCGTGGCTTCGTAGTCCGCCACCAGCCACGACTCCGGTTCGGCCGCCGCCGCGTCGTACCATGCCGCCACCAGCGGATGCGCCCGCACGGCGTCGCAATAGGCCTGGCTGGCCGGCGCCAGCGCCGGCTTCCAGCCCAGGAAGCGAGCCACCACCGGGGCGTACATCGCGTCGGCCATGGTGAACGCCGCCCCGAACAGGAACGGACCGCCCGCGCCGTAACGCTGGCGCGTCTCGGCCCACAGCGCCTCGATGCTCGCGATATCGGCCAGCGCACCCGGCGTGCGGCCCAATCCGGCGAAATCGCGCCCGAGATTCATCCACATCGCCATCCGCAGATCGCGGAAGCCCGCGTGCATCTGCGCCCCGATCGAGCGGGCATGGGCGCGCGCCGCCCGGTCTTCCGGCCACAGCGCAGGTGCGAACTCGGCGCAGTAGTCGCAGATCGCGAACGATTCCCACACCCGCGCGCCCTGATGCTCCAGGTACGGCACCAGGCCGTTCGGGGACAGCCGCGCGATGGCCGGCGTCGGGCCGGGACGGGTGAACGGGATCACCACCTCCGCCACATCCAACCCGGCCAGTCGCACCGCCAGCCAGCCGCGCAGCGACCAGGAGGAATAGCGCTTGTTGCCAACATAAAGCGTGCCGTCGGACATGGGGTCTCCTACTCGAACAACTGCGCCGGCGCGGGTGCGGGGCGGGAATACCCGATGCCACAGAACAGGCCGCCCATGTAGCGCTCCTGGATCGGATCGCCGCTGACCTTGTCGCCCAGCTGGCGGGCAAACGGGTCGGCGCTGTCCTGCGGCGCCCAGCCGAGCTGCGCGCGGGCGTCATCGCGCCACCAGGTCATGCGGCCATTGGCCGAGGCGCCCCAGACCACGCAGCAACCGACCTCGGGCGTGACCACGCAGCGCACCATCAGGCGCTCGAGGTCGGCGTAGGACAGCCAGGTCGCCAGCATCCGCGCGTCCTTCGGCTCCGGAAACGCGGAACCGATGCGGACGAACACGCTCTCCACCCCGTGCTTGAACCAGTACATCCGGCCCATCAGCTCGCCGTATGCTTTCGACAGCCCGTAATACCCGTCGGGCAGCAACTGGGCGTCGGCACCGATGGTCTCGGTCCGTTCATGGAAGCCGATCGCGTGGTTGGAGCTGGCGAAGATCACCCTGGCGCCTTCCCGCCGCGCCGCCTCGTAGACGTGGTACAGGCCGCGGATATTGGGGCCGAGGATCTCCTCGAACGGCCGCTCCACCGCGACCCCGCCCAGATGGATGATGGCGCCGCAGCCTTCCGCCAGCCGCAGGATCGCCACCCCGTCGTTCAGGTCCGCTTTGGCGAACGTGGCGCCCGCCGGGACCGGGTCGGGGAACGGCGCGATATCGGTCATCCGCAGCGTCCAGCCCTCGCCTGTCAGTGCCTTCGCCAGCATGCGCCCCAATGCACCGGAGGCGCCGGTCAGCAGAACCGGCTTGGCAGGCGTGTCCGTCATGTCATGCTCCTTCCCGTATCGTCAGGAGGCATCATGCGCAGGATCGAAGAACTCGCCCAGGCCCTCGCCGAAGGGCGTACGACAAGCCGCGCGCTTGTTGACGAGGGCCTGGCGCGCATTGCCGATCCTGCCGGCGAGGGCAGCCGCGCCTTCATCAAGGTGCATGCGGACCAAGCGCGCGCGATGGCGGATGCGGCGGATGCGCTGCGCCGGGTAGGGCGGTCGCCGGGGCGGTACGCGGGCATCCCGATCGCGCTGAAGGACCTGTTCGACGTGGCCGGTGAGCCGACCCCGGCCGGCTCCACGGTGCTGGCCGATGCGCTACCGGCCCGCGCCAACGCGCCGGTCGTGGCGCGCATGATGGCGGCCGGGTTCATCCCGCTCGGACGGGCGAACATGACAGAGTTCGCGTTCTCCGGCCTGGGCATCAACCCGCATCACGGCACACCGATCAGCCCGTGGGACCGCGCGTCGAAGCGCATCCCCGGCGGCAGTTCCTCGGGCACCGCGGTGGCGGTGGCGGACGGCATGGTCGCGGCCGGGCTGGGCACCGACACCGGCGGGTCGTGCCGCATCCCCGCGGCGTTCTGCGGCGTGGTCGGCTACAAGCCGACCGCTCGGCGGGTACCGATCACGGGGGTACTGCCGCTGGCGCCCTCGCTCGATTCGGTCGGGCCGCTGGCCCCGAGCGTCGGGTGCTGTGCGGCGATCGACGCCATCCTGGCGGGCGAGGCCCCTGCCCTGCCGACGCGAGCGGCGCTGTCCGGGCTGCGGCTCGCGGTGCCGGCGAACACGGTGCTGGAGGGCGTGGACCAGACCGTCTCGGCCGCCTTCGACCGTGCCTTGGCGACCTTGTCGCAGGCCGGCGCGAAGATCATCCGCACGAAATTCCCGGCCTTCGACGCGATCGGTCCGGTGAACGCCAAAGGCGGGTTCGCCGCGTCCGAGGCCTATGCCTGGCACCGCGCCTTGCTGGCGGAGAAGGGCAGCGGTTACGACCCCCGCGTCCGCATGCGCATCGCCCGCGGCGAGACCGTGAGCGCGGCGGACTATCTTGACCTGGTCGCGGCCCGCGCGCGCATCGTCGCCCAGTTCGACGCCGAGACGGCGGATTACGACGCCCTGGTGATGCCGACCGTGCCGATCGTCGCGCCGCAGATCGCCGCGCTGGACGATGAGCGGGAGTACAACCGCATCAACCTGCTCATCCTGCGCAACACCGCGTTGGGCAATTTCCTCGACCGCTGCGCCATCAGCCTGCCCTGCCACAAGGCCGGCGAGGCCCCGGTCGGCCTGATGCTGATGGGCGAGACCCTGGGCGACCGGCGGCTGTTCAGCATCGCCGCCGCCGTGGAGGCCGCCCTGTGACCGATTTCGACCTCGCCTTCCTGTCGATCGCGGAGCTGGGCCGGCGCTACGCCGAGGGCAGCCTGTCGCCGGTGGACGTCGCCGACCTGCATTTGCGCCGCATCGAGCGCCTGGACCCGCATCTGCGCGCTTTCCAGCTGGTCGATGTCGCGGGTGCCCGATCGGCGGCGCTGGCCTCGCATGCGCGGTGGCGCAGCGGTGCGGCGTTGGGGCCATTGGACGGCGTGCCGGTCACCATCAAGGACAACGTCGACTGGGCCGGCTTTCCGACCCGGCACGGCTCGCTGACCACGCCGGACACGCCGGCCGAGGCCGACTCGCCCGTGGTCGCCCGGCTGCGCGAGGCCGGCTGCGTGCTGCTGGGCAAGACCACCCTGCCGGAATTCGGCTGGAAAGGCCTGACCGACAGCAGGCTGCTGGGCGTGCCGACCCGCAACCCGTGGGACCTGGCGCGCTCCCCCGGCGGCTCGACCGGCGGCGGGGCGGCTGCGGTGGCGGCCGGCATCGGCACCATCGCGTTCGGCAATGACGGCGGCGGCTCGATCCGCGGGCCGGCCGCGCTGTCCGGCGTGTTCGGCATCAAGCCGACCTTCGGGCGCGTCCCGCATCATCTGCAGGAGGGCCAGTTCGCCACCCTGGTTGCCGGCGGCCCGCTCGCCCGGTCGGTGACCGACGCCGCGGTGACCCTGGCGATCATGGCGCAGCCCGACGATCGCGATTGGTTCGCATTGCCACCGGCCCCGCATGACTGGCTGGCCGGGCTGCATCCACGTCTGAAAGATGTCCGCTTCGCCTACGCCCCCGCCCTGGGTGGCGCGGAACCGGATCCCGCCGTCCGCCAGGCGGTGGATGCTGCGATCGAGCGGCTGCGCGCGGCCGGCGCCGTGGTGGAGGACGTCGGGCCGGTGTTCGACCCGCTGAAACCGCTATTCGAGCCATACTGGACCGCCGGCATGGCCCGCCGCCTGCGCACCATGCCGCAGGCGCAACGGGACGACCTCGACCCCGGCTATCGCGCGCTCGCCGAACAGGGGCTGGACGTCGATGTCCCGCAACTCCTCGCCGCCGAGGCCGGCCGCGCCGCGCTCGGACGCCGGATGGCGATGTTCCACCGCGACCATCCGATCCTGCTGACCCCCACCATGATCCGCCTGCCGCCGCCGGTGGAGACGATCTACCACACCCCGGACTACGACCGCTGGAAGGTCGGCGTGCCCTACACGCTGCCGTTCAACCTTACTGGCCAGCCCGGCGCGTCGATCCTGTGCGGCGTCTCGGCCGAGGGGCTGCCGGTCGGCCTCCAGGTTGTCGCGGCGCGCTACCAGGAACGGCTGGTGCTCGAGGCCTGCCTCGCGATCGAGCAGGTGCTGGGCTACGGACCGCTGCATCCGGTGTTGCGGGCCCATTTGCAGACACTGGAGCAGGCATGAGGACGACGCAGGCTGGGTTGCTGGGCGCGGCGATCCTCGGATTGCTGGCCGGTCCGGTTCGGGCGGAGAAGAACCTGACCGCGGTGCTGGAGTCGGAGGTCGTGTTCTTCGACCCGCATTCCACGACCGCGAACATCACCCGGACCTTCGGCTACCTGGTCTACGACACGCTGTTCGCGATGGACGGCCGCGGCGAGATCAAGCCGCAGATGGTGCGCGACTGGACGGTCTCGCCCGACAAGCTCACCTGGACGTTCACGCTGCGCGACGGGCTGAAATTCCATGACGGCCAGCCGGTGACCGCGGCCGATTGCGTGGCCTCGCTACGCCGCTGGGGGCCGAAGGACGCGCTGGGCCGCATGCTGATGGCGGCCACAAGGTCGCTGGAGGCCAGGGACGCACAAACCTTCGTGCTGACGCTGAAGGAGCCGTTTCCGCTGGTGCTGGAGACGCTGGGCAAGCCGAACGCGCTGGTGCCGTTCATCCTGCCGGCGCGTCTGGCGAACGCCACCGAGAAGCTGACCGAGGTCGACGGCTCCGGCCCGTTCGTCTTCCAGCGCGACCAGTGGCGATCGGGCGACACGATGGTGCTGACCCGCAACCCCGGCTACGTGCCGCGCGCCGAACCGCCCGACTTCCTGGCCGGCGGCAAGCAGGTGAAGATCGACACGCTGACGCTGAAGACGATGGACAACATCACCGGCGCCGCCGCGCTGCATGCCGGCGAGATCGACTACCTGCAATACGTGCCGTTCGACCTGATCGACCAGATGGAAAAAGACAAGCAGATCAAAGTGATGAGCCTCGGTGGCCTGGACATGTACCAGGGCAACTACCGGGTCAACGCTGCCTTCCCGCCGTTCAACGACCCCGCGGTGCGACGCGTGCTGTGGCAGATCGTCGACCAGGAAGCGGTGCTGCAGGCGATCGGCATCCCGGAGAAGTACCGGCTGAATACTTGCCTGTCCTTCTGGATGTGCGGCACGCCGTTGGAGACCAAAGCCGGGTCCGAAGTCGCCCGCTACTCTTTGGATGCGGCGCGCGAGGCACTGAAGAAGACCGCCTACAAGGGTGAGCCGGTGATCATCATGGAACTGGGCAACTCGCCGACATCGCTGAATGCCGCCCTGGTGCTGGTGGATGCCATGAAACGGGTCGGCTTCACCGTGGACGAGCAGACCATGGACTGGGGGACGCTGCTGCAGCGGCGCGTCAAGAAGGAAGGCTGGAGCGTCTTCGCGGTCTATTCCAACGGCGCGGACATGTCCTCGCCGCTGACGCATTTCTACGCCTCGGCGAACTGCACCGATTATCCGGGCTGGAGCTGCGACAGCCGGATCACGCCGCTGCTGAAGGCGTTCGCGCAGGCGGAGACGCTGGGCGCGCGCAAGACGATCGCGGCGGACATCCAGACGCTGGACTACGAGACCGTGCCGTCCGTGATGTGGGGCCAGTTCACCGTGCCGACCGCCTACAGCACGCGCCTGACCGGGCTGATCCAGTCGAGCTTCCCGATGTTCTGGGCGGTGGACAAGACGGAGAAGTAATACCAACCGCCGAAGAGAATGACACTTCTCCCTCTCCCCTTGAGGGAGAGGGCTGGGGTGAGGGGGCGTACCACCACCCGCGGTGCGGCTCGCCCCCTCACCCCGCCCCTCTCCCTCAAGGGGAGAGGGAGGCGTTGCTGCCGCCGCAACCTATGAGTCGGTCTCAACGGCGGTTGGTATAATGCGTGTCCCCTCTCCGGTTGCCGGAGGGAGAACCGCTGGGCCATCGAGACGCGTGGCACGTCCGTAGGCGGGTCTGTCCGGTTCTGCCGGTGCAGCTTGGCCGTGCAGGCAAGCTGAACCGCCAAGACGCCAAGTTCGTGTCTCATACCAACCCCCGTTGGCACTGAACTTCCCAACCGTCATGGGCGGCCTCCGTGGCGGCCAAACG
>JARLIJ010000390.1 GCA_031291795.1 Acetobacteraceae bacterium | reverse complement strand
GGCTCCGCCCCTAACACCCCTTTAATGGTGTACTGCGGGGCCCGGGCCGGTTCGCGCCCAAAGCCCCGATGAACACCATTAAAGGTTTATAAGGGCCACGGCCCTTAGCGGGTATCTAAGGGGCAGCGCCCCGTCCTTCCTGCACGCCGCCCCTGGCCGCCCCGCCCCTGCGGGCGTAGGCTTCCGGCAAAACAACGGGAGCGTCCACCATGAGCGGGGAGAGTTGCCTGGCCGGAATGAAGGTGCTGGACCTCACGCAGTTTGAGGCTGGCCCGTCCTGCACCGAAGCGCTGGCCTGGCTCGGGGCCGATGTCGTGAAGATCGAGAATCCGCGAGTTGGCGATCCCGGGCGTACCAGCGGCGGCAAGCCGGGGGCGGACGCTTATTACTTCCTGCAATACAATGCCAACAAGAAGTCGGTTGCGGTGAACGTGAAGCATCCGCGCGGGCTGCAGCTGGTGAAGGACATGGCGGCGAAAGCCGATGTCATGATCGAGAACTTTGCGCCTGGCGCGATCGAGCGCCTGGGCCTGGGCGCCGACGTCGTTCGCGCGCTCAACCCCGCGATCATCTACTGCCAGCTGAAAGGATTCGGCACCGGCAGCCCATTTGAGAAGAACCTGGCGTTCGACATGATCGCCCAGGCGTGCGGCGGGCTGATGAGCATCACCGGGGAGGAGGATGGCCCGCCCTGCAAGCCGGGCGCGACGATCGGCGACACCGGCACGGGGATGCTGATGGCGATCTCCATCCTGGGTGCCTATGTGCGGCGCCTGCGCACCGGGCAGGGCGAGCATCTGCAGCTCGCGATGCAGGATTCGATCCTGCATTACATCCGCAACGCATTCACGTTCATGGAGCGCACCGGCAAGGCCGCGCCGCGTGCCGGATCAAAGACCGTGGGTGGCGGCAATCCGCCGATCGGCGTGTATCCGTGCAAGGGCGGCGGCCCGAACGATTATGTCTACATCTACACCAGCCGCGCGAACCCCGACCATTGGAGGCGGCTGCTGACGGTGATGGGACGAGAGGACCTGATCGGCGATCCACGCTTCGCCACCCCCGATACGCGCACGGAACATCGTGAAGCGGTCGATGCCATCGTGTCCGCCTGGACCATCCGGCACGACAAGCATACCGCGATGAAACTGGTTGGCGATGCAACCATTCCGGCCGGTGCGGTGCTGGACACCATGGAGCTGGCGAACGACAGGACCTTCGAGCAGCGCGGCATCCGCCAGACCATGCACCATCCGAAGGCCGGCGCGTACGTGATGAGCGGGTGGCCCGTTCGTTTCGACGGCGTGACCCCGCCGGTGACGCCCGCACCGCTGCTGGGGGAGCATGGCGCGACGGTGCTGGCGGACTGGCTTGGTTACGATGCCGACAGGGTGGGGGCGCTGCGCAGCGACGCGGTCATCGGCTGACCGCGCGCGCCGCGGTCGGGACTGGCGCCACGGAGGTCTGCATTTCCGGCAGGACGAGGATGCATGAAGCGTGCATGCGTGCACGTGTTTGAATGTGTACAGTGCAGGAATGATGCGTCTGTTCCTGACCGGCCCGGCGCCGCTTGGTGCGCCTGCTCGTTTGATCCAGATCAAAGCGCCCCCAGCCGGACCTCCCCTACACGTCCCGCCGTGTGATGGGAGTCGTTCATGACCGCCAGAAACGCCGCATCGTCCACGCTGTTCGGCCGCGTGCTCGACTGGCTGAAGCAGCATATGGCGGATCCCGTGGACCTTGCCGGCATGCCGGAACTCGACCTGGACTATCTCGCAAGCGATCTTGGCATCACGCGCGCCGACCTGATCGACGTGCTGCCGCGCGGGGCCGACAACACCCTGCTGATGGAACAGATGATGATCGCCCGCGGCCTCGATCCCGCCGCGATGCGCGCCTTCGCCGCTGCGGTGGTGCGCGACCTGGAACTGACCTGCACCCGCTGCGACGATGTCAGGCGGTGCCGGCGCGAACTGGCGGCGGCCACAGCCGCCCAGCATTGCCACGAATTCTGCCCCAACGCCGCCGCGTTCGACGACATCCTGGCACGCTGACCGCTACGGCCGCCCGGCCCGATGGTACGGGTGCCCGCTTGCGATCGATCGTGCGCGAAACACCTGCTCGGCCAGCATCGCGCGCACCAGGAAATGCGGCCACGTCAACCCACCCAGCGACAGCGCGTAGTCGGCGCGGCGCAACACGGCGGCATCGAGCCCCTCGGCCCCGCCGATCATGAAACACACCGGCCGCCCCTGCGTCAGCCAGCGTTCCAGCAAGGCCGCGAACCGCTCGCTGTCGGGTGACTCGCCCCCCAGGTCCAGCGCCACGGCAAACGCGCTCGCAGGCAACGCAGCCAGCAGCGCCTCCCCTTCCCGGCGCTTGACCTCGGCCGGCGCGCCACGCGCCTCGGGCAGTTCGGTCAGCACCAGTTTCGGACGCAACCGTTCGTTGTAGCGCGCGAACAGCTCCGCCTCGGGTCCCGCACGCAGGCGGCCGATGGCGATCAGGTGCAGCATGGTCCCTTTTCCTGTCCTCGCACGGCGTGCAGGATAGCGCCGGAACAGGGGAAGGTCTGCATGGTCGTCACAGCCGATGTTGCCGTGGTGGGGCTGGGGGCGATGGGTGCGGCCGCCCTCTATCAACTCGCCAGCCGCGGTATTGCGGCGATCGGCGTCGATCGGTTCGCGCCGCCCCACGACCAGGGTTCCAGCCACGGCGAAACCCGCATCACCCGCCAGGCGGTGGGGGAGGGGCCGGCCTATGTGCCGCTCGTGCTGCGGTCCCACGCGATCTGGCGGGACCTCGAAGCCGCGACAGGGCGAAGTCTGCTGGTGGCGTGTGGCGGCCTGATGATCGGGCCGCCGGAACACGGGACCTCGCATCACGGCAAGAAGGACTTCCTGGGCACGACGATCGCGATGGCACGACGGTTTGCCATCAGGCACGAGGTGCTGGACTCCGCCGAAATTGCCCGCCGGTTTCCGCAATTCACCGGCCTGGCGGAGACGGACACGGGCTACTACGAACCGGGCGCCGGCTTCCTGCATCCCGAGGCCTGCATCGCAGCCCAGCTTGGTGAGGCCGAACGGCGCGGCGCACAGGTTTTGCGGGGCACGGTCGTGACCGGCCTGCGCCAGGATGGCCGGGTGGTACGGATCGAAACGAGCGCCGGGGCGATCGAGGCGTCCCGCGCCATTGTCGCGGCCGGGGCCTGGACCGCGCCGTTGCTTGGATCGCCCTTTGCCGAACTGCTGAAGGTCAGCCGCCAGGTGTTGCACTGGTTCGACACCGCCGATGCGGCGCGCTTCACGGCCGACGCGTGCCCGATCTATATCCGCATGTGGGGACCAGGCGACGGAGACTACTTCTATGGATTTCCGATTCCGGCCGGCAGCCGCGGCGTGAAGGTCGCCACCGAACAGCAGGCGATCGCGACCACCGCGGCAACCATCAATCGCGTCGTCGCGCCGGAGGAGGCGGCAGCCTTCCATGCACGCCAGCTCGCCGGACGCCTCGCCGGGGTCACGCCGCGCGTGCTGCGCTCTGCTGCCTGCCTCTACACCACCACGCCCGATTCCGACTTCCTGATCGACACCCACCCCACCATGCCCCATGTCACCGTCATCTCCGCCTGCTCGGGGCACGGCTTCAAGCACTCGGCCGCGATCGGCGAAGCGGTGGTGCAGGATGCTGTCGAGGGTGCCAGCAGGATCGACCTTTCCGCTTTCCGATTGAAATGCCGTGACACCGCCGCTTGCCCGGCGGCCGATTGAAGGACGCACCCGATGACCTGGCCCACGCAACGCGGCATTCATCTCGCCGGCGACATCACCCTGCAATCCGGCGCGGTGCTGAGCGATGCCCGCCTGTCGTGGAAGACCCACGGCACGCTGGCGCCGGCGAAGGACAATGTGATCGTCTACCCCACAAGCTACGGGGCACAGCATCCGGACCTGGAATGGTTGATCGGGCCGGACAGCGTGCTGGACCCGGAGCGCTGGTTCATCGTGATCCCCGACATGTTCGGCAACGGCTTGTCGACCTCGCCCGCCGATCGGTCGGATTATCCGACGCTGGTCACGATCCACGACAACGTGCAGGTGCAGCGGCGTGCCTTGCACGCGTTGTTCGGGATCGAACGCGTGGCCTGCGTGTATGGCTGGTCGATGGGCGCGCTGCAGGCCTATCACTGGGCCGCGTTGTTTCCCGACTCCGTCGATCGCGTCGTGGTGAATTGCGGCGTGGCGCGCACGGGAGTGCACAACCAGGTGTTCCTCCGCTCGCTGATGGCGACGCTGGAGATCGCGCCGCAGCATATCGGCAACGGACGGTTCTCGTCCGAACCGGGATCGGCCAAGCGCGCCTTCGGGCGCATCTATGCGGCGTGGGCGCTGAGCCAGGACTTCTATCGGGCCGGCCTGCATCTGGCGTCGGGCCCGCAGCCGAACCTGGGCGCACCGGACCTGGAGACGTTCCTGCGCACCGATTGGGAGGAGCGGTTCAGCGCGCGTCCCGCCGCCAACCTGTACGGCCAGTTGCGCACCTGGGATGCTGCGGATATCAGTGCCAACGACCTTTACGACGGCGATCTGGAACGCGCGCTGCGGGCGATCCGGGCGCGTGTGCTGTTGATGCCGAGCGAGACCGATCTGTATTTCCGCGTCGCGGACAACGCGGCGGAGCTGCCATTCCTGGCGCATGCGAAGTTGACGCCGATCCCCAGCATCTGGGGGCATCGTGCCGGCAATCCGGTGGTCAATCCGGTGGATACGAATTTCATCAAACAGGCCGTGCGGGACTGGCTCTCACAGTAAAGACGGGGGAACGACATGACGGTGGCAATCACAGGCTGCAATCCGACGACGGTGCGCGCGCCGACGGGCTACACGCATGCGATCGAGGTGAAGAACGCGCAACGCCGGGTGGTGATCTCCGGGCAGGTCGGGGTCGCGCTCGATGGGTCCGTGCCGAACACGGGAGAGGGTCAGATTGCGCAGGCGTTCGCGAATTTAAGGGCAGTGCTGGATGCAGTCGGGATGGGGACCGAAAATATCGTGAAGATATCGGTGTTTTTGACCGATCGTGCGTTGCTGCCGTCGTATCGCGCGGCGCGGGCGATGGTGCTGGGGGATCACGCGCCGGCCTCGACGCTGCTGTTCGTCGCGGGCCTCGCCGACCCGCGCTGGGTGGTGGAGATCGAGGCCGAGGCTGCGGACTGACCATGGGCGATCCGATCGCGCGCGCGCGCCGCAACACGGTCGGCGATGCGCTGCACCGCACAGCGCGGCGGGAACGTGATGCCATAGCGCTGGTATTTGGAGACCAGCGCTGGAGTTTTGCGGATCTCGATGCCGCAGCGGATCGCATCGCGCGACGGTTTGCCGATCTCGGGCTGCGTCCGGGGGATCGGGTTGCGGCGTATGGCAGGAACTCCGACGCGTATTTCATTGCGTGGCTGGGATGCGTGCGCGGCGGGTTCGTGCATGTGCCGGTGAACTACGCGCTGACCGGCGAGGAACTGGCGTATATCGTCCGGCAATCCGGCGCGCGGCTGGTGCTGACGGCGGCGGCGCTGGATACCAACCTTGCAGGCATCGCCGTCGAATTTCGCGGTCGGATCGAGGACCTGCCGGCGATCGCGCGCGATGCATCGGCACCGGTCGGCGTCGATCCGCCGCTGCATGAAGATTCGCTGGCGCAGATCGTCTACACCTCCGGCACCACCGCCGCGCCGAAGGGTGCGATGATGACGCACCGCGCGATGCTGGCGCAGTATTATTCCTGCATCCACGCCATGGATTATGCCGAGACGGACCGCGCACTGGCCGCTCTGCCGCTGTATCACACGGCGCAGATGCACGCCTTCACCATGCCCCAGTTGCTGGTGGGCGGATGCACGTTCCTGATCGAAGCGCCAGCGCCGGCGCAGGTGCTGGAACTGATCGAACGCGAGCGGATCACCTCGTTCTTCGCGCCGCCCACGGTGTGGATCAGCCTGCTGCGGCATCCGGATTTCGCCGCGCGCGACCTGGGCTCGCTGGAGAAAGTGTATTACGGCGCCTCGATCATGCCGGTGCCGGTCTTGCATGAGCTGCGCGCGCGGTTGCCGAAGGCGCGGCCGTTCAATGCCTATGGCCAGACCGAGATCACACCGGTTGCAACCATCCTGCGGCCGGAGGAACACGATGCACGCCCGGCGTCGTGCGGGCGCCCGGTGCTGAACGTGGAAACACGCGTCGTCGATGCGGACATGCACGACGTGCTGCCGGGCGCGCATGGCGAGATCGTGCACCGGTCCCCACAGTTGCTGACCGGCTATTGGGACAAGCCGGAGGAAACCGCGGCGGCGTTCGCCGGTGGATGGTTTCATTCCGGCGATGTCGGGTTCTTCGATGCGCAGGGTTATCTCTACATCGTCGACCGCATCCGGGACGTGATCAACACCGGCGGCGTGCTGGTGGCAAGCCGCGAGGTGGAGGAAGTGCTGTTCACCCACGCCGCGGTGTCGGAAGTGGCGGTGGTGGGCCTGCCCGACGACCGATGGATCGAGGCGGTGACGGCGTTTGTTGTGCTGCGCCCCGGCCAGGACGCCGACGAGGCGACGCTGATCGCGCATGCCCGCGCGCATCTGGCGCCGTTCAAGCTGCCCAAGCGCGTTGTGTTCGTGGCCGCGTTGCCGCGCAACACAGCGGGCAAGCTGCTGAAGCGGGAACTGCGGCGCGCGTTCAGCTAGAGCGCACCGTGCAGCCTCAGAAGGCGCCTTCCCCAACCGGTCTTGCCGACGCTGGCACCGGCGTCCTTTGCCAGGTCGCGCCGTATCGCGCGGTGATACGATCGACATAGCGAACCAGTATGTCCGCTGCTGTGTCGGAATCGAATCGACAAAGCTCCACCGGGCGCCATCCGAAGTCTATCCGTCCGGTATGGGCTTCCAGGATCGGCGGACGCCACGGGGCCAGGAAGGCCTCGACCACGCCGTTTGGCGACAGCTCAACGATGAGTGTCTCACCGGCCACGCGATGATC
>JARLIJ010000389.1 GCA_031291795.1 Acetobacteraceae bacterium | reverse complement strand
GTCCCCCTGAACCAGGCGCTCCGCGTCGGGGCCTATGTCGTGAAGCAGCATCTGCTCGGGCGCAAGCGCTACCCCCTGGTGCTGATGCTGGAGCCGCTGTTCCGCTGCAACCTGGCCTGCGCCGGCTGCGGCAAGATCGATTATCCGGCTGAAATCCTCAATCAGCGCCTGTCCGTCGCCGAGTGCCTGGAGGCGGTCGATGAGTGCGGCGCGCCTGTCGTGGTGATCGCCGGCGGCGAGCCGCTGCTGCACAAGGAGATCGACCAGGTCGTCCAGGGCATCATCGCGCGCAAGAAGTTCGTGATCGTCTGCACGAACGCCCTGCTGCTTGAGAAGAAGATGCATCTTTTTGAGCCAAGCCCCTGGTTTTCCTGGTCTGTCCACCTGGATGGCGCGCGCGAGGAGCACGATATCTCGGTCTGCCAGACCGGCGTGTACGACCGTGCCGTGGCGGCGATCGCCGCCGCCAAGCAGCGCGGCTTCCGCACCATCATCAACGCCACGCTGTTCAACACCGCCGAACCCGACAAGACCGCGGCGTTCTTCGACGACGTGATGGCGATGGGGGTCGACGGGATCTCGGTCTCGCCGGGCTATGCCAATGAGCGGGCGGCGGACCAGCAGCATTTCCTCAATCGCAACAAGACCAAGGAGCTGTTCCGGGGCATCTTCCGCCTCCAGGGCAAGGGGAAGTGGAAGGGCAAGTGGGCGTTCAACCAGTCCTCCATGTTCCTGGACTTCCTGGCGGGCAACCAGACCTTCCATTGCACGCCCTGGGGCAACCCCACCCGCACCTATTTCGGCTGGCAGCGGCCCTGCTACTTGCTGGGCGAGGGTTACGCCAAGACGTTCAAGGAGCTGATGGAGACCACCGACTGGGACCGCTACGGCACCGGCAACTACGAGAAATGCGCCGACTGCATGGTCCACTCGGGCTACGAGGCGACCGCGGTGGCCGAGACGGTGCGCAAGCCGTGGCGCGCGGCGGCACAGCTGCTGCGCGGCATCCGGACCGAGGGGGCGATGGCGCCGGACGTCCCGATCGACCAGCAGCGGCCGGCGGAATACGTGTTCAGCCAGCACGTCGAGAAAGCCTTGACGCGGATCCGCGCCCGCAAGGATCGGGCGGAAGAGACGGTCGACGCCGACTGAGGCCGACACAAAAAGGGCACTTTTTGTGGCCTGTTCCGTGTCAGGGACGAATTAACGGATGGGCCGGCGGGACGGGATAATCCCGCCCCGCTGGATCCCTGGCGCGGTCAGCCGGAACCGGCGAGACGAATTTCGCGTGGCGGGACGATGGGAGCGATCCCATCCGGCATGCGACATGTTTCTTTTGCCGTGAAAGGCGTTAAGGCCGCTCAGGCCCTGCGGCGTGGCGGCAAATTCATGCAAGCGCTTCGGGGGTTGCGATTCTACCGCGGAGGCGGCCCACACGCATACGTTGAAATACAGCCTGTGGTTGTGGATCATTCAGGCCGGTTGTGAGGCACGCCGTGGCCGGGGCCTTCACTCCGCCTGGGCAAGCAAAATTTTCGCCCGATGGGCGGCGACGGCCAATCATGTGGCCAAGGACCATCGCCGCTTGACGCGCCGGCGGGACGCGCCGCAGCCGGATCGGCAGTCTTGCAACGGTCGGGCCCGCGCTTGACGCGGGCGGCGCAATCTTGGGCCGGAACCATGGGAAGGCGGCCGCCGGCACCCCATCTTTGGGAGGTATGCGTAGCCCCGCCACCGCGGCGCGGGCCACCAGACAAGGAGAAAAGTGCAATGGACGACATCAAGGCATCGGCAGCAAAGCACCACGAGGACGCTGCGCACCATTACGAGGCGATTGCCAAGATGCACCACGAGGCGGCGAAACAGTGCGCCTCCGGCAATTTCGAAAAGGCCGAACACCTCGCCGTCGCGGCGGCCGAGGCGGATACCGCAGCCAACCGGCACACCATGGAGGCGCTGGATATCTACCGCCACCACGCCGAGGTGATCGCCGAACGCAAGGCCGCCGCGGCCGCCGAGGAAGCCGCCCGGATCGCCAAGCACCAGGCCAAGGTGGCGGTGCACAAATAGCGCGACCCCCAGGACATCGACGCCCAGGACATCGACCACCAGGACATTGCCCCCCCAGGACATTGCCCCCCGGGGCACCGCCGCCCGGGATGCCGCCGGCCGTCGGGTTGGCGGTCAGTCCCGGGGCGCGTCGGTGCCGCCCCGTGTCATCCCCGCGCTGAGTCCGAGGATCCACGCGCTCCGCCCAAGGCTTGCGGTGCCACGGACTGCAAACGGCGTCCGAACCCGCAAGGCCCGCGGCCCGCGTCCGCAGGCGCGACGTGACGCGTGGCGGGCGATGCCCCGCCCCGCTATTGTTGACCGGTACGGTCGCTCCGGCCGGGAGACGATTTGTATGGCCGTGCAATGACCGTCATCATCGTCAGCCTGCTGGTGTCCGCCTGCATCTTCGCCGGCGGCCTGGTCGGGATGGGCCTCCACCGGGTCCTGCCGGCCTCGCACATGACCAGGGAGACGCAGGACGTCATCCGGCTGGGCACCGGCATGCTCTCGGTGCTGGCCTCCCTCGTGCTCGGGCTGCTGATCGCCACCGCCAAGTCGTCCTATGACGCGACCGACCAGGCGGTGCGCAACTACGCCGCCGAACTCTCCCTGCTGAACGAGGTGCTGCGCGACTACGGCGGCGCGGCAAAGGCCCCGCGTGATGTGCTGGCCAGCTACACCCAGCGGTTCCTGCGGGACGGCTGGCCCCCCGACGGGCAACCCACGGCACGGCTGGAGGACGAGACGGCGCGGCAGTTGCTGGAGCACGTGCGCGAAACGATCCGCGCACTGACGCCCGCCGACAAGGCGCAGGCATCGCTGCAGGACCATGCCGGAGAGATCACCATGGGCCTGCTGCGCCAGCGCTGGCTGCTGATCAACCAGCAGGGCCCCACCGTGCAGCGCGTCGTGCTCGGCGTCCTGGTGTCCTGGGTGACCGTGATCTTCGTCAGCTTCGGGCTGAACGCGCCACGCAATGGGTCCGTGGTCGCGATGTTCCTGTTCTGCTCGTTGGCAATCGGCGGGTCGGTCTTCCTGATCCTGGAGATGGACCAGCCGCTGGACGGGGTGATGCGGGTGTCGAGCTGGCCGGTGGAGGACGCGATCTCCCATATGCAGTGGTAGGGGATGGCGGCGGGGATGGAAGTCATGACCAAGCCATTCGCGTTGGAAGCGCTCGCGGCCAGGGTCAAGGGAATGATACCAACCGGCAACTGTATTGACCGTTCGGCACGCTGCTACCCCCCACCGTCATCCTCGCGCCAAGCGCGAGGATGACGTGGGGTAGTGCCATGCCGAACGGTCAGTACATTTGCCGGCTGGTATGATTGGCGATTGACGATTCGCCAGCGCGCATCCGCTCGCCGCTGTCTGGCGTTCGGGCATCGGGTACGC
>JARLIJ010000388.1 GCA_031291795.1 Acetobacteraceae bacterium | reverse complement strand
GGGTTCGGGCTGGTTTTGGTTTTTTTGTTTTCGAGAGCAGTTTTGGGTTGCTGTCTGTGTGGGGATGTGGGCCTGGGTTCGGTCTGTTGTCCCCACTATAATATCCCCCTCCCTCAAGGGGAGGGGGAGAAGCGGCCAGCTACGCCTGCATCGCGCATCCCGCCGGTTCGGCAAGCGATCCGAACACTTCGTCCCAGGCCGCCCGTAACGCCGAGTCCGCCTCGGCCATCGTGACCGGAATCCCAAGGGCCGCCAGGCTGGTGACGCCGTGCTGGCGGATGCCGCAGGGCACGATTCCGGAGAAATGCGACAGGTCCGGCTCGACGTTCAGCGCGACGCCGTGCCAGCTCACCCAGCGGGTCACACGCACGCCGATCGCGCCGATCTTGGCCTCGGTGCCGGTGGCGCTGTCCGCGACCCAGATGCCGACCCGGCCCTCCCGCCGCTCGCCCTTCACGTTGAAGCGGTCGAGGGTGCGGATCAGCCATTCCTCCAACCCGTTGACATAGCAGCGGATGTCATGCGCCGGCACGCGCCCGTGCGGACGTGCCAGGTCGAGCATCACATAGGCCGTGCGCTGGCCGGGGCCGTGATAGGTCCATTGCCCGCCGCGGCCCGCATCGAACGTGGGGAATCGGGTCGGGTCGGTCAGTTCCTCGGGCCGCGCGGAGGTGCCGGCGGTGTAGAGCGGCGGATGCTCGACCAGCCAGACCAGTTCCCCCGCGGTGCCGGCGCGAATGGCCCCCGCGCGCTCCCGCATCAGGGCGAGCGCATCGGGGTAGGGTGTCAGGCCCTCGCCGATCCGCCATTCGGGCGCATCAAAGGCGATTGAAGGCGCGTCGTTCATCCGCTATACCCCGCCGCCTGCCGGCCGGTGCGGTCGTGGCGGAATGGTAGACGCGCAAGCTTGAGGTGCTTGTGGGGGCAACCTCGTGGAAGTTCGAGTCTTCTCGACCGCACCAATTTCAACTCCTGCAGGGCCCCCGAGTCCGGTTTCGGGCGAGGCCATTTTCGGTCGGGGCCGTTCGCGGTTGACCGTCCGGCCTCGGTCCTCGTCGGGTATTTAGTCCGCTGGAGCCGGCCGCGCACCTGTCCGTTCCCGCTTCCTCGACAATTCTGTTCCCGCTTCCGAGGCAATGCCGGGTGTGCGTCCGGACGGCCGGCCCTGGCGCCGTGGCCCATGCCGCGTCAGTCCGCGCCGGGGCCGGCGGCGGCGGACACGTAGAGCCGGACCAGGCCGCGCAGTTCCGCCACCAGCCCCTCCCGGTCGGCCGGTTCCTCCCTGTCCAGCATCGGCAGGAACTTCAGAAGGTGCAGCAGCAGCACCGCCGTGGCCTCGGCCTTCGCCGTTGGCCGGGCGCCGGTCGCGGAAGCCAGGATCGCCGCGATCCGCCGCCGCGTGGCAGCACGTAGCAGCGAGGTCTTGTCGGCGGCATCGCTGCGGGTATCGACGAGCGCCACCGCGGCCGCCCGGTTCGCCTGCAGGCCAAGCATCAGGTCGACGAACGCATCCGCCAGCGCCGGCCGCGAGAGCCGCGCCGCAGCGGCCTCGATTGCATCCAGCCCCGCCATGAGCAGCTCGACGTAGCGGGCCAGCAGGGCGTCTGCCAGCACCTCCTTGGTCGGGAAGAACCGGTAGAGCGACCCGATGGCCGTGTCCGCCCGCGCCGCGATCTCGGTCATCGTCGCCGCGTCATAGCCTTTCTCGGCGAACACGGCGGCGGCGGCATCAATGATCGCGGCGACGCGAAGCCGACCGCGCTGCCGCTTCGGTTCCACCGCCGCCGTTGACTTTTGCGAGGACATCCTCAACTTATCCGTTATGCGAATTTATCCTCGCATAACATCCCGCCGGCGCCCCGTCACCCTGCCTCCGGCAGCGCCTGGCGGGGACCGGCAGCCGTGAAGGAACCCGCAATGCCTGACCTCGACCCCCGGACAACCGCCCTCGTCCTCATCGACCTGCAGAACGGCATCGTCGGGATGCCGCTTGCCCCGCGCTCCGGTGCGGAGGTGCTGGCGAACGCCAAGGTCCTGGCCGAACGGTTCCGCCAGGCCGGTGCGCCGGTCGTCCTGGTCCGGGTCGCGTTCGCCGAGGACTTCGCCGATGCGCCCCGCCAGCCGGTGGATCAGCCGCTGACCCGGCCGCCAGGTGGCTTGCCCGCCGGCTGGAGCGTGCTGGCGGACGGGCTTGCCCAACCCAAGGACATCCTCATCACCAAGCGCAATTGGGGTGCCTTTCACGGCACGGAGCTCGATCTCCAGCTTCGCCGCCGCGGTGTGCGGACCATCGTGCTCGGCGGGATCGCCACCAATTTCGGTGTGGAATCGACCGCGCGTGAGGCCTGGCAGCACGGCTACGAGGTGATCGTGGCGGAGGACGCATGCACCAGCATGTCGGCGGAGCTGCACGACATGTCGGTCCGCTTTATCCTGCCCCGCATCGCACGCGTCCGGAAATCCGCAGATGCGGGGTTTGCCGGCAGCTAAGAGGCCAGCCGGTCGGCGCAACGGCCGGACCTGATGGTTGGTGCCGCCGACCCTTTGCCGCCAAACGGAAATTGCGATCGTGCGACATCGCGATCGCGATAGGATGGGGTCTGACCCGCCGGTGCCCTGCCTGGGCGCCGGCGTTCACCCGGCGGGTCTGGGGGAGACGCAGATGACCGGACGGGGAGCCATCCCGCGCGTGGCCTATGTCACGGCCGGCTGCCGGTCCGTCCTCGTGGTGTATATCGCCTCGAAAACCAGCCGACAGGCCTCGCATTGGCTTGGCCGCAGGTCCACGCCCGGTAACGGAATCGCTGTGACCGGAGGAGCCGATGCGGTGGCGACGACCGGGGCACCGCCGGTGCATCCCGCCGCGGCGGACAAGTCCGAACCGGCGCTGACCCTTGCCGCTGCCCTCGGCAAGGCCCGAGCCGGGGCGGGGATGACCCGGGACGAGGTGGCGCAGGCCATCGGCCTGACCCCGGCCGCCGTCGAACGCATGGAGAGCGGACGCCTCCGCCCCAGCATGCGCACGTTGGAGCGCTTTGCCGAAGCCACCGGTATGCGGCTGCGCATCAGCTTCGAGCAGCCGAACCCGGCGCGGCCGGCCTGACGACAGCCGCTCGTCCCGACGGAACGCGGCCCTTCGCACCTCCCGCGTTGCCAGCCTGCGCGCGGCCGACCATTCTGCGGCACGCGACTGCCCCATTCTGCGGCACGCGACTGACAGGACGGATCGGCCATGGACGAAGACTTCCGCAAGGCGGCCCTGGACTACCATCGGCTGCCGCGCCCTGGGAAACTCTCGGTCGAACCGACCAAGCGGATGGCCACCCAGCGCGATCTGGGGCTGGCCTATACGCCCGGCGTCGCCGCCGCCTGCGAGGCGATCAAGGCCGACCCCGACGCCGCCTACGACTACACCACCCGCGGCAACCTGGTGGGGGTGATCTCCAACGGCACCGCCGTCCTGGGCCTGGGTAACATCGGCGCCCTCGCCGGCAAGCCGGTGATGGAGGGCAAGGCCGTCCTGTTCAAGAAATTCGCCGGTATCGACGTGTTCGACATCGAGGTCGACGCCACCGACCCCACCCTGTTCTGCAACGTCGTCGCGGCCCTGGAGCCAACCTTCGGCGCGATCAACCTGGAAGACATCAAGGCCCCCGAGTGCTTCGCCATCGAGGCCGAGTTGCGCGCCCGGATGAATATCCCGGTGTTCCACGACGACCAGCACGGCACGGCCATCACGGTCGCGGCCGCCATCCGCAACGGCCTGCTGCTGCAGGGCAAGGCGCTCAGCGACGCGAAACTGGTCACCTCGGGCGCGGGCGCGGCGGCGCTGGCCTGCGTCGATCTGCTGGTCTCCATGGGGCTTCGGCCGGAGAACGTGACGCTCACGGACATCAAGGGCGTGATCCGCACCGACCGCACCGGCATGTTGCCCAACATGGCGCGCTACGCCCGCGAGACCAATGCCACGACGCTTGAGGACGCTTTGCCGGGCACCGACATCTTCCTCGGTCTGTCGGCGCCGCGGGTGCTCAAGCAAGAATGGCTCGCCTCCATGGGCGACCGGCCGATGATCCTGGCGCTGGCCAACCCGGAGCCGGAGATTCTGCCCGAACTGGTCTCGGCAATCCGGCCGGACGCGATCATGGCGACCGGGCGGAGCGACTATGCCAACCAGGTCAACAACGTCCTGTGCTTCCCCTTCATCTTCCGCGGTGCGCTGGACGTCTCCGCCACCACGATCAACCGGGAGATGGAGATCGCCGCGGTCGAGGCGATCGCCAAGCTGGCGCGCGTCGAGGCGAGCGAGGTGGTTGCGGCGGCCTATGGCGGTGCCGCCCCGGTGTTCGGCCCGGACTACATCATCCCCAAGCCGTTCGACCCGCGGCTGATCCTGGAAATCGCGCCAGCCGTGGCGCGTGCCGCGATGGAGAGCGGCGTGGCGCGCCGGCCGATCCACGATTTCGACGTCTATCGCCGCGAGCTGGAGCGCTTCGTGTTCCGCTCCGGCCAGCTCATGCGCCCGGTGTTCGAGGCCGCGAAGGCCGATCCCAAGCGCATCGTCTACGCCGAGGGGGAGGACGAGCGCGTGCTACGCGCCGCCCAGACCCTGGTCGACGACGGCATCGCCCAGCCCATCCTGCTCGGCAACCGCGACACGATCGCGCGGAAGATCAAGGAGATGGGGCTGCGGCTCGACCTCGACGGCACGGTCCAGGTGCTCGATCCGATGCGCGACCACGACGTGTTCGCGCCGTTGGTGCCGCAATACCAGTTGCTGTCCGGGCGGCGCGGCACGCCGCCGGAGCCGGCGGCGCGGCGGGTATCGACCCGGGTGTCCGTGGCGGCTGCCATGCTACTGCATTCGGGCCAGGCGGATGCGGCGATCTGCGGCGGCACCGGGGCCTGGTGGCGACAGATCCAGTACATCCTGCCGATCATTGCGCGGCGGCCGGATGTCGGGCGGGTCTATGCGCTGTCCTGCCTTATCCTTCAGACCGGCGTGATCTTCCTCTGCGACACCTACATGGTCATCGATCCCACGGCGGAGCAGATCACCGAGATGACGATGCTGGCGGCCGAGGCGGTGCGCGGCTTCGGCATCACGCCCAAGGCCGCGCTGTTGTCGCATTCCAGCTTTGGCGCGTCGGACAGCGAATCGGCCCGCAAGATGCGCCGTGCGCTGGCGATGATCCGTGCCCGCGAACCCAGGCTGGAGATCGACGGCGAGATGCATGCCGACGCGGCCCTGGTGGAGGCGATCCGCAACCGCGCGGTGCCGGACAGCAAGCTGACGGGCACGGCGAATCTGCTGATCATGCCCAACCTGGATGCCGCGAACATCGCGTTCAACCTGCTTAAAGCGGCGGCCGATGCCCTGCCGATCGGGCCGATCCTGTTGGGCATGTCCAAGCCGATCCACGTGGTGGTGCCGAGTGTGACGGCGCGGGGGATCCTGAACCTGAGCGCGCTGGCGGTGCTGGAGGCGCAGGCGCTGGCGGACGCGCAGCAGGACGGGCGGTGATGCCGCAGGTGCGCGCCGGCAGCCGTGCCTCGGTCATCGCAACCACCGGCCAGCCATGCTCTGGCTGATCCTTGGCGGCGCGGTCCTGTTCGTGTTCCTGGGCGGGCTGCGGGCGTTCGAGCGCGCCTCGGTCCCCACCATCAAGTCGCTGCTGGCCTGGCTCGCCGCGCTGGGCGGCCTGTCGCTGGCGCTGATGCTGATCCTCACCGGCCGCGGCGGCATCGCGATCGGCGCGCTCGTGATGTTCGGCCCGCTGCTCTGGCAGCAATGGAAGGGCATCCATCCGCCTGCGCCTGGCGCGTCGCCGCCGGGCGGCCCCCCGCGCAACACCGGGCCGATGAGCCGAACCGAGGCCTATGAAATCCTCGGCCTGGCGCCGGGGGCCTCGGAGGCCGACATTCGTGCCGCGCATCGCCGCCTGATGCGCGGCGTCCATCCCGACAGCGGTGGCTCCGACTGGCTGGCCACCCGCATCAACCAGGCGCGTGACGTGCTGCTGGGCCTGCACAACCGCAGATGAACCGAACGCGGGTACGTGATTAACCTCGCGTCCACGTGAGGCGATGGTAACGTGGGGACCCGCCACATTTCCGCCTGTCGGCCGTGATCTCTCCCGCGGCGCATTCAACCCGGAGCGCATTCGTGATAAAACCGCTGCGAAAGGCCGTTCTGCCCGTCGCCGGGCTCGGCACGCGTTTTCTGCCCGCAACCAAGGCGACCGCCAAGGAGATGCTCCCGGTGGTCGACAAGCCGCTGATTCAGTATGCGGTGGAGGAAGCCCGCGCCGCCGGAATCGAACAATTTTGTATGGTCACCGGCCGCGGCAAGACCGCGCTGGTGGAGCATTTCGACATCGCCTTCGAGCTGGAGGCAACCCTGCGCGAGCGCAACAAGGTCGAAGCGCTGGCGCTGCTGGAGGGCACCCAGAGCGAGCCCGGTTCGATCGTGACGGTGCGCCAGCAGGTGCCGCTGGGCCTGGGGCACGCCATCTGGTGCGCCCGCGCCTTCATCGGCGACGACCCGTTTGCCATTCTGCTGCCGGACGACCTGGTGCTGGCTGATACCCCCTGCCTGCGCCAGCTCGCCGACGCCTACCGCGACACCGGCGGCAACGTGGTCGCCGTCACCGAGGTGCCGCGCGAGCATACCAACCGCTACGGCATCCTCCAGATCGGCAAGGATGACGGCCGGCTGGTCGAGGTGAAGGGGCTGGTCGAGAAGCCGGCCCCCAAGGATGCCCCATCCAATCTGTCGATCATCGGCCGCTACGTGCTGATGCCCGAGGTGATCGGTCACCTGGCCAAGATGGAGCGCGGGGCCGGCAACGAGGTCCAGCTCACCGACGGCATGGCCAAGCTGATCGGCAACCAGCCGTTCCACGGCCTGCGCTTCGAGGGGCGTCGCTTCGATTGCGGCGACAAAATCGGGTTCCTGGAGGCGCAGATCGCGTTCGCGCTGAAACGTCCCGATCTGGCCGACGCCGTGCGTGCCTTCCTGAAGACCTACATGTGACAGAGTGACCGGACCTATGGCGTTCTCCCATCGCTTCGACCCCACCTCGCTTCGGGAATACGACATCCGCGGCATCGTCGGTCAGACGCTGCAGCCGGCGGATGCGTTCGCCATAGGCCGTGTCTTCGGCTCGATCGTGGCCCGCGCCGGCGGAAAAACCGTCGCCGTGGGCTATGACGGGCGGCTGTCCAGCCCCGAGCTGGAGGCGTCCCTGGTGAAGGGGCTGATGGCCAGCGGGATGGAGGCCATTCGGATCGGCCTCGGCCCGACGCCGATGCTGTACTACACCGCGACCACGCAGAAGACCGACGGTGCGGTCATGGTTACCGGCAGCCACAACCCGCCGAACTACAACGGCTTCAAGATGATGCTCGGGCGCAAGCCGTTCTTCGGCGCGCAGATCCGCACGCTGGGCGAGCTGTCCGCGGCCGGCGACGTGGTGGCGGAGGCGGCGGGCTCCCAGCGCACGATCGACATCGCGAACGACTACGTGGCGCGGCTGCTGACCGACTGGGATGGCGGCGACCGGATGCTCAAGGTGGTCTGGGACAACGGCAACGGCGCCGCAGGCGACGTGCTGACGAAACTGGTGGCCACCCTCCCGGGTGAGCACATCGTGCTGAATGGCGCCATCGACGGCAATTTCCCGGCCCACCACCCCGACCCGACGGTGCCGAAGAACCTCGAGGAACTGATCGCCCGGGTGCATGCGGAAAAGGCCGATATCGGCGTGGCGTTCGACGGCGACGCCGACCGGATCGGGCTGGTGGACGACACCGGCGAGATCCTGTTCGGCGACCAGTTGATGGTGGTGCTGGCACGCGATGTGCTGAAGACGCACCCCCGCGCCACGATCATCGCCGACGTGAAGGCCAGCCAGGTGCTGTTCGACGAGATCGGCCGCGCGGGCGGCTCGCCGCTGATGTGGAAGACCGGCCACAGCCTGATCAAGGCGAAGATGGCCGAGACCGGGTCTCCGCTGGCCGGCGAGATGTCGGGCCATATCTTCTTCGCCGACCGCTGGTACGGCTTCGACGATGCGTTGTACGCCGCGGTGCGCACGCTGGGGATCGTGGCGCGGATGGACGGCCCTTTGTCGGCGGTGCGCGCGGCGCTGCCCCAGGTGATCAACACGCCGGAACTGCGCTTCGACTGCGATGATCGGCGCAAGTTCGCGGTGATCGAGGAAGTGGCCGCGCGGCTGCGAAAATCCGGCGCCAATGTGTCGGAGACGGACGGCGTGCGGGTGCTGACCGATGACGGCTGGTGGCTGCTGCGGGCGTCCAACACGCAGGCGGTGCTGGTGGCACGCTGCGAGGCGAAGACCGATGCGGGCCTGGAGCGCCTGAAGGCGGCGCTGGTCGAACAACTCGGCGCCTCGGGCCTGGCGGCACCCGATTTCTCCGGCAGCCACGCGGGGCACTGAGGCGGCTTCGGATGCGGCGAAGGCGTGCGAGGCCCGCCTGCCGACGGGGCTAGCACGTCATTTCCTTCCTCCTGCGCCACGACTAGTTTCCGCCCCCTCGGTCGAACCAAGGGAAGCGACACGATGAAGCGCCGTACGTTCCTCGCCGCCACCGCGGCAAGACTCGCCATGCCGGCCGTCGGCCGCGCGCAGGGCAGCAACGGGGGCAACCGCGTGCTGAAGTTCATCCCGCATGCGGACCTGGCGGTGCTCGATCCGATCTGGACCACCGCCTATATCACCCGCAACCACGGGTTCATGGTCTTTGACACGCTGTACGGCCAGGATAGCACCTACAAGGTCTCGCCGCAGATGGTCGCCGGCCACATCGTCGAGAACGACGGCAAGCTGTGGCAGCTTACTCTGCGCGACGGGCTGAAATTCCACGACGGCGAGCGCGTGCTGGCGCGGGACTGCGTGGCGTCCATCCAGCGCTGGGGCAAGCGCGACGCGTTTGGCCAGGCGCTGCTCGCCGTCACCGACGAACTCTCCGCACCCGACGACAGGACCATCCAGTTTCGCCTGACCAAACCGTTCCCCCTGCTGCCGGACGCGCTGGGCAAGTCGCCCTCGTTGATGTGTCCGATGATGCCGGAGCGGCTAGCCAGGATCGACCCGTTCACCCAGGTCACCGAGATGGTGGGCAGCGGGCCGTTCCGCTTCCTCGCCGATGAGCGCGTGCCGGGCGCCCGCGTCGTCTACGAGAAGTTCGCCGACTACGTGCCGAGGACCGGCGGCACGCCGGACTGGACCGCCGGCCCCAAGGTCGTGAACGTCGACCGGGTCGAGTGGACCACCATTTCGGACGCCGCCACCGCGTCCTCGGCGCTGCAGGACGGTGAGCAGGACTGGTGGGACTACGCCAATGCCGACCTGCTTCCGCTGCTCCGGCGCGCCAGGAACCTGAAGGTTTCGGTGCAGGACCCGTCCGGCCAGATGGCGATGATGCGGTTCAACTGTCTCCAGCCGCCGTTCAACAACCCGGCCATCCGCCGCGCGCTGCTGGGGGCGGTGAACCAGGCCGACGTCATGACCGCGGTCGCCACCGACGACACGGCCATGTGGCACACCCCCACCGGCTTTTTCTGCCCCGGCACCCCGATGGCGAGCGATGTCGGCCTCTCGGCGCTGACCGGTCCGCGCGACTACGGCCGCGTCAAGGCCGACCTGCAGGCCGCCGGCTACAAGGGCGAGAAAGTCGTGCTGCTCGCCGCCGTCGATTTCCCGTTGCTGAAGGCGATGGCGGACGTGGTGGCCGACACGCTGCAGCAAGCCGGCATGAACGTCGATTACGTCGCGACCGATTGGGGCACGGTGAATGAGCGCCGCGTGAAGAAGGAGCCGGTGGAGCAGGGCGGCTGGAGCGCGTTCTGCACCGCCTGGGCCGGCACCGACATGCTGAACCCGGCCGGCGAAATCGCGCTGCGCGCCAATGGCACCAACGCCTGGATCGGCTGGCCGGACATCCCGAACCTGGAAGCGCTGCGGCAGGCCTGGTTCGACGCGCCCGACCTGCCCGCCCAGCAGAAGATCGCCCGCGACATCCAGGCCACCGCCTTCGAGGCGATGCCCTACCTTCCACTCGGGCAGTTCTTCCAGGCGACCGCCTACAACACGCGGCTGAGCGGCGTGCTGAACGGATTCGCGCTGTTCTGGAACGTCCGCAAGGACGCGTGATGGCGGACCGTACCGGACCCGGCCTTACACCAACGGCCTTTGGCATTGACCGTCCCAGCGTCATGGGGGGGGGGGGCGCGGGGGGGGGGGGGGGGGGGGGGGGGGGGGCGGGGGGGGGGCCGTTGGCGTAGGGGCGTTGGGCTTGACCGTCCCCCCGTCATGGGCGGGGCCCGGGGGGGGGCGGTGGGGGGGGGCGGTGCGGGCCGGGTGGGCGGGGG
>JARLIJ010000387.1 GCA_031291795.1 Acetobacteraceae bacterium | reverse complement strand
CGGTTCGGGGTGAACATCATCTCCGGCTGGCAGCGCCGCGAATACACCCAGATGGGCATTTGGCCGGGGTCGGAGCACTACAAGCGCCGCTACGACTACTGCGCCGAATACGTGACCATCATGAAGCAGCTATGGGAGAGCGGGCAGTCGGACTTCAAGGGCGACTTCTTCCAGATGGACGATTGCCGCTGCCTGCCGATGCCGACCGGCAAGATCCCGATCATCTGCGCCGCCCAGAGCGATGCCGGTACGCGCTATGCGGCGCAGCACGCCGACTACAATTTCTGCGCCAGTTTCGGTTACAATCAGCCGCTTGCGGTCGGTCCTTCCGTCGCACGCCTGGTCGAGGCCAACAAGCAGACCGGGCGGGATTGCGGTGCACTGATCCTGACCATGGTGATCGCCGACGAGACCGACGCGGGGGCGAACGCCAAGTGGGAGCACTACAAGGCCGGCACGGACCTGGAAGCGCTGGCCTATCGCGACGCACAGGCCGAGGACGACCCGAGCAAGGACCCCTACTCCCAGCCGAACCGGCGGAAGATCCTGGGGACCGACAAGCTGCCGACCAACCAGGGCGTGCTGGTCGGGTCGTATGCCACCGTCGCGAAGATGCTGGACGAGCTGTCCACCGTCCCCGGCGTGCGCGGCGTGATGATGACGTTCGACGACTTCGTCATCGGGATGGAGCAGTTCGGCACCCGCATCATGCCGCTGATGCGCTGCCGCGACGCGCTGAAGGTGGCGGCTTGACCGGCGGGCGGCCCCGGGAGCGGCCCTTGGGGCGGCGATGACCTCGCTGCTGCAGGCGATCGGCCGGCGGGGCGCGGCATCCCCGCGTGAGCTGCCGCGCCTGCGCCTGCCGTCCTGGGCGGTGTCCTGGATCCAAGTCGGGCCACTCGCGCTGATCCTGATCGTGCTGTTCGCGCTGCCGACTGTCCTGTTCCTGGTGGTCAGCTTCTTCGACTACGACCGGGTCGGCATCTACCCGGCATTCATGCTGGACAACTACCACGACCTGCTGACCACGCCGGCGACCTGGCGGGTCTATGTCAGTTCGCTGAAGTTCGCCTTCATCGTCTGGGCGATCACGCTGTTCCTGGGCTTCAACGTTGCGTATTTCCTGGTCTTCCACATCCGCACGGCGATGGTGCGGACCGTGCTGTTCCTGCTGTGCGCGATCCCGTTCTGGACCTCCGGCATCATCCGAACCATTGCCTGGATCCCCTTCCTGGGCCGCAACGGGGCGTTCAACCAGATCCTGATGGATTTGGGGATCACCTCCAAGCCGCTGGAATTTCTGCTGTTCTCCGACTTCGCCGTGATCGTCACCTACGTGCATCTGTTCACGCTGCTGATGATCGGGCCGATCGCCAACTCGCTCGCCAAGATTGACCCGGCGCTGATGGAAGCCGCCCGCGATTCTGGCGCCAGCCGCTGGCAGACCATGGTCAATGTCGTCATCCCGCTGTCCAAGACCGGCATCGCGCTGGGCTCGATCCTGGTGTTCACCCAGGTGATGGGCGATTACTTCGTGGTCCGGCAGATGAGCGGCGGGCAGAGCGCGTCCATCGTCTCGATGCTGTCGACCGAGATCCAGGCGATGCAGTACCCGCCGGCCTCGGCCAACGCCATGGTGCTGGTGGTGTTCGTCGCCATCATGGTGGCCTGCATGATGCGGGTGGTCGATGTCCGCAAGGAGCTGGTGAACTAGATGCTCGCCGGAGCCCCCCGCGCCACCGACGGCAGCCGCCCCTGGACCTTCTACGCCCTGGGCGGGCTGTTCGCGCTGTTCCTGCTGTTCCTCTACGGCCCGATGCTGGTGATCTACGTGCTGTCCTTCCAGGGGCCGAATGGCGGCGTCACCTTCCCCATGGTGGGCGTCTCGCTGACCTGGTTCCAGGGCATCCTGCAGGCTGGCCAGATGGCCAATATCCCCGTGGCGTTCGAGCGCTCGATCATGCTGGCCTCGGTCGTGAGCCTGCTGACCGTGGTGTTCTCGGTCGCGGCCGGCCTGGGATTCCGGCGGAATTTCCCCGGTTCTGGGGTGATCTTCTACCTCGCGGTCGCCTCTCTGGTGATGCCGAGCCTGCTGGTGGGGTTCGGGATCGGGCTGGGGTTCAAGTTTTTGGGGATCGATACCGGCATGTTCACCTCGGCGCTGGGCGCGCAGTTGACCTGGACGCTGCCGTTCGGGCTGTTCGCGATGTTCGCCGTGGTCAACCGCTTCAACCGTGCCTGGGAGGAAGCCGCCACCGACCTCGGCGCCAGTGCCTGGCAGCGGCTGCGCCATGTGACGCTGCCGATCCTGCTGCCGGGGATCATCGGCGTGGCGATGGGCGCGTTCACGCTGTCCTATGACGAATACGCCCGCACGACGCTGGCGATCGGGCCGAACAACACGCTGCCGCTGGAGATCTACGCGCTGATCTCGTCCGCCACCTCGCCCACGCTGTTCGCGATCGGCACGGTCACGACTGCCATGTCGTTCCTGGCGATCGGCGTGACGCTGGTCGTGGTACTGCGCATGCAGCGCCGCCGCGGCTTAGCCGCACCAAAGGAAGGCTGACCATGGACCACCGCTACGACGTCGAGCTGGTGAAGGTGACGAAGCGCTACGGGACCACGGTCGCGGTCGACGGCATCTCGCTGCGCATCCCGCAGTCGAGCTATTGCTGCCTGCTGGGGCCGTCCGGCTGCGGCAAGACCTCGACGCTGCGGATGATCGCGGGGCATGAGGCGATCAGCGAGGGCGATATCCTGATCCACGACGTCAACGTCTCCGACCTGCCGCCGGCGCGGCGCGGCACGGCGATGATGTTCCAGAGCTATGCGCTGTTCCCGCATTTGAACTGCCTCGACAACGTGGCGTTCAGCATGAAGATGCGCGGCGTGTCGAAGAAGGAGCGGCACGCCAAGGCGCGGGAATATCTGGCACTGGTGCATATGTCGGACTACGCGCTGCGGCTGCCGGCGCAGTTGTCGGGCGGCCAGCAGCAGCGCATCGCGCTGGCCCGCGCGCTGGTGACGCGGCCTCGGGTGCTGCTGCTGGATGAGCCACTGTCAGCGCTCGACCCGTTCCTGCGGGTGCGGATGCGGGAGGAGCTGAAGCGGTTGCAGCGCGAGCTGGGGATCAGCTTCATCCACGTGACCCACAGCCAGGAGGAGGCACTGGCGCTGGCCGACCTGATGGTGGTGATGGAAGACGGGCACATCCGTCAGTCCGGCACGCCGCGGACAGTTTTCGAGGAACCGGCGAGCGCGTTCATCGCCCGCTTCATCGGCGGCCACAATGTGCTGCCCTGGCAGAGCGGGATGATCGCGGTGCGGGCGGACCATTGCACGCTGGGGGCTGATGGCGACGGGCCTCGGTTGACCGGGCGGGTGGCGGCGGTCGAGTACCAGGGGCCGGTGGTGCGGGTGGCGGTCACCACGGACGATGGCGTGGAGGCCGCGGCGCTGATGGCGGACCATGATTTCTATCGCAGCCCGGTGGGGCCGGGGGACGTGGCGACGCTATCCTGGGCGGTGGCCTCGGCGCGCACGCTGGTGCAGTAAAGCGCCCGCCTTTTCTCCCCCTCCCCTTGAGGGCAGGGCTTGGGCCGCAGAGCGGACCAAGGCAGGGGGGAGGGGGAGAAAGGTATTTTTTGCATGTCCGATAATCCGCTGAACGCCTTCGTCCCTGGCCCGCGCTGCAAGCTTGCCGGCACCCCGAGCGGCCCGCTTGCGGGCAAGACCTTTGCGGTCAAGGACCTGATCGACATCGCCGGCTGGCCGACCGGCGGCGGCAACCCGGATTGGGAGCGCGCCCATCCCGTGCCGACCCGTCACGCCTGGGTGGTCGAGCGCATGTTGGCCGCCGGTGCCTCGGTCATCGGCAAGACCGCCACCGACGAGGTGTCCCTCGGCATCCTGGGCGAGAACCCGTTCTTCGGCACCCCCCGCAACCCCGCCGCACCGGACCGGGTGCCGGGCGGTTCCTCGTCCGGCTCCGCCAGCGCCGTCGCCGGCGGCGTATGCGATTTCGCCCTCGGCACCGACACCGGCGGCTCTGTGCGCGTGCCGGCCAGCTTCAGCGGGCTATACGGCATCCGCCCCACCCATGGCCGGATCGACTTCAGCGGCATTACTGTCCAGGCGCCGTCCTCGGACACCGTCGGCTGGTTCGCCCGCGACGCAACGACCTTCGCGCGCGTTGGGGAGACGCTGTTCGGCGGCGCCCTCCCCGCCACGCTGCCGACCACGCTGCTGGTCGCCACCGACGCATTCGGCTTTGCAGATCCGGCGGTCGCCGAGGCGCTGCAACCCGCCCTCACCCGCCTCGCCGCGCTGATCGGCACGCGCCGCGACGAAACCCTGGCGCCACAGGGCCTTTCGGTCTGGCAAGGCGCCCAACGCTGCCTGCAATCCTCCGAGGCCTGGCGCACCTTCCAGCCCTGGATCGACGCCTATAACCCGCGCTTCGCCTTCGCCGTCGCCCGCGGCCTGACCCTGGGTTCGCAGATCACCGACGCCGAACGCACCCGCGCCGCCCTGATGCGCGAAGAAGCCCGCGCCCGGCTGCGCCTGCTGCTGCCGCCCGGCACCATCCTCGCCCTTCCCACCACCCCCTTCCCCGCCCCGCTGCTCGGCCAATCCATCAGCACGCTGGCGTTCATGCGGGAGCGGATCTCCTGCCTGACCTGCGTGGGCGGCCTGACTGGCTCGCCGCAGGTGAACCTGCCGGGCAGGACGGCGGACGGGGCGCCGGTCGGCCTGTCGATCGTGGGGGCGCGCGGGACCGACCTCGACCTGCTGGCGGTGGCGCGCGCCTTCGCCGGCTGACCGCGCTCAGCCTTTCATCAGGACGATGTCGAACGTGACCTCCAACGCGTTCGGCTCGTCCGCCCTGGGCCGCGGATCGACGATCAGCGCTTCCTTGCGGGCGGCGCTGTTGAGCCAGGAATCGGTCTCGTTGTAGCGCTCGCCCTTGAAATACATCTGCGTGACGAGCTGTTCCGTCTTCCCGGTGACGCTGAAGTGGATATGCGCCGGCCGCCACCGTTCGGGGCTAACCTGGTAGGCCGAGGGGCGGATCGTCCGGAACGCGTAGCCGCCGTCGAGACCGGTCGTCACCACGGCGAACCCGTTGAAATTGCTGTCGAGCGGCTGCACGCTGTCGTCGTTCGGATGGGCGTAGCGGCCATGCGCGTTGGCCTGCCAGATTTCCACGCGGGCACCCGCGACCGGCACGCCGGCCTTGGTGACGACGCGGCCGGACAGGTGCAGCGTCGTCCCCACCGCGCGGCCGCCGCTGGTCAGGTCGCCGGTTTCCACCGGCTTGTGCATGAACGGATAGAACGGCCCGAGGATCTGCGGCGGCGTCATCGGCAGTTCGGTCGTCGCCGGACGCGCGAGCGTGGCACTTTCGGCCATGGTGGTTTCCTTCCCTGGTCCTGACACCGGCTTGGTCGTTGCTCTTGTTCGACACCGGCTTTCGGGCGGCTATGCTGCCCCGCATGCTGAACGATGCGCAACGCCAATTCCTGGAGGCCGGCCGGGTCGGGCACCTTGCCACGGTCGATGCCGGGGGCGCGCCGCACCTGGTGCCGGTGTGCTACGCGGTGGACGGAGGATCGCTCTACATCACGGTGGACGAGAAGCCGAAGCGCCAGGACGTGCCGCTCAAGCGGCTGCGCAATATCGCGGGAAACCCGCAGGTGGCGGTGACGGTGGACCGGTGGGATGAGGACTGGACGCGCCTCGCCTGGGTGATGCTGCGCGGACCGGCCGAGGTGCTGGTTGCCGGCGCGGAGCACGATGCGGCGCAGGAGCGGCTACGGGCGCGCTACCCGCAGTACCGGGCGATGGACCTGGCGCCGCTGCCGGTCATCGCCCTGCGGATCGCGCGGGTGCTGTCCTGGGGGGCGCTGGCGGTTGGAGGTGAACGCTCCGGCTCCTCCCGTTGAGGGATGGTTGGGCGGCTGTGCCGGGTCACGGCAGGCCCCCTCACCCCAGCCCTCTCCCTCGAGGGGAGAGGGGGCAGTGGGGGCGGGCCGGCAGGTCCTTCAGTCACCCGAGGATCTCGCCCAGGCGGCGGATCGAGCCCAGCACCTTCTCCTGCTCCAGGCCGGGCCATTGCACCCGCATGCTGAAATGGTTGACGCCGAGGGTCTCGGTCCAACGGGCGATCTCTTCCTTCACCGAGACCTTGTCGCCGATGATGAAGCGGTCTTTCGCCATCTCCTCGAACGACATGTGCGCAGTCGGGCTTTCCATGCCCCAGGCGGCGTAGGAGTTGTACTTGTATTCCAGTGCGGCGCGGCACTCGTCCATTGCCGTGGCGTGGCTGGCGCCGACATAGCATTCCCGCGCGATCGGGAACTCGGTCACCTGCTTGCCCAGGCCGGCCAGGGTCTCGCGGTAGAGCTTCATCAGCGGTTCGGTGGCGCCCAGCGTGGTGGCGTTGGCGATCAGCCAGGCATCGCCGATGCGGGCGGCACGCTTCACCGCGGCCTCCACCAGGCCGGCGACCCAGACCGGCGGCCCGCCGGGGCGCGTCGGCTTCAGGCTGATGCCGTGGTCCTTCACCGCATAGAACTTGCCCTGGAAGGTCACCCGCTCCTGCGTCCAGAGCTGGCGCATCAGGGCGATGCTCTCGGTGAAGCGGGCCGACCGCTCCTTCAGCGAGACGCCGAACGCGTCGAACTCGCCCTCGCGGTAGCCCAGGCCGACGCCGAGGACGTAGTTCCCCCCGCTCAGCACGTCCAGCGTCGCGGCTTCCTCGGCCACATGGGTGGGGTTCAGCAACGGCAGCAGCAGGATGTTGCCGCCGATCGTCATGCCCTGCGCCTCGCGCAGCAGGTAGGCCATCATCGGCACGATCTGCAGCATCTGCAGCGGCGCGGTCAGGTAGTGGTGCGGGAAGAGCAGTGATTTGAACCCGGACTGGCGGGCGACGCGCACCTGCTCGACGAGTTCCGGCACCCGCGCGGCGACTGAGTCGCCCTCGGGAAACTGGGTATTGATGAACATGCCGACCTTCATGGCGGCCTCCCTGTTGTGTGTTATCCGTTGTGGTCGTGGGTTTTCCGCTCTCATTCCGGCGCCGGCTCGGCAGTTTGGCTAGTCCTCGGCGACCGTTTCGAACGTGCCTTCCTTGTCCAGCAGGCTCAACTGGCCGAAGCGTACGTCGAAATGCGCGCCATGCAACCTCAGCTTCCCGGCGGCCTCGCGTTCGGCGATCCAGGGGAAGCTGCGCAGATTGCGGAGTGAAAGCTTGATGACCTCGTGCTCCGCGCAAAGCTGCTGGTCGTCCTCGCAGTCGCAGGCCAGGGCGACCGCGCGCGCCGGGGCTGCGATCTCGATCCAGGGGCCAACGAAATCCGAGGCCTCGGGCGGCACGCCGTGCAGCAGGCCGCTAACGCCGCCGCACAACCCGTGGCCCATCACGATCAGGTCGCGCACCTGCAGCACGCGTACCGCGAACTCCAGCCCGGCGCTGGTGCCGTGATAGGCGGTATCAGGCGCATAGGGCGGCACCAGGCCGGCCACGTTGCGCACCACGAACAGCTCGCCGGGGCCGGTGTCGAAGATCATACCGGGATCGACCCGGCTGTCGGCACAGGCCACCACCATGGCCTGCGGCGATTGCCCCCGGTCCGCCAGCACCTCGAACAGGCGCCGCCGCTCCGGCCATTGCTCATCGCGAAAGCGCCGGTAGCCCGCCAGCAACCGGTCCATGGTCACCTCATCGGTTGAGATCGGCGAAACTCTTGCCCATCGTCGCCATCTCGCGCAACAGGGCGGCCGGTTCCCAGCCGACGCCCGAGGCCGCGTGCAGCGCCTCCACCCGCTTCAGCATCTCGGGAATGCCGATCGTGTCCGCCTCATGCAGCGGACCGCCGCGCCAGGCGGGGTAGCCGTAGCCGTGCACCAGCACCAGGTCGATGTCCGACGGCCGCGCGGCAATCCCGTCGGCGAGCACCTGGGCGGCCTCATTGACCATCGCCGCATGCACACGCTGCTGGATCGCCTCGGGTGGGACGGGCGCGCGGACGATGCCGCGGGCGGCCGAGGCGGCCTCGACCAACGCCGTCACCTCCGGATCGACGACGCGATTGCCATCCTGGTACAGGTAGAAGCCGCGGCCGGTCTTCTGGCCGAACCGCCCCAGCTGGCAGATCTGGTCGAACACCGGCACCACGCGCTCCCGTTTGTCCTGGTGCGCCGCACGGCGCTTGCGCATGGCCCAGTCGACGTCCAGGCCCGCGAGGTCGAATACCGCGAAGATGCCCATCGCCATGCCGTAGGCTTCCAGCGCGGCATCGACCTCGGCCACGGTCGCGCCGTCCTCCAGGGCGTATTCCGCCTGGGCCCGCCATTTCGCCAGGATGCGGTTGCCGATGAAGCCATCGCACACCCCCGCAACCACGCCGACCTTGCCCAGCCGGCGGCCCAGCGTCTGCGCAGTTGCCAGCACCTCCGGCCAGGTGCGCCTTGTCTTCACGATCTCCAGCAACCGCATGACATGGGCGGGGCTGAAGAAGTGCATACCGACCACGCGTTCGGGCGCGTCCACCACATCGGCCAGCTCGTTGACGTCGAGGTAGGAGGTGTTGCTGGCCAGCACTGCGTCCCGCCGCACGATGCCGGACAGCGCACGGAAGACGGCTTTCTTGGTTGCCATGTCCTCGACCACGGCCTCGATCACCAAGTCGGCATCGCGCAGCGCATGCAGCTCGTGGACCGTGCGGATGCGGCCGGTGCGCTCACGGTGCAGCGCCTCGCTCAGCCGCGCGCCGCGCAACTGGCGGTCGTAGACCGCGCTGACCCGGTCGGAGGCGGCATTGGCGGCCTCGGGATCGATCTCGGCGAGCGTCACGTCGAGCCCGGAATCGGCCAAGGCAATGGCGATGCCGGATCCCATGGTGCCGCCGCCAACCACGCCGACCCGGCGGACCGGCCAGCCATGCGTGCCCTCCGGCATGCGTGCCGCGACCCGTTCGGCATGGAACAGATGCCGCAGCGCTTTGGATTGCGGCCCGTTGCGCAGCGTCAGGAACAACGCATGCTCCCGCGCGAGCCCTTCCGGCAACGGTTCGGTCAGCGCCGTCTCGATCGCCTGGATGGCGTAGAGCGGCGCGGTCGCCCCGCGCGCACGGCGCTTCGCCTGCGCCACCGCCGCCTGCCACGCGCCGCGGTCGAAGGCGGGGATGCCGCGATCGGCGACCCGCGGGGTCTGGCCGGAATCGGCCAACTGCTTCGCCCGCGCGATCGCCGCGCGGCGCAAATCGGTGGCCATCTCGTCGACCAGCCCGAGCGCCATGGCCTCGCCGGCGCCGACGTGCCGGCCAGTGGTGATGATATCGAGCGCGGCCATCGGCCCGACCAGCCGCGGCAGGCGTTGCGTCCCGCCGCCGCCGGGGATCACCCCGATCCGCACCTCCGGCAGCCCGACATGTCCGTCCGGTGCGATCACCCTGGCATGGCAGGCCAATGCCAGCTCGAACCCGCCCCCCAGCGCGGTGCCGTGGATCGCGGCCACCACCGGCTTGCGGCTGGCATCCAGCGCCCGCAGCGCGACATTCAGCGGGTGTTCCGCGCGCGACGGCGTGTCGAAGTCGCGGATGTCGGCGCCCGCCACGAAGGTGCGCCCCTCGCAGGCGATGACGGCCCCATGCAGCGACGAATCGGCGGCGAAGTCGCCCAACGCGCCCAGCAAGCCGGTACAGACCGCCTCACAGAGGGCATTGACCGGCGGATGATCGATGAGGATGAGCGCGATGTCGCCGGCGCGCTCCAGCCGGACCGGTTTAGCTTGCATGGTGGCCTCTCATCGTGGACCGCGAAGCTTCACAGAGATGTAGCAGTGGGTGCTTGCGGCGCGCTTTGACCTGCGTCAAGCGGCGACACTGGTGAGTAGGACCGATCCCGGCCCCGGCTTGGCGAACGCTCCGGCCGACCGACGATCCGCTGGGGCAGCCAGGGGATACGCATGACTGATACGCTCGATCAGGAACGTGCGGATCTCGCGACCTCCGCCCTGGCCTGCCGGGCGCGCCATCAGCGCCTGACCGATCTAACCTGGCCGGCGGCTTCGCACACCGCCTGCCCGCCTGAGATCCATCTGCGGCTGCCACCCAGCGTCTGGCGCGACGACCCCGGCAGCCTGGGTTGAGCGCTACCGCTCAACCAATCCGCGTTTCGGCCTCCATGACGACCCCGTTCTTGGTAACAAGGACCGGCTCGTAGAGCCACTGCGCCACCAGTCCGGCAAGCGCAGCAGCGAGGAGCGGAGCAAACCAGAACAGCCAGAGCTGGCCGACATACGCGCCGCCGGCGAACAGCGCCGGCCCTGTTCGAAATCGCCACCGGCATTTTGGCTTCGACATTTTCCCCAAAGAATGCGGGAGGCGAAAATGCGGTCACCCTGCACTACGATGACGTCTTTGAGGGTCCGCCCGATTTGACCAATGCCAGACGGCCACCGGCGTTAATGTATCGTCAGTGCTGATTTTCCGGGGGAGCTTGCAGGCATGGGTTGGCGTGAACAGGTTGCGTTGGTGACGGGAGGCGGGCGAGGCATCGGCCGTGCGATCGCCAGGAGGCTGGCCCGCGAAGGAGCCGCGGTATGCGTCAACTACGCAACTCGCGCGGATGCCGCTGAATCGCTGGTGGCGGATATCCGCGCCCATGGCGGGCGCGCAATCGCCGAACCGGCGGATGTCTCCGATGACGCGGCGGTGGAGGGGATGGTCGACCGCATCGCCTCGGAGTTCGGATCGGTCTCGATCCTGGTGAACAATGCCGGCGTCTCCCACCCGGCGACGCTCGAGACCTACGACGCCGAGAAGCTGGCCCGCATGCGCCAGGTGAACGTCGACGGCGCGATCCACACCATCCGCGCCGTGATGGGCGGCATGCGGCGGCAGCGGTTCGGCCGGATCGTCAACGTGACGTCAATCGCGGCGATCGGCACCGCCATGCCCGGCAATGCGTTTTACGCCATCACCAAAGCCGAACTGGCCGTGCTGACCTTGCGCTCGGCGCTGGAACTGGGGCCGCACGGAATTACGGTGAACGCGGTCGCCCCCGGCTTCATCCGCACCGACATGGTGCAGCGCGGCCAAAGCGAGGAGGAGTGGCAGGCGCGCATCCGCCAGGTCGCCGAGCAGGCGATGATGGGGCGGGTCGGCGATCCGGAGGACGTCGCCAACGCGGTCGCGTTTTTTGCCTCCCCCGATTCAGGCTGGATCACTGCACAGGTGCTGGCTGTGGACGGCGGCCGGATGGACTATATCGGCCATTGATGCCGGCGCGAGGGGCAGCGGCCGCCCGCTGCCCCCGCCTTCAGCTCCGGTTCAGCCGCCCGGCGCTCCTTGGGTGTTCACATACAGTGCGTACAGCCCGTGGCTGGCGGCCATGAACAGCCGATTCCGCCACCGTCCGCCAAAGCAGAGATTGGCGCAGCGCTCCGGCAACTGGATGTGCCCGATCGGCACACCCGCCGCGTTGAACACGCGCACCCCGTCCAGCTCCGAATCGCCCATCCCCCAGCCGCACCACAGATTGCCGTCGATATCGACGCGGAATCCGTCCGGCGTCCCGGTCTCGGCGTCGATCACCACGCGGTTGTTGGCCAGCCGCCCGCTGTCCAGCACGTCGAACGCGCGGATCAGCCGGTTCGGCTGGGCGCGCGAAGCAACGACGTAGAGGATCTTCTCGTCCGGCGAGAACGCCAGGCCGTTCGGGCCCTCGATATCGTCGGCGACCATCGTGGCCTCGCCGGTCTGGCCGTCGATGCGCCACACCGCGGCCGGCAGCTCCGACGGCGCCTTCTCGCCCTCATAATAGCCGCTGATGCCGAACGCCGGGTCGGTGAACCAGATCGAGCCGTCGGACTTCACCACCAGATCGTTGGGCGAGTTCAGCCGGCGGCCCTGGTGGCTGTCCATCAGCACAGTGATCGTGCCGTCATATTCCGTCCGGGTGACCCGCCGGCCGCGATGCTCGCAGGTGACCAGGCGGCCCTGGCGGTCGCGGGTGTTGCCGTTGGCGTTCCAGGAGGTCTTGCGGAACACGCTGACGGCGCCGGTCTCCTCTTCCCATTTCAGGATGCGGTCGTTGGGGATGTCGCTCCAGAGCACGTAGCGGCCGTCGCCGAAATACACCGGGCCCTCCGACCAGCGGCAGCCATCGGCGAGCTTCTCCACCGAGGCCAATGGCAGGCGATACTGGTTGAAGGCCGGGTCGATGACCTGGACGGACGGGTCCGGATAGCGCTGGCTGGGTTCCCACATGATCATCACTCTCCCTGATCGGTCGGGCGCAGATGCTAGCGGGACGGCGGCTCAGGGCAAGCCGGGGGGCGGGAGGCGGACCGGCCGTCCGGGAGGCAAGGCCGATCCGGTCGGCACTGGTCCGGGCATTTTCGGTCACACCACGCCGGCGCGGTCCAGATGGACGCGCAGGCGCCCGGTGAGGGCCAGGACCAGCATGCGGACATCGCTCGCCAGCGACCAGACCGGATGGCCGAAGGTCTGCGGGCGGTTACCCTCCAGCGCGGCATGCGCGGTCTAGGCGAAGCCGTAGCCGACCACCGGCGCCGCCGGCAGGATCCGCCAGTCGACCGCAGCGCCGGCCACCAGGCAGGCCAGCGCGAGTAAGGTGCCGGCGAAATGCAGCATGCGGGTGGCGGGGCGCCGGTGAGCCCGCAGGTAAACCAGCCAGAATTCGGCGTAGGTCATCGGACCGGCGTGCTGCATGCCCATAAGACCCACATCATGGCACCTTTCTTGCGTGCCGCGCACTCCATTCCGATCCGGGTTCCGCTTCTCCGGAACGCCCGGCAGACGACGAAGTGGAGTGCAGATGACGAAACGACCCTTTCATCTCGCCTGGTTCATCTCCAAAGGCTACGGCCCGAAAGGATGGCGTCAGTCCTGGGGCGGGCCGGACCCGCAGAACTGGGTCAAGCCCGACCTGCTGGTGCATCTGGCGAAAGAACTGGAGCGTGCCGCCTTCGATTACGTCATGATCGAAGACTCCTGCAACGTCCCCTACACTTACAAGAACTCGCACGAGACCTATCTGCGTTACGCTGTTGATTCACCCAAGCTCGATCCCTCCGTCCTCGCGCCGTTCATGATGCAGGCGACGTCACGCATCGGCATCATCACAACCCTGTCCACCACTGAGTACAATCCGTTCATGCTGGCGCGCCTGACGAACACGCTGGATCACGTCAGCGACGGGCGCTCCGGCTGGAACCTGGTGACGGGCAGCAACGATGGCGGGGCGCAGAATTTCGGCCACGAGCGCCAGTTCCCGCACGACGAGCGCTACGACATGGCGGACGAATATGTCGAGCTGGTGCAGAAGCTGTGGGATTCCTGGGACGCCGACGCAATGGTGATCGACCGGGAGCAGGAGATCTTTGCCGATCCCGCCAAGGTCCATCCGGTCCACCACGAAGGGAAATATTTCCGGTCACGCGGCCCGCTGTCGGCGCCGCGCTCGCCGCAGGGCCATCCGGTGATCTGCCAGGCCGGCGGGTCTGCCCGCGGCCGCACCTTCGCGGCACGCTGGGCGGAAACCATCATCTCCTCGGCGAACAGCGTGCCGGCGATGAAGGCATTCCGCGACGATATTCGCGCGCAGGCCGCGGGGTTCGGCCGCAACCCCGACCACATCAAGATCCTGTTCCTGGTCGCGCCGATCGTGGACGAATTCCACGACACGGCCATCGCGCGGCAACAGGCGCGGGTGCACGAAGCCGAAACGCATGTGGACTTCTACCTGGCGCATATGTCCCGCCTGACCGGCATTGATTTCTCGAAATACGACCTGGACGAGAAACTGCCGGTCCTGACATCGAACGGCCACCAGACGACCGCCGCCCAATATTCCGGCCGTACTCCCCGCGAGATCATCCGCGCCGGCCGCTCGGTTCAGGGCGCCGACCTGGTCGGCACGCCGGATGAAGTGGCGGCCCAGATGGCGGACATCATGGCGGAGGTCGGCGGGGACGGCTTCCTGGTGACCGATCCGGAGTTCACCCGCCGCTACATTTCCGAGATCGCCGACGGGCTCGTGCCGGCGCTGCAGAAACGCGGCGTCGTGCGCAAGCACTACGAGCACGTCAAGCTGCGGGACAACCTGCTGGCGTTTTAAGGGGCCTGGCCTGGAGGCTGACGGCTCCCGGCCCTACCCGCCCAGCAGCGACAGCAATCCCTGCAGCAGTTGCACCGGCGTGGGCGGGCAGCCGCGGATTACCAGGTCGACCGGCACAACGGCCGAGACACCGCCCACGACGGCATAGCTGCCAGCGAACACGCCGCCGTCGGCACCGCAATCGCCGACTGCCACCACCCATTTGGGATCGGGCGTCGCGCGCCAGGTGCGCTCCAGGGCCTCCCGCATGTTCTTCGTCACCGGGCCGGTGACGAGCAGGACATCGGCGTGGCGCGGCGAGGCGACGAAGCGCAGTCCGAACCGGTCCAGGTCGTGGAACGCATTGTTCAGCGCATGGATCTCCAGCTCGCACCCGTTGCACGATCCGGCATCGACCGCGCGGATTGACAGACTGCGACCGAGCCGGCGCTGCGCCGCAGCGTCAAGTGTGGCTGCGAGGGCGGCGAGCTCCGGATCGGCCGGCGGCGGCTTTTCGGTCAGCGGGCGACGCAGGCCTTGCAGCAGGTGATTCAGCATGGGGGACGTCCGGGGCAGATCGTGATTCTCCCCCTCCCCTTGAGGGAGGGGGTTGGGGGGAGGGGTCCGTACAACCGCCGCCGGTGCCGATGGGCCCCCTCCCCCCAGCCCCCTCCCTCAAGGGGAGGGGGAGATGAAGCGCGTGGCGAACGAAACGTCACAGATCGTGCCCCGAATACGAGCAGTTGAAGCTTTTGTTGCAGATCGGGAAGTCCGCGACGATGTTGCCCTCGATCGCGGCTTCGAGCAGCGGCCACTGGAACCAGGACGCGTCGCGCAGATGGCATCGCGCCACGCGCCCGGCATCGAGCTGCACCCAGACCAGCAGGTCGCCGCGGAACGCTTCCGTCAGGGACAGGGCCTCGGTCGGGCCGGTTCGGATGTCCTCGACCGGCACGCGCACCGGACCGGTCGGCAGGCCGCGCAGCAACTGGTCGAGCACGGACAGGCTCTGGTCGATCTCGCGGATGCGGATCCAGATGCGGGCGTTGACGTCGCCCTCCTGCAGCACCGGCACCTCGAAGCTCAGTGCATCGTACGGCGCGTAGCCAGGAACGCGGCGCGCGTCGAAATCCCGCCCCGACGCCCGGCCCACATAGCCACCCGCGCCGAACTGCGCGACGAGCGCGGCGCTCACCCGCCCAGTGGTAACGGTGCGGTCCTGCAGCGATGCCAGATCGTCATACAGCTTCACCAGCGGCGGAAAGCGCCGGCGTATCTCCGCCGTCATCGTCGCCAGGGCCGTCAGACCGGCACCGTCGAGGTCCACCGTCACGCCGCCCGGCACGATGCGGTCCATCATCAGCCGGTGCCCGAAGCAGGTGGCGGAAGTGCGCAGCACACGTTCCCGCAGCACCGCACAATGCGCCAGCATCAGCGCGAACGCGGCGTCGTTGCAGACCCCGCCGACATCGCCGAGGTGATTGGCCAGCCGCTCCAGTTCCGCCATGACGGCACGCAGCCACACCGCGCGCGGCGGGGGCGCGATGCCAAGCGCTGCCTCAACCGCACGGGCGAACCCCCAGCTGTAGGCGACGGTGCTGTCGCCGGACACGCGCGCCGCCAGCCGAACCGCCTGGGCCAGCGGCGCGCCGGCCAGCAGGCGGTCGACGCCCTTGTGGGTGTAGCCGAGGCGCTGCTCCAGCCGCACCACGGTCTCCCCGTCGCAGGTGAAGCGGAAATGGCCCGGCTCGATGATGCCGGCATGGACGGGGCCGACCGGGATCTGGTGCAGCGCCTCGCCCTCCACCGGCAGGAACGGATAGGATGCGGCGGGCGATTGCGCGCCATCGTCCCAGCGGCCGTGGTCGAGCCAGGGACGTGCGTCCGGCAGCCCGGCCGGCTCCAGGCCGAACAGGTCGCGGAGGGCGCGTTCCAGCCGGATGGCAGGCGGGTGCAGACGGGCGATCGAGGGATAGCGTCCATCCGGGCATTCCAGGCTGAGCACGGCGATGGCCGGGCTGTCCGGACCAAGCAGGGCCATCCGCACGCGCCCGATATCGCCCCACACGCTTAGCAACGTGGTTTCGCCGGCGACGAGGCCGTCGATCGCCTGTTCCCAGGTCGCCACATCCACCGCCACGCAAGGGAACGGCTGGTGCGCGGCGGCCAGGGCGCCGGCTTCCACCAGGGCGGCCAGCGCGCTCATCCGAGGAGGGCCGCGACGTGCTGGAACCAGGCGACCATCGGCCCCGGCAGCCAGATGCCGGCGATCAGCACCAGCAGCAGATGGGCGAACAGCGGGATATACGACGCATGCACCGGCCCGATCGGCCCGCGCACCGGCCCGAACGCGACATCGGTCAGGCGCAGCAGCAGCGCGCCGAACGCCAGCAGCAATCCGATCACCAGCAGCACCGCCAGCACCGGCTCGCGAGCGAAGGTGGAGGTCACGACCAGGAACTCGCTGGTGAACACGCCGAACGGCGGCAAGCCGAGGATCGCCGCCACGCCCGCCACGAGGCCCCAGCCAAGCAAGGGGTGGGTTTCGGTCAGGCCACCCATCTCCGCGATGCGCTGGGTGCCCTTCACCTGCGCGATATGGCCGACGGTGAAGAAGATCGCCGACTTGGTCAGGCTGTGCATCGTCATCTGCAGCAGTCCCGCAAAATTCCCGAGCGGCCCGGCCATGCCGAAGGCGAACACGATGATGCCCATGTGCTCGATCGAGGAATAGGCGAACAGCCGCTTGATGTCTCGACGGCGATACAGCATCAGCCCGGCAAAGATCACCGACAGCAGCCCGAGCGCGATCATCAGCGGGCCAGGCGCGATGGCGTCGGGATTGGCCGCCAGCAGCATCTTGAACCGCAGCAATGCGTACAGCGCCACGTTCAGCAGCAGGCCGGACAGGACGGCGGAGATCGGCGTGGGGCCCTCGGCGTGGGCGTCGGGCAGCCAGGCATGCAGCGGGGCCAGGCCAACCTTCGTGCCATAGCCCAGCAGCAGGAAGATGAAGGCGATGTTCAGCAACGGCGGATCGAAGTCGCGCGCATGGGCGATCAAGGTGGTCCAGACCATCGCATCCATCCCCTCACCCACCACGGGCCGTGCGGCGATGTAAACCAGGATGGTGCCGAACAGCGCGAGCGCGATGCCGACGCTGCCGAGGATGAAGTACTTCCAGGCGGCTTCCAGCGCCTCATGCGTGCGGTAGATGCCGACCATGACGACGGTGGTGAGCGTGGCGAGCTCCACGGCCACCCACATCAGGCCGATGTTGTTGGCGACCAGCGCCAGGTTCATGCCGAACAGCATCAGCTGGAACATCGCGTGGTAAAACCGCAAATGGCGCGGCGTCAGGCGCCCGGTCTCCAGCTCATGCGCGATGTAGGAGGCGCTGAACGTGCTGGTGGTGAAGCCCACGAAGCTGTTCAGCACGATGAATACGACGTTCAGGTCGTCGACCAGCAAATACTGCCCAGGCACCGGCCGATCGCCCAACAGCATCAGGGCGCAGACCAGCGTGACCAGGCAGGCCAGCATGTTCCCCGCCGCCCCCAGCCGATACGACGGCACCACCACCAGCAGCGCTGCCGCCACCAACGGCACCAGCAGGACCAGCTCCACGGGATCGATTGTCATGGTGTGTGTCCCCGGGGCTTCGCCCCGAACCCCACCAGGGGGCGCTGCCCCCTGGACCCCCGCCAAGGGCGACGGCCCTTGGAACCGATCCATTGGTGTTCTCCGGGGTAGAGGGGCCAATCCAGACCGACCAAGGTCCGTGTTGGCCCCTCTACCCCGGAGAACACCAACAGAATGGGTCCAGGGACTGTGTCCCTGGCGGGGTCCAGGGGCAGCGCCCCGGGTGGGGTCTGGGGCGAAGCCCCAGGAACGCGCGCCATCACGAACGCCCCCCGCGGAACTGGTCCAGGGCGGCGTCATCGACGGTGTCGAAGCGTTCGCGGATGCGGAACAGGAAGATGCCCACGACGATGAAGGCGATCAGGACGGAGAAGGCCACGCTGATTTCCACGACCAGGGGCATGCCGCGGGCGCCGGTGGCGGCGAAGATGATGCCGTTCTCCAGCGACAGGAAGCCGACCACCTGGCTGACGGCGTTGCGGCGGGTGACCATCATCAGCAGCCCGATCAGCACCACGGACAGCGCCAGGGCGATATCCTCGCGCGCGACTGGGTCTGCCTGGGCGGTCACCGGCAGCATCACCTGCAGCGACAGCGCGACAAGGGCCATGCCCGCCAGCATTGTCAGCCCGATGCTGACCACGGTCTCGACCTCGCGGTGGATGCCCAGGCGGAAGACCATCTTGCGCAAGGCCCAGGGGATCAGGATGGCCTTGAAGCCGAGGGCGATGGCGGCAGTGATGTAGAGATGCGGCGCGTCCTGGATATGCGCCTGCCAGGCCACCGAGAGGGCCAGCACTAGGGCGTGCAGCGCCAGCACATTCAGCAGCGCGTACAGCCGATCCTGGTAGAGCATCAGGAAACTCACCAGTACCAGCCCGCCGGCCAGCATATGCGCGATGTCGAAGGACAGGCTGTGCATGCGTCACATGCCTCGCGAAACGAACAGCAGGAGCACGCCGAGCAGTCCCAGCATCAGGGCCGCACCGAGAAAGTTGGGCACACGGAACACGCGCATCTTGGCGACCGAGGTTTCCAGCACGGCCAGCAGCGTGCCGCCGACCGCCAGCTTGGCCAGCCAGGCCACGATCCCGATGGCATAGGCAGCGCGGGGGGCAGAACCGTGCACCAGGCCGACCGGCACGAAGATGCAGCCGATCAGCGAGACGTAGAGCAGCAGCTTCACCGAGGATGCCAGCTCGATCATCGCCAGATGCCGACCGGAGTATTCCAGCACCATCGCCTCATGCACCATGGTCAGCTCCAGGTGCGTGGCGGGGTTGTCGACCGGGATGCGGCTGTTTTCCGCAACGGCCACGATGATCAGCGCGACCAGTGCCAGGGCCAGCGACACGCGCAGGCCAACGGCCTCCGACAGCATGAACCCGGCGATGGTGGACAATTGCGTGCAGCCGGCGATCAGCGCCACGCAGAATACGATCATCATCATGGCCGGTTCGGCGAGCGAGGCGATCATCACCTCCCGCGAGGCGCCGAGGCCGCCGAAGCTGGTGCCGATATCCATACCGGCGAGCGCCTGGACGAAGCGCGCGCTGCCCACCAGCGCGGTGATCACGATCAGGTCGCCGGACCAGGAGAACAGCAGGCCGGTGGCGAAGGTCGGTACCAGCGTGGCCGCCACCCAGGTGCTCGCGAAGATGAAGTAGGGCGCGACGCGGAACAACCAGGAGGCGTTGTCGGCCAGCACGACCTCCTTGCCCATCAGGCGGCGCAGGTCGCGATAGGGCTGGATCACGGAGGCGCCCTGCCGCCGTTGCAGTCTGGCCTTGACCTTGCGCACCACCCCGGTCAGCAGCGGCGACAGCGCCAGCACCAGCGCCATTTGCAGGAACTGGACCAGGAGCGAACCGAGCGCTGCCATCGCCTCGGCCAGTGTCGCCTCGGTCACTGCCATAGCGTGAGCGCCAGCAGCAGGACCACCAGGGCCGCAAACACAAATGCCAGGTAACGGCGGATGGTGAGGAACTGCAGCACGTTCATCGCCTCGGCCGCCCAGGTGACCAGCCCGACGAGCGGCGCGTAGAGTGCGTCCCAGACCGGATCATGGATGGTCTTGCGGATCGTGGCGGGACGGGTCTCCCCCGGCGCGGGCATGTCGACGGTCTCGTGCGCGCGGAACACCACGGCGCCGAATATGCGGCGCAACGGCTGGGCAAAGCTGGCGCCACTGTATTGCGTGATCGGCCGCGCGTCCGGGAAGCCGCAATCCCAGATCGGCGCGCGCCGGACCGCTCTGGACGCCAGCCGGTGGATACCCACCGCGGCGATCGTCGTCGACACGACGATGAAGGTCGCCACCAGCAGGCCGTTGTAGGAGCTGCGGCTGGCCGCGATCGGTGCGATGGTCAGCCAGGGATCGGCAAGCTGCACCGGCATCCGGCCTGCGAGCAGCAGGTCCACGATCGGCGCGATGGCATCGATCGCGGCACCGGGGAACAGTCCTGCCAGTAAGCAAAGGGCTGCGAACACCGCCATGGCGGCGATCGAGAACCGATCGACCTCCTGCGCCTCGGCGGCTGCCGGGCTGCGCGGCCGGCCGAGGAAGCCGATCCCGAACAGCCGCACGAAGCACGCCGCCGCCAGGGCCGCGGCCAACGCGAGCAGCGCACCATCCACCGGCAGCATGAACTTCAGGCCCCATTGCGGCAGGTCGGGACGCAGCAGCACGGCCTGGAAGATCAGCCATTCCGAGGCGAACCCGTTCAGCGGCGGCAGTGCGGAGATCGCCATGCAGCCCACCAGCGCCACGACCGCGGTGGGCGGCATCCGGTGGATGAGGCCGCCCAGCCGCTCCAGGTCGCGCGTGCCGGTCGCGCTCAGCACCGATCCGGCGGTGAAGAACAGCAGGCTCTTGAACAGTGTGTGGTTGAACGCGTGGAACAGCGCCGCCGTCATCGCGAGCGCCGCACCGGCGATGAAGCCGTTCACCTGGAACGCCATCGCGAGGCCGAGGCCGATGAAGATGATACCCACGTTCTCGATCGTGGAGCAGGCCAGCAGGCGCTTCACGTCGTGCTCCATCAGCGCCTGCAGCACGCCCAGCACGGCGGTGACGCCACCCAGCGCGAGGACCACGACGGCCTGCCACCACACCGGCCCGCCCATCAGGTCGAACACGATGCGGATGAAGCCGTAGACCGCGACCTTCGTCATCACGCCGCTCATCAGCGCGGAGACGTGGCTGGGCGCGGCCGGGTGCGCGAGCGGCAGCCAGACGTGCAGCGGCACGAGGCCCGCCTTGGACCCGGCCCCGATCGTCGCCAGCACGAACACGAGGGCCGCCAGCAAGCCGGTCGGATGCGCCTGGCGCATGGATGCGAAGTCGTAGCCGCCCTGCGCGCCGGCCAGCAATCCGAACGCCAACAACAGCGTCAGCCCGCTGAACGTTGCCATCAGCAGGTAGACGAAGCCGGCGCGTGCGGTGCCCTCGGCCTGATGGTCGGTCATCACCAGCGCCCAGGAGGCGAGTGACATCAGTTCCCAGGCGAACAGGAACAGGAACGCATCGTCCGCGAGCACCACGAGAACCATGCCGGCGAGGAAGGCAGGATAGAAAGGCAACACCCGCTGCGGCGCGTGTTCATGCCGGCCGTAGCCGAGGGCGAACAGGCTCGCTCCGGCGCCTCCCAACCCGATCAGCACCAGGAAGCCGGCCGCCAGCGCATCCAGCCGCAAATGGGCCCCGATCCACGGCAGCCCCAGCGGAAGGGTGACGCGCTGGACGGTGGTGTCGAGGCTGGCGAGGCCGGCGACCAAGAGCACCAGGCACAGCACGAGGCTGCCGCCGTAGACCAAAACCCGGCCGACCGGCATCAGCGCGGTGACCGCACCCAGGAGGGCAAGGACCAACAGGGCCAGGACGCACAGCGCGACGAGGGAAATCATGCAGTCCGGTCCGCAACCAACCGTACGCCGCGTCCACCGGAAGGGCTCGGCGCCCTCTCCCCAATCAGCTCGATCCCGGCGGCCTGCAGCGCACCCACGAGCTTCATCAGCGAGTCGACATTGCCGCGCACGACCCCGTCGCTGGCTTCCATGCGCTGGATGGTCGGCAGCGACAGCGCGGACAGCTCTGCCAGACGACGCTGGTCGATTCCCAGCAGGGCACGGGCGGCGCGGATCTGTGCAGCAGTGATCATATGGCTGGAGTCATGTCTGAGACGTCAGTTCTAAGTGTCTCGATGGGAGAAATGACGTATTTTCCGCGTAAGCGCAAGCACCTGGGCGGCCCGCCCGGCAGCACTTTGCAGCAATCCAGCTGCCGAAATCGGGCATGGCGGCGCGGACCGGACCCGCGGTCGTCGCCCTGCCGCCTTAAGCACTTGGTCAGATTCTCCCGCTACCCTGCGCGCCTCATCAGGACACGCGCATGCGACCGCTCGGCCTCCTGTCCCCGCTCCTGCCACGCCATCGGCCGCATCCGCTGCCGATGATCGGCGTGCTCGTGACGCTGGGCATCGCGGTACTCTGCGGGCTGGTGCTGCTGGCCGACCGGCGCGAGGACGCGCGCCGGGCTGATCGGGCGGCCGCGAACATCGCGACCGCCGTCGCGCAGGACATCACGCGCACCATCACGCTCTACGACCTGTCGCTGCAGGCCGTGGCCCACGGGCTGGACCTGCCCGGGTTGTGGCAGCTGACCGGGGAACTGCGCCAGATGGTCCTGTTCGACCGGACCGCCGCCGCCGTGCCGTTCGGGTTCCTGAACGTCCTGAACGAAGCGGGTGACGTCATCGCCGACCTGCAGGCCCCGACGCCGCGACCGGCCAATTTCGCCGGGCGGGACTACTTCCAGGCGGTGCGGCGGGACCCGCAAGACCAGCTGTTCATCGGGCATCCTGTCCTGACCAGCCCCGGCCAGCCGGCGACGGTCCCGCTGGCACGCCGGCGCACCCACCCGGACGGCAGCTTCGCCGGCGTGGTGGTCGGCAGCATGCGGCTCGCCTATGTGCAGCAGGCGTTCACCTCGCTCGACCTCGGCGTGCATGGCAGCATCGCGTTGATGCGCACCGACGGCGTCATCCTGATGCGGCTGCCGTTCAATCCGGACGATATCGGCCGCACGATGCCCCATGGCGCGCCGTTGTTCCGCTTCCTCGCCACCGGCACACCGGACATCGAGACAGTGGATCCCGACCGGATCGCACGCACCACCGCCCTGCACCGGGTGGGAGAACTGCCGCTGGTCGTCAGCGTCGGGCTCGCCGACCAGGATATCTACCAGGGATGGTGGATCAAGGCCGGCGGACTGCTTGCGGTGCTGCTGGCGCTCGGTGCGTTGGATGTCGCGCTGGTTCGCGCGTTCCGGCGTGCCGCTGTCGAGCAGGCCCGGGCCGAGGCTGCCGTCCACCACGCGGAAGCCGAGAAAGCCCGCATCATCACGACGGTCAGCCATGAACTGCGTACGCCGCTGACCAGCGTGCTGGGCTACGCCGAAATGCTCTCCGACATGCCCGGCCTGCAGCCGGAACAGGCCGGCCAACTCGCGGCACTGACCAGCGCAGGCACTCATCTGCGGATGGTGATCGATCGGTTGATCGACTTCACCCACTCGGACCTGCTGCTCAGCGCACCGCATCCGGAGCCGACCAATCCGGACCTGCTGGTGGCGCAATGCCGTGTCCTGATGCAGCCCGAGGCTGCCCGGCAGGGCCTGGTTCTGACCTGTCAGGTCGATGCCGACCTGCCCCGCTGCCTCAATCTGGACCCCAACCAGCTCAAGCAAGTGCTCGGAAACCTCATCTCGAACGCAGTGAAATACACTGAACGGGGCAGCGTCACGCTGACGCTGAGCGGCACTGCCATCCGCCTGCGGTGCGAGGTCGCCGATACCGGCCCAGGGGTTCCGCCAGCCAAGCGCGCCCGTCTGTTCCGGGCGTTCGACCGGCTCGACACCGAACGCAACGTGAGCGGCTGGGGCATCGGGCTTTCGATCGCCGCGGGGCTGGTCAGGCGTATGAACGGCGTCATCGGGTACCAGGACAACCCGGGTGGCGGCAGCCTGTTCTGGCTGGAAATCCCCGTCACCGAGGCAACGGTGCCGCCCGCGGAAGCCGCACCGGCAATGGCGGCCTCCGGCAAACGGCTGCGGATCCTGCTGGCCGAGGACGATGCCACCAACCGCGACGTCGCCACCACGTTCCTGCGCGCTGCCGGCCACCAGGTGACGACCGCTGCGAACGGAGCCGAGGCTCTGCACATCGCTGCCAGCGAGGATTTCGACATCGTCGTCACGGACATGCGCATGCCGCGCATGAACGGGCTGGAGACCGCGCGGCGCATCCGCGGATTGGACGGCCTGCGCAGCCGCACGCCGATCCTGTTGCTGACCGCCGACATGCACGTCACCCGGCAGGCCGGCTACGATGAGGCGCAGATCAGCCTGCTGATGCCGAAGCCCTACAATGCCGGCGAACTCCTCGCGGCGGTACAGGCGGCGACGGGGGCACCACGTCCGGGTCCGGCCGTGCGGGAAGGCCTGCCGCTGCTCGACGAAGCCCAGCTGAGCCAACTGGCGGCAGGTATGAGCGCCGACAACGTGGAGGCCCATCTGCGCACCCTGTCCGGTCGGATCTGCGATCTGATCGCCCTGCTGCGCCACCCTGACGAGCGTGATGCCGAGGGGCTCGCCGACCTCGTGCACGACACGGTCGGGGCCGCGGGATTGCTCGGATTCAGGGCATTGTCCACAGCGCTGCAGCGCTATCAGCATCTGGAAGCGGATGATCTGGGCGAACGGTCCGAAGCGACCGCGACATTGGTTGCCGTCGCCGAGGCGTCCCTGACCGTATTGCGCCGACGCCTGCCCTGCGTGCCGAATCACGTTTCGATCGCTGCGCCATAGACGGCGCAACAGCCGGCTGCGCCGCCGCTAGAAGCGTGGGCCCGCTAAGCCCGGCAGCGCGGCACGGGTGATCGCCTCCTGCCCGGTGGCGATCAGCGGCGCCAGGCCACGCCGCAGGTTGTCGGTCGTGAACGGCTTCACGAAGAATGAGGTCACCCCGACACGACGGGCATCCCGCCGGGCCCGCTCACTGTCGAATCCGGTCAGGATGACGACCGGCACATCTTTGTAATTCGACAGCTCCCGGATCTGTTGGCACGCGATGATCCCGCCCATCCGCGGCATCATCATGTCCAGCAGGACCAGGGTCGCTTGCACGGTTTCGGCGTAATGCACCGCCTCATGGCCGTCCGCGGCCAGCAGCAGCGCGCGCCCAGGCTGCTCCAGGATCGAACGCAGGATGCCGCGCACCATCGAATCATTTTCGGCGATGATGATGGTTTGCTCGATCGGCTCGTTCAGCATGCCCACGAACCCATTTCGGTCGTTCACGCGGGCGATCGTATGAGTGGCTGATTGAGAATTCGCTAAGGCCCGCTGTGCCGGATGCGCACCGACATGCAGTCACGGCAGCGCGGCGTGCCCTCGGTTGCGGAGTGGTCATCCGCGGTGGGCTCATCCTGGCGAGGGCATCCGTCGTGTGGTTATCCGGAGGCAGTCATCCGTCGCGCGGTCAGCTCATCCGTCGCGCGGTCAGCGACGGATAAGCCGGCGCGGACGTCCCGGCTAGCGCGCGGCGCCGAGCGCCCAGGCCAGGACGCCTTTCTGGGCGTGCAGGCGGTTCTCGGCCTCATCGAACACCACGGATTGCGGACCGTCGATTACCTCGGCGGTGACCTCCTCGCCGCGATGCACGGGCAGGCAGTGCATGAAGATCGCGTCCGATGCGGCCTTTGCCATCAGCTCGCTCGTCACGCGGTACGGCGCCAGCAGGTTGTGCCGGCTGGTCTGCGGATCGTCCGACATCGAGACCCAGGTATCGGTCACCACGCAGCGCGCCCCGGCGACAGCCTTCTCGGGATCGTCGGTCAGCTCGATCTTGCCGCCCTGGGCGCGCGCCCAGTCCAGCAGCTCCTTGGGCGGCGTCAGCGCGTCGGGCGTGGCGAGGCGCAGGGTGAAGCCGAAACGCACCGCCGCCTCGATCCAGCTGCGCGCAACGTTGTTGCCGTCGCCGCACCAAGCCACGATTTGCCCGGCGATCGGGCCACGATGCTCCTCGAACGTCAGCACGTCGGCCATCAGCTGGCACGGGTGCGACGTATCGGTCAGGCCGTTGATCACCGGCACGGTGGCGAACTCCGCCAGCTCATGCAGCTTCGAGACGTTGTCGGTGCGCAGCACGATCGCATCGACGTAGCGCGACAGCACACGTGCGGTATCGGCGGGAATTTCCCCGCGCCCGGTCTGCATATCACGACCCGACAACACGACGACGTCGCCACCCAACTGCCGCATCCCGACCTCGAACGAGACGCGGGTGCGGGTGGATGGCTTCTCGAAGATCAGTGCCAGGGTCTTGCCGGCGAGTGGGCGCGACGTCACGCCCCCCGTTCGCTTGAAGCCGGATGCCACGTCCAGCATCTGGCGCAGGGTCGCCGTATCGAAATCGCGCAGATCAAGGAAGTGCCGCGGGCCGGCCTCCATGTCGGAGGCGCGGCCAGTGTCGTTCCGGGGACGCCGGAGTGCCGCGCTCATCGTGCGCCTGCCCGTGCCTCGGCGGCACAGGTCGCGGCGGCACGGCGCAGCATCGCCACGCCTTGCTCGATATCGCTGTCGGTCACGACCAGCGGGGGTGCCAGGCGCAGCACGTTGTCGCCCGCGGTGATTGCCATCAGCCCCTCGGCGACGCAGGCCGCTTGCACCTGCCCCTGCGGCAGCACGCATTTGAGCCCGAGCAGAAGGCCCATGCCGCGCGCGTCTGCGAACACGGTCGGGAATTCACGTGCGACAGCGTCCAGTTCGGATCGCAGCTTGCGGCCTTTGCGCTGGACGTCTTCCAGGAAGCCGGGCGCGAGGATCACGTCCAGCACGGCGTTGCCAGCGGCGCAGGCGAGCGGGTTGCCGCCGAACGTGGTGCCATGCGTGCCGGGCTTGAGCGCCTTGGCGAACTGTTCCTTGGCCAGCACGGCACCCAGCGGGAAGCCGCCGCCGATGCCCTTGGCCGCCGACATGACGTCCGGGGTGATACCGGCCCATTCATGCGCGAACAGCTTGCCGGTGCGGCCCATGCCGGATTGCACCTCATCCATCCCGAGGATGATGCCGAACTCGTCGCACACAGCCCGCAGGTCGCGCAGGAACTGCAGGTCGGCCGGTCGCACGCCGCCCTCGCCCTGGATCGGTTCCACGATGATGCCGCAGGTCCCGGACCCGATCGCGTTGCGCACCGCGTTCATGTTGTTGAACGGGACGTGATCGAAGCCCTCGACCACCGGGCCGAAGCCTTCCAAATATTTCGCGTTTCCGGTCGCTGCCAGCGTCGCCAGCGTGCGGCCGTGGAACGCGCCCTCGAAGCAGATCAGCCGGAACCGCTCCGGCTTGCCGGCATCCGACATTGCGCGGCGCATCATCTTGATCATGCCCTCGTTCGCTTCCGCGCCCGAGTTGCAGAAGAACACGCTGTCGGCGAACGTCGCCTCTACCAGCCGCTGGGCCAGCCGTTCGGCCTGCGGAATGCGGTACAGGTTCGAGGTGTGCATCACCTTGGCCGCCTGGTCGGCGATGGCCTTGACGAGATGCGGATGGCCGTGGCCGAGGGACGCGGTGGCGATGCCGGACCCGAAATCGAGGAATCGTCGCCCGTCGACCGTCCACAACCAGGCACCTTCGCCCCGCTCGAAAGCGAGGTCGGCACGCGCGTAGTTCGGCAGAAGAGCGGAAATCATCGGGGGTTCTGACCCTCGTTAGTGGCGTCCCACAAAACGGATCTCCCGCCCCGATCATTCGGGGCGGTTCCTGGGGAGCCGCGGACATTGGCTGCCGGCTGGCCGGGTGTCAAACAAGCAGCGCGTATTCCGCTGTGCCCGGCGCGCAATGCGGCCTTGCGCCGTACTGCCGGGATGGCATCGTGCGGACATGGCGCATCGCCCTGCTTCCCGCATCAATCACCCCGCCGGCGATTCCGTTGGCGCGCGTCCTGTTGGGCCGCCGCCCGACGAGACATCCCTGCGTGACGCGGCACTGGCGCATCTCGCCCGCTATGCGGCGACCGAGGCCGGTTTGCGCCGCGTGCTGCAGCGGCGGATCGAGCGATGGGCGCGCGCCGCAGAAGTCGGCGCCGACCGCGAAACCGTCGCGGAACTGGCCGCCACGGCCAGCGCCATTGCGGGCGCCGTGGTCGCCCGCCTCGCCGCGGCCGGCGCGGTCAGCGACGCCGAGTTCGCCGCCAGCCGCGCGCGCAGCCTGACCCGGGCCGGCCGCTCCCGCCGCGCCATCGCGGCGCATCTCGCGGCCAAAGGAGTCGATACGGAACTGGCACGCAGCGCGGCCCCCGATGATCCGGACACCGAACTGGCAGCAGCCCTGAGCCTGGCGCGCCGCCGGCGTATCGGCCCGTTCCGGGCCGCAGACACCGCCGACGAGGCGGTCCACCGCAAGGAGTTGGGAATCCTGGCCCGCGCCGGGTTTGTGCAGGCGCTTGCCGCGCAGGCCCTTGCGATGGACCCGGCGGAAGCCGAGGACCGCGTGCTGGCCCTGCGACGCTGATCAGGCCGCGAGGGCCGTGACCGGGGCCGCCGTCAGTCGTGCAACCGCCTCGGCCATGCGGTGCCGCTCGTCGTCCGAGGCGAACGCGAATGCCAGGTGCAACGCATCCTCGGATCGCCCCACCACGCGCACGGCTGCGTTTGGCAGGCCGGCGGCCTGCAATTGGGCGGTCGATGCCGCAAGGGCAGCGCCGGAAAAGCGCGCGCCGCCAGCCGAGAGGTCGCGCAACAGTCCCGTTGTCGTGCCGCCCGCATGGATCAACCGTGCCGGCAACGCCACCGGAACGCGGTCGCTGTCGCGCCGGTTCAGCTCCGCCACCCGCGATCGGAGGATCGCCACCAGGGCGTTCTGCAAGCCGCTGATCTGCTGCACCGTCTGCGTGCCGATAGCCTGCATCGCAGCCACGCCGTCGGAGCAGCTTGTGGCCAGGTCGGCCATCCCGGACACCTGTTCGGCGGTGCGCCGCGCTGCGACCGACGCGCCCTCCACCGCCGCAGCGATCTGGCCGGTCGCCGCCGATTGTTCCTCGACCGCCGCTGCCACCTGGGTGGCGATCGCATCCAGCGCGTCGACCGCACCGACGATGCCGTCCAGCGCCTGTTGCGCCCGGCGTGCCGCGGTGTCGATGGCACCGACGCGCGCGGCAATGTGTTCGGTGCTCTGGGCCGTCTGGCTGGCGAGGTTCTTCACCTCCGTCGCCACCACGGCAAACCCCTTGCCGGCCTCGCCCGCACGGGCGGCCTCGATCGTTGCGTTGAGCGCCAGAAGATTGGTGCGGCCGGCGATGTCGCCGATCAGGCGGGCGACCTCGCGCACCTCGGTCACGCTGGCGAACAGCGCGGCGAAGCTCTCGCGAGTCTCGGTCGTCCGGCTGACCACGCCGCGCGTGGTGGCGGCGGCGTGGTCCATCTGCTGCGCGACATCTCGGATCGCATCGTTCAAGCCATGGGCAGCGGTTGCCGCCGCGTCGCTCTCCCGCAGCCCCTCGGCTGCGGTGTCGGCCGAAACCCGTGCCGCCGCCGCAATCGCCGTCGCATCCCGCCTGACATCAGCCGAAATCTGCGCCAACCGCTCGGCCAGTCCAACCACACCACCCACCGCCTGGCCGGTCTCCTCCTCGATCAGCGCGCCGATATCGCGCACCGCCTGCACGCGGCCGGCGTCGGCCTGGCGTTGCAATTCGGCCTGGCTTTCTTCCAGCGCATGGTGGGCCCGCGCAGTCGCCTGGAAGCGATGCGTTGCCCGCAACAGCCGGCCGATTTCGTCATGCCCGCGTGCGGGCGGCACCACCACGTCCAGGTCTCCTCCCGTCAAGGCATGCAGCGAGCCGATCGCCTGATCGAGCGGGCGGACCACCCGGAACCGGACGTACCAGGCCGTCAGCACGACCACGCACAGCGCGCCGATCCACCAGCCGACCGCAACCGCAAACCGCCGCCAGCCGGCCTGTGCGCGACTGTGGGTCGTCGCGTCGAGCGCCTCGCCGGCGGCGACCTGCGCGACATGCACCGCGTCGATCGCGGCGGTGGCGGCGGCGAACCACCCGGGGGCGGAGATCGGCCAGTCGGCCCCGCGGGCCGCAGCCTCGAACACCGGCCCGCGCTGGGCGGCGAAGGTTTCGAACGTCGCGACGCCGGCCGCCCGTACCGGCCCCGCCGCATCCGGCGGCAACGCGTCCAGCCGTCCCTGGATACGCCCCCATGCAGCGTCCACGCGGCCGCGCAACGCCCCGATTTCCAGCAGGGCCGCCGGTTCCAGCCTGGCCTTGGCGGCGATGACGCCATTGATCCGGCCACGTTCCCGGCCGGTGAACTCCGCCATGTCGCTCAGGGCATCGCGTACCGCGATCAGCCGCGTGACATCGCTCTCCTCATTGCCCGCGGCATCGAGCAGCCGCCGGATGCGCGTCACCGCCTCAATCTGGCCGGTTGCCGCCGCGAACCAGACCGGCTGGGTGGGGGCGACCGCCGTGCCCTGCACGGCCTGCTCCGCGGCCCGTCGCAAGGCGTCCACCCGAGCGGCAGCGGCATGCATGGCGTCGACCGCGGCGCCAAGCGCACCCGGATCGAGGACCGGGATCCCGTCCAGACCGCCCATTCCCGCCTGCAGCGCCACGTCCGCCTTGGCCCGCTGGGTGGCAATCGCCTCCTGCGTCGCACGCGGCGTGGCCGCCGGGGCCGCCAGCAACCCGTTCATCAGGCCGCGTTCGGCGGCGAGGGCCGAGGCTGCGTCCAGCATGTTGCTGCTGGCATTGGCCGCGCGACGCGTCAACGCAGCCCGTTCGACGGCATGCCAGGAGACCAGGCAGTCGCCGGCCAACTGGATCGCCAGGGCTGTGCCAAGCAGTGCGATGGCCGAAACGATGCGCAGGGCGAGGGACATACCGGCAGGATCGCGGCAAAACCCTGCCAAGTCGTTAAGTCCCAGGTCGGTAAGTCATAATCCTCAGGCGCGGACCAGCATCGTTTCGTGGTGCGCCAGCCGCCTGTGCAGGAGGTATGCCGGCAATGCCAGGGCGGAGATCGCAGCCGCTCCGAGCAGGCCACCTGCCGGCCCACCATAGAGATCGGCAACGCGGCCGCAGGCGGCGGGGCCGAGCGTCCCGCCCAGGTAGTACAGCGAATAGAACACCGCCATCCCGACTGCGCGGTTCTCCGACCGCGCGGACAGCGTGCCGACCGCCATGATCACGCCGGGATGCAGCGCACCCAGGCTGCCCAGCAGGAGCGCCCAGGTCACCGGCCAGTCCAGCACGGCCGATCCGGCCATGCCGATCACCAGAGCGCCGGTTCCCACCAGGAAGATACGGAATCCGCCCACGCGGGCGACCAGTCCGCCGCCGAACAGCGTCCCCGGCACGTTGCCCCAGGTGACGATGGTCATCGCCAGGGCGGTCAGTGCCAGCCCCTCCCCGCGCGCCGCCATGGTCGCCGGCAGGTAGGAGGCGAACGCCGCCCAACCCGAGGTGTAGAAAGTCCAGCACAGGCCGGCGATCCCCAGCAGCAGGCACTCGCGCGCGCTCGGCAGCGCGAACCGGCGCGGCACCGGCCGGACATGGGGTGGCGTGCGATAGGTGCCGACGAACAGGACCATCGCGATTGCGGCGAGCAGGCCGCCCGACAGGAAGCCGGCGCGCCAGCCATGGGCGTCGGCCAGCGGCGGCAGCACGAGCTGGGCCAGGCCGACGCCAACCGGGTAGGAGCAGACCGAGATGCTGATCGCCAGCATGAACTGCCGGCCCTCGAACCAGTCGGCGATCACTTTGCCCTGCAGCACGATCATGGCGACGGCCCCGACGCCGGCTGCGGTGCGCCCTGCGGCGATGCCGTCCGGTCCGGTGCCGAACGCGCTGACCAGGGCGCCGCCCACCATCAAGGCCATGCCGCAGCCCAGCACGAGCCGGTCCCCGAAGCGGCGGCCGAGCAGGCCCAGGGGCAAGGCGACGAAGATCCCCAGCAGCATGTAGGCGCCGATCAGCGTGCCCAACGCGGCGTAGGACAACTGGAAGCGTGGCACCAGGTCCGGTGCCAGCGTCGCCACGGTCTGGAACTGGTAGCCGAAGGCGATCCGCCCAAGCGCCAGGGCGGCGAGAATGCACCAGGATCGCACGTCGGCTCCGCTTCCTCCCCCGCCGGCCTCGGCCGGGTCGCGGAGGGTAGCCGGGGATGCTGCGCGTGGCCACCGGGTGAGGTTGCCGGCGCGCACCGGTCAGCGTGGCGGTCGGAAGGGCGGACGGATCGGCCGCTCAGGCCATCGCCTCCCTCCGCCACGGTCATCCCGCGCAGCTCTGCCACGGTCATCCCACGCCGCTCCGCTGCGACCACCCCACGGCACTCCGCTACCACCACCCCGCGCAGCCCTGCCGCGACCACCCCACGCAGCCCTGCTGCGACCACCCCACGCAGCCCTGCTGCGACCATCCCGCGCAGCTGCGCCGGGCCGCTCCGCGCCGGTTCACGGCTTCGTCCACTTACGGACGGTAGCCCGACGCGCCGCGCGTGCCTATCTTGCGGCGATGTCCGAAACTCCCGCTTTCCTGGACGGCGGCCGCCCGCCGGTGCCCGACCTCGTGGTCCCGCGCGGTGTCACGCCGTTCTTCCTGCCGCAGCGCCCGGTGCGCGGGCGGCTCGTGCGCCTCGGCCCGCTCGCCGACGCGCTGCTGACTCGCCATGACAACCATCCGGTGACGACCCGGCTGGTCGGGCAGGCGCTGGCGCTCGCCTCGGCGCTGTCGACCGCGCTGAAGTTCCGCGGCTCGTTCAGCCTGCAGGCCAAGGGCGACGGCCCGGTCTCGATCCTACTGGCCGATTGCACCGAAACCGGCGCGCTGCGCGGCTATGCCCGCGCCGATGCCGACAAGCTCGCCGCCCTGCTCGCCGACGACCCCTCCCCCTCCGCCGAAGCGATGCTCGGAGCCGGCTACCTGGCCTTCACCGTCGACCAGGGGCCGGACGAGAGCCGCCACCAGGGGATCGTTGCGATCGAGGGCGGCAACCTGGCCGAGTTGGCACTGCATTATTTCGCCACCAGCGAACAGTTGCGCTGCCAGGTGCACCTCGCCTGCGAGCACACGCCGGCCGGATGGCGGGCCGGCGCGCTGATCCTGGAACGGATCGCCGGCGCCGGCGGCATCGACCCCACGCTGGATGACCAGGCGCAGGAGGAAAGCTGGCGGACCGCCATGGCCCTGGCTGCCACGCTGAGCGATTCGGAATTGCTCGACGACGACCTGCCGCCCGAACGGCTGCTTTACCGGCTGTTCCATACCGAGGGGGTGGCGGTAGACCGTGCGCGGGCACTGTCCTATGGCTGCCGCTGCTCGCGGGCGCGGCTGGCGGGCATCCTGGAGGGCTTCCCCGACGATGACCTGGACCATATGGCCGTGGATGGCGACATCGTCATGACGTGCGAGTTCTGCAACTACGATTTCCGCTTCCCCCGCCAGGACGTGCACGGCAAGCCGACCGCCGAACCGCGGCACGATTGACCCACCCGGAACGGAGCCAGATCCGAATGACCACCCAAGGCCTGACGCGCCGCGCTGCACTGCTGCTGCCGCTGCTGCTCGCGGCATGCGGCGGCGACGGGGAGCCCCAGGACTTCCCCGCGCTGCGCTACAGCTACCTGCCGCCGATCCGGCTGAACGTCGCCAGCGTCTCGATCGAGCCGCGCTTCGTCCCCTCCGGGATGGCGCCGGATGTCAGCTTGCGGGCCCCGGTGCATCCGGTGGATGCGCTGCGGGCCATGGCGGAGGACCGGCTGCAGGCGTTCGGCGCCACCGGCCGGGCGGTGTTCTCGATCCAGGATGCGTCGCTGACCCGGCGCGGCGACGTCATCGACGGGTCGATGGCCGTGCGGCTGGACGTCTACAGCGCCGACAACCAGCGGGCCGGCTTTGCCGAGGCACGCATCAGCCGCCAGCACACCGGCGACATCGACAGCCTGCGGGGCACGCTGTACGACATGGTGAAGGCCGAGATGGACGCGATGAACGTCGAGTTCGAGTACCAGGTGCGGCGCGTGCTCCGCGATTGGCTGACCTCGGGCACCGCGCCCGCGGCGCCGGTCGAACAGGCCCCGCTCACGGTGCCGTGACAGGGCGGCTGTGGCTGCGCCAACGGTCCTCGCGGCGGCGAAAGTGAACACACTATAGGCAGGTTCGTGTTGACCGGTCGGAACTGACCTGATTTTAGGCTCCCATCGCCTCCCGGCATGCACGATTTCGTGCCGATTTCCATGATTTATCGAATGGCATGCCAATCGCATTCCCCTGGGCAATCGCCCAGCCGCAAGGCCGGCGCAACCCTCGGAGATCTGGCATGTGTGAACGGTTCGGAATGGCGTCGCTCTCGGCCCTGCGTTCGATGGATTTCGGCCGGCGGGGCTTTCTCCGCGCGACCGCGGCGAGCACGCTGACCCTCGCGATCGGCGCCGGCGTCAGCGGCAAGGCCCTAGCCGCCGAGAGCCACATCAAGTCGATTCACGGGTCCGGGTTCTGCAACCTGAACTACTTCCTGACCAACGCGCTGCAGACCGCCAAGGGTGACGGGCTGGTCATCGACTTCGTGATGACCCCAAGCAACGCCGACATGGTGACCTTTCTGGGCGCCGGCCAGGTGGATGCGGGGCTGATGCCGTACACCAGCTTCATCGCCCTGCACGACGCCGGCGCGCCCGTCACGATCGTGGCCGGCGGCGGCATCGAGGGCCTGGTGCTGATCGCCCAGCCCGGCCTGGACAGCCCCGCCAAGCTGAAGGGCAAGACCCTCGGTACGTTCCAGATGGATACGCTGGAGGTCATGCCATACGACTGGTTTAAGAAGCACGGCGTGGACTTCAAAGACATCACCGTCCGCTACATGGGCAACACCCCAGAAGCTGTGGAGGCATTCAAGGCTGGCGCGCTCGACATGATCTGCACCGTCGAGCCCTACGGCACCGCCCTGCTCAACGACGTGAAGGGCAGCGTCAAGCTGTCGGACGGCACCGACATCTATGGCAAGGGCTACACCGACTGCGTGCTGGCGGTGCGCAACGACCTGATCAAGCAGAACCCGGCCGGCCTGAAGGCGCTGATCAAGGGCATGATGAAGGCCCAGCTGATGGCCGAGACCAAGCCGGATGAGACGCTGCAGATCCTGGTCGGGCCGTACTATAAGACCTCGATGGAGAACGCGAAGATCGCGATGTCGAAGCAGCCTTCGGTGGTGGATGCGCGCAGCCAGACCCAGTTCATCCTGGACCGCGTCGAGTCCATCAAGGAGATGGGCTACATCAAGAGCCATCCGGGTCGCGATTCCATCGACTGGACGCTGCTGGAGGCGGTGATTGCCGAGAACCAGGACCTCTACAGCCAGCTGAAGTACAAGTCCGCCTGAGATGTCAGCCATCTCGCAGGCCGCCCGCGCAAGCCGTTCCGGCGCGGGCGGGCAGACCTTGACGTGGCCGCGCTGGGTTGCCGCTGTGATCGCGGTTGCGCCGACGATCCTGTGGGGGGCGGCCTCGATCGGGCTGTTCGCCGGGATCTGGGAGGTGCTGTGGGCGGTCGGCTGGGCCGACGCCAAGCTGCTGCCGCCGCCGCATATCTTCATCGGCAACATCGCCGACCAGGCGAAGTTCTTCAACACGGTCAACCGCTGGCAGATCGGCGCCGGCCAGGGCGGGGTACCAAGTTCCGCGGCTGCGGTGTTCTATACGATCCTGGCGACGACCGGACGGGTGTTCGCCGGCCTGGTGATCGCCTCCACGCTGGCGGTGACGATCGGAGTCGCCATCCGTTACTTCCGGGTGTTCGGGCGGCTGACGCTGCCGACGATCACGCTGTTGGCCCCGGTCTCCCCGATTGCGTGGCTGCCGGTCGCGATCTTCCTGTTCGGCATCGGCAACGGACCGGCCGTGTTCATGGTGGTGATCGCGCTGCTGTTCCACATGGTGCTGGCGACCATCAACCAGATCGACAACGTCAACCGCAACCTGATCAACGTCGCGCGCACCATGGGGGCGTCGAAGCGGCAGACCTACATGCGGGTGATCGTCCCGGCCATCCTGCCGCAGCTTTTCGTCGTGCTGCGCTTCAACCTGTTCGCCGCCTGGATGGTCGTCCTGGTGGCCGAGGCGACCGGCGTCGGCTACGGCCTCGGCCAGGTCATCATGCTGGCGCGCAACACCTTCAATCCCTCGCTGGTGTTCTTCACCATCGCGCTGATCGGCGTGCTGGGCTTCTTGTTCGACTTCGCGATGCGGCTGGCCCAGCGCAAGCTGCTCTACTGGGTGCCGCAAGGCACGGCGGTGCTGCGTGGCCTCTGAACCGATGCGCCCGATCTCATCGCGCAACGCCGTCGTCTGCCGCGACGTGGCGAAGGTCTGGGCACCTGGCACGCCGCGCGCGCATGAGGCCCTGCGCGGCATCGACCTGGACATCGCGCCGGGTGAGTTCGTCGTCCTGCTGGGCCCCTCGGGCTGCGGCAAGTCGACCTTGCTCTACCTGATCGCAGGGTTGGAGGACGCGACCGGTGGCGGCCTGTGGTCGTTTGGCGACCCGGTCGAGAAACCGTCCCCCGAACGCAGCCTGATCTTCCAGGAGGCCTCGCTGTTCCCCTGGCTGACGGTCGGCCAGAACGTCGCGTTCGGCCTGTCGATCGCCGGCAGGCCGCCGGCCGAACGCGCCGAAATCGCCCGCCAGACCTTGCAGCGCGTCGGGCTGAGCGAGGCGATCGACAAGCGCCCCGATGAGCTATCCGGCGGCATGCGCCAGCGCGTGGCCGTGGCGCGCGCTTTGGCGATGCAGCCGAAGGTGCTGCTGATGGACGAGCCGTTCGCCGCGCTGGACGTGCAGACGCGGGCCAAGATGCAGGACTTCCTGCTCGACGTGTGGCGGGTGTCCGGTGCCTCGGTCATGTTCGTCACGCATCATATCGACGAAGCCGTGGCGCTGGCCGACCGGGTGGTGGTGTTCACCGCCCGGCCGGGGCGCATCAAGACCATCGTGAAGGTGGACCTGCCCCGCCCGCGCGATCCGTTCTCGCCGGAGGCCGAAGCCTTGCGCCGGCATCTGACCGCCCAGTTGCAGGATGAAGTCGACCGCGCCTTCGCCGAACAGGAAGCGCTCGTCGCATCGTAGACTCAGTTTCGGGAGAAACCATCTTGGCCGCCTCGCTGATCCGCAGCCGTTCCCTGATCACGCATGCCATCGACCGCCATAGCTGGAACGAGATCCAGGGCGGCGCGGTGCTGCAGGAAGACGGCATCGTCACCGCCATCGGCACGTTCGACGACCTGGCGAAGCAGTATCCGAACGTGGAGGTGATCGGCACCGGCCGCGAAATCCTGCTGCCCGGCTTCGTCAACGGCCACCACCATGTCGGCCTCACCCCCTTCCAGCTCGGTTCCCCCGACATGCCGCTGGAGCTGTGGTTCGTCACGCGCATGGTGTCGCGCAACCTGAACCTCTACCTCGACACGCTGTATTCCGCGTTCGAGATGATCGCCTCGGGCATCACCACCGTGCAGCACATCCATGGCTGGATCCCCGGCAATCTGGCGCAGGTGAGCGCGGGGGCCGACGAGGTGATCCGCGCCTACCAGGATATCGGGATGCGGGTGTCGTACTGCTTCGCGGTGCGCGACCAGAACCGGCTGGTCTACCAGCGCGACGAGGATTTCCTGGCCAGCGTGCCGTCCGATGTGCGGCCGGCGCTGAAGCGCTGGTACGACCGGATGCAGTTGTCGCTCAACGACTACATGGCGCTGTTCGAGGACCAGTACGCGCGCTACAAGCCCGCCCGCCGCGCAAAGATCCAGTTGGCGCCGGCCAATCTGCACTGGTGTTCCGACGAGGCGTTGAAGCGGCTGTCCGACACGTCGAGCAGATACGGCGTGCCGCTGCACATGCATCTGGTGGAGACCGCTTACCAGAAGGCCTACGCCGAACGCCGCGGTGGCTGCACCGCGCTGGAATACATCGACCGCTTCGGCCTGCTCGGGCCGCAGATGACGCTGGGCCACGGCGTGTGGCTGAACGAGAAGGACATCGAACGTGCGGCGGAAACCGGCACCTGCGTGTGCCACAACTGCTCGTCGAATTTCCGCCTGCGGTCTGGCGTCGCGGCGCTGAATCGGTTCGAGGCGATGGGCATCAACACCGCCATCGGCATCGATGAAGCCGGGATCAACGACGATCGCGACATGCTGCAGGAGATGCGCATGGTGCTGCGAGCCCATCGCGTGCCCGGCATGGACGACAGCGTGCCCACCGCAGCGCAGGTGTTCCGCATGGCGACCTCGGGCGGGGCGAAGACCACGGCGTTCGGCGACACCATCGGCACGCTTGCGGTCGGACGTGCCGCCGACATGGTGCTGATGGACTGGGAGCAGATCAGCTACCCGTATCTCGATGCCGAGACGCCGCTGCTGGACGCGGTGCTGCTGCGCGCCAAGACCGAAGGCGTGCGCAGCGTGATCTGCGACGGCGAGGTGGTCTACGCCGACGGCCGCTTCACCAAGGTCGATCGCGATGCCGCGCTGAAGGCGCTGCACGATGAGCTGTCGAACGCCCTGACCGATGACGAGGTGGAACGGCGCGGCTTGTCGAAGGCGCTGCTGCCGCACGTGAAGGCGTTCTACGCCGACTATATGGATCCGGCCCGCCACGAGCCGTTCTACAAGCCAAGCTCCCGCGTCTGATCCAACAAGGTCGAGGGAGCGGCACGCGGCGTCGTTCCCTCGTCGCCCTTCCTGAAAGGAAGCATGCCGCATCCCCTGGACCGGCGGGACCGACTTGCGGATCGCAGCAAAACGCGCCCTGATGGGCACGATGACGCCCGTTCGCATGCGCCCGTCCAAGGAGGAAGCCGCCAATGGCCCTGACAAAAGCCCTCGGCCAGTTCGTCGCCGACCTGTCGCCGAACCGCCTGCCCGATGAGGTGGTGCGGGTCGCCCGCATGGGCTTCATCGACTGCATCGGCACGATGATCGTTGGCCGCAACGAAGATTCGGTGCGCATCATGACCGAGGTCCTGGCCCCCGGGGATGGCCCGTCCACGCTGACCTTCGGCAGCCGCAAGAGCCCGGCGCCGGAGGCTGCCTGGATCAACGGCACCGCCGCCCATGCGCTCGACTATGACGACGTGGCGCTGCGCGGACATCCGAGCACGGTGCTGGTACCGGCGATCTTGGCGGAGGCGGAGGCGCTGGATGCGTCGGGCGCCGACATGATCACCGCCTATGTCG
>JARLIJ010000066.1 GCA_031291795.1 Acetobacteraceae bacterium | reverse complement strand
CGCTTTTTTAACACGGAGGACGAGCGGAGGGCCACGGAGGGCCACAGGAGTTCTGGCTGCTGGCGCTGGGTGCGGCTACACGACGTAGCGGCGGATGCCGTCGGTCAGGCGGCGCGCGTTGAAATTCAGCAGCAGGCCGATACGGAGGCTGGTCATCCTGAGGCAGGTCTGCTGCTGCGCCTCATGGATCGGCAAGATGGCGGCTATGGCTTTGATTTCGAGGATTACCTCGCGCGCGGCGACGATGTCGGCCTTGAACCCGCCGCCGGTCGCCATGGCCTTGTAGATGACCGGGATCGGGACTTTGCGCTCGAACGGGATATCCGCCTCGCGCAGTTCGTGACACAGGCATTGCTCGTACACCGACTCGAGCAGGCCCGGACCGGTGTGCCTGTGCACCTCAATCGCCAACCCGATGATGCGTTCTGTGAGGTTCCCCGCCAGCAACACGCAGCACGACGCCTGTGGCCCTCGCCTTTCTTTCTCCGTGTTGAAGATGCGGTGCCGGTCTGGTCCGGGGCCATCACGGATTGGGTAGGATCTGCCGCCCCTGCAAGTCGGCCGCCGGGTCAAGCGAACCGGCCGCCTGTGCTTATCCCCCAGTGGCCTGCGACGATGGAGGAGGTTTCCGGTCAGCGCAAAACCGCTCTGGCTGGCGGCTTCCCAGCCGCTCTCGCGGGTCAGTCATCCGGCCGCTCGAACTGGAACGTCGCGAAGCGATGCAGCGCCGCCTCGATGCGAACCTTGTGCGCACGAGCCGACCCGCGTCCGACCCAGGTCCATTGCTGCACCAGCAGCTTCTGGTGGGCGCGATCCGCCTTGAGGTCGATTGCCGCCACGATTTCGTCCCCCACCAGCACGGGCAGCGCGAAATAGCCGAGGAGGCGCTTCTCCTTGGGGACGTAGGCCTCGAACCGGTGGCCGTAATCGAAGAACAGCTGCAGCCGCCGGCGCTGGATGATCAGCGGGTCAAATGGCGATAGCAGGTGGACCAGGTCCTCGGCCGGCGCGGGCGTGGTGTCGCGCACCTCCGGCCGCGCCCAGTGCTCCAGTCTGCCGGCGTCTTCCAGAGCGACCGGCACCAGGGCCTTGCGGCGCACCCGCGCCTCGATCACCTGCCGGATGGCGGCCTTGCGCGGCGCGTCGAGATGGCAGATCGAGTCAAGGCTGACGACCCCTTGCGAGCGCAGCGCACGGTCCAGCAGATAGTCCAGCACCTGTCGGTCCGAGGCGGGTTTCGGCCGCTTGTCCCAGCCGAAATGGCGGTCCATCAGCTCGTAGGTCTTCACCATGCCGGCGCGGGTGCTGACCGTCAGCGCGCCGGTGTAGAACGCCAGTTGCAGGGCGCGCTTGGAGGGCTTGCGGCTGGCCCAGGCATGCTCCTTCTCGACCAGGACCGCATCGTCGATGTCGCGGATGGACAGCGCGCCGTCGGTCCGGATCAGCCGCATCACCCGCTGCAGGTCGGCGGGCTGGACCGAGCGGAACCAGCTGTTCGGGGAATCCCGGTGGCGCTGCATCGCCGGCAGAAAGAAGCGCAGGTCCTTGGCGGGGACATAGGACAGTGCGTGCGTCCAGTACTCGAACACCGTCTTATCAACGGTTTGCGCCTGGTGCAGATGTGCGCGCCGATATGCCGGGATGCGTGTCCACAAGATGTGGTGGTGGCAGCGCTCGATCACGTTGATCGTGTCGATCTGGACGTAGCCGAGGTGGTCCACCGCCTCGCTCACCGCCCCCGGCCCGCTGCCGAATGGGGCGAGGGTGTCGAGCCGCTGGGCATGCAGCCAGATGCGCCTGGCCTCGGACCGGCTGAGCGTCAGGGGCGCGGCGGCGGCCCGAACCGGACCGCCACCGACCGGGGCCGTGGTGCGCCCAGACCTGGCACGCACGCGCGAAGACCGCTCAACCTGTTGTTCCAAAGCCCTTCAGGCCCTCGTTGCAGCGCCGGCTACGTGTTCGGGTGGGCGAACGCCTCGGGCATGCGGGCCACCGCCTTCACCAGGTCGGCCCGCGTCACGATCCCGACCAGCTTGCCGTCCTTCAGAATGGGCACGCGCTTGATATGGTTCTGGCCCATCAGTTCGGCGATCTGGGGCAGCGAGGTGTCCTCAGTCGCGGTCACCAGCCTGGACTGCATCATGTCGCGCGCCCGGCGGTGGTCCAGGCGGACATATTCCAGGAATTCCGGCGCCAGGTCGTCGCCGTCGGCCAGCATGTGCAACCACCAGGCGCGGCGCTGCTCGCTGGAATGGGTGAACTGGCGCATCAGGTCGCCCTCGCTCACCATGCCGACCAGGGTGCCGTCCTTGTCGGCGATCGGCACGCCGCTGATGGCGTGCTGGGACAGGATCTTGGCGAGCTCGCCCATCGTGGCATCGGGGCTCGCGGTCACCACGAACCGGGTCATGACGCTGGCGGCGTCCAACATGACAGTCCTCCCATCCTCTGGCTGTGCCTCCACAGGCACGGTCTCGGGCGGCACGTCGCGACTCGGGATCACGCGGCTACCCTCTGGTAGGCATTGTATCAGAAACCGACCGTATCAAAAGGTGAACATGGGGCGGTCCGTCTCGCGGCCCAGCAGGGCCTGGCCCACGGTCTCGAAATGCGCTGCCTGGCCCTGGAACTGCTGCGTTACGGTGTGGATGTCGCGGAATCGGCGCTCGAACGGGCGGATATCGAAGATCGCCAGTGCGCCGGCCGCCGCATAGAGGTCCGCGACCACCTGCCGTGCCGACTGGATGCCCCAGGTCGATGCCATCCGGATGCGCAGAAGCTGGTCCGGCGTCAGCACGTCCTGCGCTTGCGCCTCGGCCCAGATCTCGGCCACCTCGCTCAGCAGGTAGGTCCGCGCGGAGCGCAGCCGCGCCTCCGACTGGCCCACGGTGGCCTGCACGACGTGGTTCTCCCCCCGGCTGCGGGCGGCGCCGCGCGGCGTGGTGTCCTTCAGGTCGCGGATGAAGGCGTCCATGAAGGCGCGGGCGATGCCGAACGCGATGGAGGCGAAGCTGGGGGCGTAGAGCGTGCTCTGGGTGAAGACGTAGAGCTTGCCGGCGACCCTTGGGCGGACATCCGGGTGGCGGTGCAGGCTGCAGGCGTCCGGCACGAACAGGTCCGTCACGCTGTAGCTGTCGCTGCCGGTGCCGCGCAGGCCCATCACCTGCCAGGTGTCGCGGATTTCGGCATTGTCCTTGGGGAACAGCAGGGTGGTGATGGTCGGCTTGCCATCCGAACCGCTGCGGCGGGAGCCGTCGGCCTCGATGACCGGGACATGCGCGCCCAGCCAGGTGGCGAGGCGGGAGCCGGACGCGAAGTCGAACGTGCCGGTCAGCCGGTAGCCGCCCGGCACGACCTGGGCCTGCGCCGGGCCGGGTCCCCAGGCGACGATGCCGGTCTGCGGGCCGAAGATGGTCCGCACCGTCTCGGGCGGCAGGAAGCCTGTCACATAGGCGCAGATATTGGTCTGCCCGAGGCACCAGGCGGTGCTGGCGTCGTGCTTCGCCACCTCCTCCACCACCTGCATCAGCGAAGGCGGGTCGAGCTCGATGCCGCCGTACTCGCAAGGCTGCACCAGCCGGAACAGGTCCTGCGCCCGCAGCGCATCGGCGAGCGCCGGCGGCAGGTCGCGGGTGCGGTCGATCTCGGGCGCGGCCGCGGCGATGGCGGGGGCGAGGGCGCCCAACTGGCCCAGGATGGCCTCGCCCTTCGGAGAGAGATACGACGGCATTGGACGGTCCGTTCGGTTGCTTGCCGCCAGGATGGGAGCGGGCGCACAGCCTTGGCAACCTCCGTCGCGGCGGCTGGCGGGCGGCGACCGGCAAGGAGGGACACGCGGATGAGGCACGCACTGGAACTGGGCGAGGTCTACCGGCTGCTGGAGCCGGGCCCCGTCGTGCTGCTGACCACGGTGCGGCGTGGCAAGCCCAACGTCATGACCATGTCCTGGCACATGATGGTGGAGTTCGAGCCCCCGTTGGTCGCCTGCGTCGTCAGCAGCAACGATTTCTCGTTCGCCGCCCTGACGGCGACCAAGGCCTGCGTGATCGCCGTGCCGGGGGTGGAACTGGCGGAGAAAGTGGTGGCGGTGGGCAACTGCTCCGGCCGTGAGGTGGACAAGTTCGCCACCCTTGGGCTGACCCCCGTGACCGAGGAGGGCGTGGTGCCGCCGCTGGTCGGCGAGTGCTTCGCCAACCTCGCCTGCCGGGTGGTCGAGACAAGGCTGGTGCGGCAGTTCAACCTGTTCGTGCTGGAGGTGACGCAGGCCTGGGCGGAGCCGGGATGGGAGACCCGCAAGACCATCCACCACAAGGGGTGGGGCGTTTTCGCGGTGGACGGCGGGCTGATCCGGTTGGAATCGAAAATGCCGTAGGGGGAGGTTTGGCCGGGGCGGGGCGGTCCCGTCGTGACGGGTCTCATTTGGTCGTCGGGGGATTGCCAGGCTTGGGGATTGCAAGGCTTGTTGTGTTCGTGCGGGACGCAGGATCTCTACTTCAACACAGAGTTGGCAGGCGAGCCACAGAGATCACAGAGAAGATATTATACCAACCGCCGAAGAGAATGACACTTCTCCCTCTCCCCTTGAGGGCTTGGGCCGCAGAGCGGACCAAGGCTGGGGTGAGGGGGCGTACCACCACCGGCGGT
>JARLIJ010000065.1 GCA_031291795.1 Acetobacteraceae bacterium | reverse complement strand
TCCGGGTTGGCCCCTCTCCCCGGATGAACACCAACGAAATCGGTCCAGGGACTGTGTCCCTGGCGGGGGTTCAGCGGGCGGCGCCCCCTGACGGGTTTCAGGGCAGCGCCCTGACCTTTCCTGCTTCAAGCGATTACCATGGAGCATGCAACGCATCGTTTACCAATCGGGTGTATGCTGCGGGAATGCGCCATCTGTTCATCTTAGCGCTGCTGCTCCTGGCGCCGCTCGCGCTGCGGGCCCAGCCGGCCGACTGCCCGACGGCGCCCGCCGACGGTCCGACGATCCCGCTCGCGCTCGACCTGGCCGGCCGGCCCGGCGTCCCCGCCGGTACCACCGGCCAAGCCTATGTCGCGGTTCCGGCGGGCCAGCCGGGCTATGCCTGTCAGTCGACCCGCCCGCCCCCGACGGATGTCCTGCATGGCGAGCCGGGCGATGTGTTGCACGGGCCACCTTCGCGCGACCTGCTGCGCGGCCCCGGGACGCCGCAGGTCCGGGTCGAGCAACCGTGACGTAACGGCGCGGCCTACTCCATCACCGCCACATGCTCCGTGGCGGGCATATGGCGCGGCTGGCGCATCAGCGGCAGCAGCAGCAGGATCGGCAGCGCCATCATCATCATCAGCTTGAAATCGTCGGCATAGGCGATGATCGACGCCTGCTGGTTCACCACCACGTCCAGCGCCTGGGCGCCACGTGCCGTGGCGGGCGACAGCGCCTGGGCGGCGCCCTGCAAGGCGCGGTTCAGCGGGGTGATGTAGCCCGAGAGCACGGAATGCTCGATCTGGGTGTTGCGGGTCACCAGCGCGGAGGTGACCGAAATCCCGATCGCGCTGCCGAGGTTGCGCAGCAGGCTGAGCAGGGCCGTGCCCTCGGTCCGCAGGATCGGCTCCAAGGTTGCGAACGAGATCACCTGCAGCGGGATGAACACGAAGCCGAGGCCGGCGCCCTGGATCATGGTGTTGACGATCATGGTGCTCTGCGAGACGTCCGGGGTCCACTCGGACATGCGGAACAGGCTCCAGGACAGCACGACCACGCCGATCGCCATCAGGAGGCGCGCATCGACGCGGTTGGACAGCCGGCCGGCGACCATCATCGCGGCCATCGTCCCGATGCCGCGGGGGGCCATCACCAGGCCTGTGGTCTCCACCGGATAGCCGCCGAGGGTCTGCAGCCACGGCGCCAGGAGCGCCGATACCGCCAGCAGCACCATGCCGACCGCGAACATCACCAGCAGGCCGACCGAGAGGTTGCGGTCCTTGAACACGCGCGGGCTGATGAACGGCTGCTTCGCCGTGCACATGTGGACCACGAAGAGGTAGAGCCCGAGGCCGGCCAGCACCGTCTCGACGATGATCTCGGTGGAGCTGAACCAGTCCTGCGTTTCGCCGCGATCGAGCATGAGCTGCAGCCCGGCGATACCGACCGCGAACGCGCCGAAGCCGAACCAGTCGAAGCGCAGGCCCGCGGTGGGGGCCGTCTTCGGCAGGAAGGCGGCGAGGCCCAGAGTGGCCACCACGCCGAACGGCAGGTTCACGAAGAACACCCAGCGCCAGTTGTAGAGTTCGGTCAGGTAGCCGCCGAGGGTGGGGCCGAGGATGGGGCCGACCATCACGCCCATGCCCCAGATCGCCATGGCCTGGCCGCGCTTCTCGGGCGGGTAGATGTTCAGCATCGTGGACTGCGACAGCGGCACCAGGGCGGCGCCGAACAGGCCCTGCAGCAGGCGGAACACCACCATTTCGCCCAGCGAGCCGGCGATGCCGCACAGCATGGAGGTGACGGTGAAGCCGACCAGCGAGATCAGGAACAACCGCTTCAGGCCGAACCGCATCGCCAGCCAGCCGACCGGTGCCGTCATGATCGCGGCGGCGGTGATGTAGGAGGTCAGCACCCAGGTGATCTGGTCGGAACTGGCCGACAGGCTGCCCTGCATGTAGGGCAGGGCCACGTTGGCGATCGTCGAGTCCAGCGCCTGCATCAGGGTGGCGACCATCGCGCACACCGTGATCAGTGCGCGGTGCGGCACCGTTTGCTGCTGGGGCATCGGCGTGGCCTAGAACAGGTCGGACAGGCTGCGGCTGTGGCCGGTATCGATGTCGACGTCGGCGCTCATGCCGGCGCGCAGCGGCGGATCGCCCGCATGGCGGTCGACGCGGACCCGGACCGGCAGGCGCTGGACGACCTTCACCCAGTTGCCCGAGGAGTTCTGCGCCGGCAGCAGCGAGAATTCCTGGTCGGTGGCCGGCGCGACGCTCTCCACCACGCCGTCCCAGGTGCGGCCGGGGTAGATGTCGAACGTCACGTCGACGTGGTTCCCCAGCCTGGCCCAGGTGAGCTGGGTCTCCTTCGGCTCCGCCTCGACCCAGACATGGTCGGTGGACACCAGGCCGAACGCGGCGGTGCTGGCGCCCAGGTACATGCCGATCTGCAGCTTGCTGACCTGCGTCACGATCCCGTTGTACGGCGCACGGACGGTGGCGTGGTTCATCTCGCGCTGCGCCTCGGCGACCTGCGCCTGGGCCTGGCGATACGCCGGCATCTGCTCCACCGGCATGTCCGGGTTGCCGCCCAATTTAGCGAGGGTCGATTTGGCCTGCATGGTGGCAGCCATCAGGGCCTGCTGGTCGCCGGCGAGCTTGTAGCGCGCGTCGTCGGTCTCCTGCTGGGTGACCGCGCGCATTTTCATCAGGTTTGCCAGGCGATCATAAGTCGACTGGTCCGAATTGACCTGCTGCTGACGGGCGTCGGCGTCGCGCAGCAAGGCCTGATAGTCGGCCTTCATCGCCTCCAGCGACAGGCGGATCTGCGCCAGGTTGGCCTGGGCGTTGTCGAGCGCGATCTGGAATTTCTCCGGATCGAGGCGGAACAGGATCTGGCCCTGCTTCACCGTCTCGCCCTCATGCACCGGGATGTCGGTCACGATGCCGGAGACGTCGGTCGAGACGGTCATGGTATCGGCCTGGACATAGGCGTCGTCGGTGTCCACCCAGCGGCCGGTGGACAACCAATAGGTGAGCGCCCCGACGGCGACGAGGATGACGCCGCCCACCATGAGGATCGGGCGAAGCAGGCTGCGACGGGGGCGCGTCGCGGTATGGGCGGGCGGAACGTCCTCCCGGTTGGCGGTGGCGGCGTGCGACATCTGTGCGGAAAACCTGCGATAAAGTAGTACGGGGTGGTGATGATAAGCTAGCTTCTTATTCTGCAACACCAAGGCGTCTCGTCATGCAGCCGCTGGGTGCCCGGGATGAGAAGAACGCGGAGCTGCATGGCGAACCCACGATCTGACCCGCGCGTGGTCGGGTGCATCGAACAGTTTCGGCTGCCCGCGTTGATCTGGACGCCAGTTGGCCGGCCTCCTGGGACCGATCCGCGCCGCTTTCGGCGGGTGCGGCGGCGGCACGCAAGGGCGGGAAATTCCGCACGCCGCGGCGGCTGATCGTGGCGCCGCGGCGCTACAGGAAGCCGATGCTGAACCAGGGCACCGCGGCGACCACGATGAGGCCGATGAGCACCGCCAGCAGATAGGGCCAGATCCGCCGCATCGCCGCATCCGGCGAGATCCGGCCGATCGCGCAGGCGGCGTAGTAGCCCACGCCGAAGGGTGGCGCGAACAGGCCGATGCCCATCGCGAGGATCACCACCATGGCGTAGTGCACCTCATGGATGCCGACCAGGCGGGCGGAGGGGAACAGCAGCGGGCCGAACAGCACGATGGCCGGGATTCCCTCAAGCACGGACCCCAGCACCACGAACGCCAGGATCGAGACCGCCATGAAGCCGGCCGCACCGCCCGGCATGGCGGCCATCGACTGGGCCAGCTGGCGGGAGAAGCCGGACTGGGTCAGCGCCCAGGCCATGCCGGTTGCAGTCCCTATTATCAACAGGATAGCGCCGGACAGCGCGGCGGTTTCCACCAGCATCGGGTAGAGCCTCCGCCACGGGAACTGGCGGTAGACCAGGACGCCGACCAGCACGCTGTAGGCGATGCCGATGGTGGAGACTTCGGTCGCGGTGGCGATGCCCTCGATCACGGCGCTGCGGATCAGGAAGGGCAGGATCAGGGCCGGCAGCGCGATCACGAAGGCGCGGAGCACGTCGCGGACTGGCGGCCGGCGGACGCCCGAGAGGTCCTCGGCCCCGCTGCGCCAGCGGGCGATCGCGGCCAGGGCGACGGCCAGGACCAGGGCTGGCAGCAGGCCGCCGGTGAACAGCGCCGCGATCGAGACCCCCGTCACGGAGCCGATGGTGATCAGGACCAGCGAGGGCGGGATGGTCTCGCTCATGGCGCCGGAGGCGGCCAGCAGGGAGACCAGCTCGCCCTGGTTGGCGCCGCGGCGGATCATCTCGGGGAACAGCACCGGGGCGACGGCCGCCATATCGGCCGCTTTCGAGCCGGAAATGCCGGACACCAGGTACATCGCGCCCAGCAGCACATAAGACAGGCCGCCGCGGACATGGCCGAGCAGGGCGGCGAGGAAGCCGACCATGGCGCGGGCCATACCGGTCATCTCGATCAGCAGGCCGAGGAAGACGAACAGCGGCACGGCCAGCAGGATCAGGCTGCTCATGCCCTCATCCATCCGGGAGACGACCACGGTCAGCGGCGTGCGGGTCAGGGTCGCGAGATAGGCCAGGGTGGCGAGCCCGAAGGCGAAGCCGATCGGCACCGACAGCAGGACCGCGGCGCCCAGCAGCAGGACGAAGAAAACCACCAGATTCCAGTTGCCTAAGGCCTGCAGCCCCGGCGCGCCCAGATGCAGCAGCACGCTCAGGACGACCACGGCGCCGAGGCCGAACGCGGCGTCCCGCCAGCCCAGGCGGAGCAGGCGGGTCAGCGCGGTCACCAGCATCAGGACCGCGCCGACCGGGATGGCCATGGCGCGGAAGGTGTTGTGCATCCCTAGCGCCGGGGTCTCGATGTACCATTCGTCGGCCGCGTAATCCCAGGCCGAGGGCACCACCATCAGCAGAAAAACGGCCACGGCGGCCACTGTCAGCGCCTCGGCGCGGGCGCGGGCGGGCGGCGAGAGGGGCGCCACGACCGCGGTCAGCCGCATATGCTCGCCGCGCTGGAGGGCGATGACGCTGCCCAGCATGGCGAGCCAGAGGAACAGGATCGAGGCCAGCTCGTCCGACCAGACCAGCGGCGTATGCAGCAAATAGCGGGCGACGACGCCGCTCAGCAGGACGCCGATTTCGGCCAGCACCAGCAGCGCCGCGGGGATTTCCGCGACCAGGCGGAGCGCGGTTTCCAGACGGATCGTGAGGGCGGCGACCGGCGAAGACGTCCCGCTCATGTTACGACAGGCTGCCGACCTCGCTTTCCAGGATGCTCCAGGGTTCGTCGCCGTATTTCTTCTTCCAGTCGGCGTAGAATCCGGCCTGTTTCAGGGCATCGCGGAACGCCGGCTTGTCGACCTCGACGAATTCCAGGCCCTTCGACCGCAGGTCGTCCGCCACGGAGCCGTTCAGTTTCGCGATATCCTCGCGCTCCTGCACCGCCGACCGGTTCAGTTCGGCCGCCACCAGGGCCTGGAGGTCCGGCGGCAAGCCATTGAAACTGCGCTTGTTTGCCAGCATCCAGAAGCCGTCCCACATATGCGACGTCATCGAGCAGTATTTCTGGACTTCATACAGCTTGGCGATCTGGATCAGGCTCAACGGGTTTTCTTCGCCCTCGGCGATCTTGGTCTGCAAGGCCGAATAGACCTCGGCGAAATTGATGCTGACCGGCGAGGCGCCCAGCGCCTGGAACATCGACGTCCACAGCGGCGAGACCGGGACGCGGATCTTGAAGCCCTTGAGATCATTGGGTGTTTTGATCGGGCGGGTCGAGGAGGTGATCTGGCGGAAGCCGTTGTCCCACATTTTCTCCATCGCAACGAGGCCGCGCTTGTCGATCTCGCCCCGGACGTAGGCGCCCAGCCGGCCGTCCATCGCCTTCCAGACCGTGTCGTAGTCCTTGAACGCGAAGCCGATGCCGTTGATCGAGGCAGGTGGGACCAGGGTCGCCAGGATCAGGCCGGACAGCGTGAAGAAGTCGAGCGCGCCGGACCGAAGCTGCGAAAGCATGTCGGTGTCGGAGCCTAACTGGTTGTTCGGAAACAGTTGCATGTCGACCCGGCCGCCGCTGGCCTGGCGGATGCGGTCCGCCGCCTCCTGCTGGCGCACGGATTGCGGATGGGTCACCGGGGAGTTGTTGGCCAGCTTGAAGCTGAACTCGGCAGCCTGGGCCGGGCGGGTGCGGATGACGAACAGCGGCAGGGCAGCGCCGGCCAGAAGGGCGCGGCGGGGCAGGCGGGTCATCGGGACGTTTCCTCGTTTGGACGTATGGGTTTGGACCATACCGTCCTGGTCCGGCATGACAAGGATGGGGCGGGGTGGCGCCGGCCTGGAAGTGACACAGTTTGGGACACAAAATGGGGCACTTTTTGTGTCAGGCCGGCGCGGGCGAAGTGCCAGTTTAGCAGCGTTATTTCAGGCGCGGTGGACGGAGCGCGCAGCAACACGTTGATTTTGCGGCTATCACGCGTTCGCCGAAATTGTCAATGGGTTACGGGAGTTTGTTGAGAGTCCGGCCCTTGGCGTGGGGCGTTTTGTGTCATTTTGGCACGATTTTGGGGCGTTTGGGTGGCTTTTGAGCATGCGGTTTCGGGCGGCGCGGTGGGGCGGAGGCGCGATGACGGTGCGCCCTGGCCGTAGGGCCGCGTTGGTTCGATCGGTTCGATAAGGTATTTACCACGGAGGAAGGTCGAGGACCACGGAGCGGCACGGAGCGACCCTGGCGCCGCTCGGGGTCACGCACCAGCCGCGCGGCGCGCCGGATCATTTTGCTTGCCACGCGCTTTCAATGTCACGGTGGCGCCGCCGGGATGGGCCTGCGCGCTGCACGTCTTCAACGGCGCGGTGGCCTGTGCGGTCCGACCGCGAGTCAGGCAGGCTTCAAGATGAACCGCCAAGACGCCAAGGAGACCGTGTGGTGGGCCTGGCTGATCGAGACTGTTGGGCGCGTCGTGCAGCTTGAACGCCTGGTTCCATCTGCATCGTCGCTTCGCCACGCTCGTTCTCCTTCCATACCAAGGAGCCTTTAGCCGGCGTGTCTCACTTTGCGGGGCCATTCCAGTGCTGACCATCCGGCGATGGCGTGTCCAACGATGGCATGTCCCAGGACGGCCGGTCCGATGGCTTCGACCTCTTGGCGTCTTGGCGTCTTGGCGCCTTGGCGTTGATCCTGCGCCTGGCCGCACACCGTACAGTCGCGTCGTGATGCGCCGCCAAGCCGTGGGTCTGGCCGTTGCGACCGCGGGTTCGGCTGTCGGGAACTGCCGCGAAGTAGGAACGCCAAGACGCCAAGACGCCAAGACACCAAGGTCGTGTGACAGAGTGCTGACCATCCGGCGATGGCGTGTCCCGGGGCAGTCGGCCCGATGGCTTCGACCTTGGCAGTTCACCTTCTTTCCTCATCGGGCGGTGCGTTCGGCCAAACGGCGTCGGTATCAGCCAGTCGCCGGCAAGGCTCGCATTCTGATGACCGGAACGGACGACCGCCCCGCGACCGGAGACTGTGCCTAGGCCGAGCGGTGCGCAACATAGCCGGTCCGCACGCCAGGCTCGAAGCCGCAAGTCTCATAGAAGCGATGGACGGCAGGGTCCTTTCGGCCGCTTTGCAGCAGGACGTGATGGCAATCCCTCGCCCAGGCCTCGGCAAGGGCGGCTTGGATGACGGCGCGGCCGTGGCCCTGCCCACGGTACGCCGGATGTGTAACGACATTTTCGATGAACGCGTGCCCACGTCCGCCGCGCAGAAGGTTGGGCGCAGTGATGAGCATGCAGGTCGCCACGATCCTGGCGTCGGCATCCGAGACGAAGACCGCCACACTCTCACATGCGCAAGTCTCGGCCCAGATGCGTTCGGCGCGTTCGATCGGCTCCGCGGCGGCGCTCACCTGCGATTGCCGAAAGAGAGCGAGCAGCAGCGCCAGATCGGACACCTGGGCAAGTCGCGCTGTTGGCATCCGGCACCGGTGGGTTGTGTTCAGCCGCCGGCAGAGTCCATGGGCGCGCCGCCAAGGTCAATATGACCGGTGCGGGGCGCAGGCCGGTTGCGCCTGGCTCGATTCTTCGGCGACACGCTCCGTGCATCGTGGACCCGTCAATACGTCCGTCAGTGCCTGTCGGCCGCATCGCAAAGAAAGGCTTTGAACGCAGATATCAGAGGATGCACGCGGAACACGCAGATAATGACAGGCTGAATGATCTTTCAGGACCAATGACCGGCGACGCCTTCACCGTCTTCAATACACTCGGTATTGGTTTCTTTGGAAACGATCAACGAGATCGCGTCGGCCCATGCAATGCGTGCCGCGAGCCTGACGGTTGCGCAGCAATGCAGTGTCAGGGGGCACGATCACGACATGCTGCCAGGCGAGTACTTCGCGGACCTCCAGGTTGAGGGCCGAAGAAGGCGCTGACGCCGCGCATCGCCCGCAACGCACGAATTACCGCAAGGCGAGCGGCCTGCTGCTGAATTTCAGCAAGCCGCGCCTGGAGATCAAACGCGTCGGCAACAGCCTGCAAACCGCACGCGGCCATCTGCATGTTCCGCGTGCATCGCCTTGTATCTGCGTTGAATGCTTTCTTCTCCCGCACCGCCACAAGCCCCCAACGCGGGCCGAGACGACACGGACCCGCAACATTCCAACCGCCGGCAAAAACCCGCTCAACCGGTCAGAATCACTGTGCATATGCCCTAGTCCGGCACGAAATCCATTGCGATCCCGTTGATGCAGTAGCGCAGATAGGTCGGCGGCGGCCCGTCCTCGAACACATGCCCGAGATGGCTGCCGCAGCTGGAGCAATGGCATTCCGTCCGGACCATGCCATAGCTGCGGTCCACCTCGGTCTCCACCGCCCCCTCGATCGGGTCGTTGAAGCTGGGCCACCCCGTGCCGCTCTCGAATTTCAGGCTCGATTGGAACAGTCTCTGCCCGCAGCCGGCGCAGCAGAACGTGCCGGGGCGCTTTTCCCGCAGCAGCGCGCAGCTGCCCGGCGCTTCCGTGCCGTGGCCGCGCATCACGTCGTACTGGTCCGGCGTCAGAAGCTGCCGCCACTCCGCATCGGTGTGGGTGACCTTGTATTCCTTGACTGGCATCATCCATCTCCTCGGCGTGGTATCGCGTGCGATCAGATAAGCACGTCCGGCGGTCCCAGCTACCCCACCTTGCCGGCTACCCCACCTTGCCGGCTATCCCACCTTGAACGCCGCCACCGCGCGCTCGTCGAACTTCAGCCCCAGCCCCGGCTTGTCCGGCAGCACGAGCTGGCCCTTCTCGATCGCCGGCGTCTCCTCATACAGCGCGAGCATCCAGGGCATGTATTCCACCGTCAGCCCGTTCGGGCAGGCGGCGACGACATGCACCAGGATCTCCGGCATGACGTGGCTGACCACCGGCAGGTTGAACGCCTCGGCCATCCCCGCGACCTTCATCCATTGCGTCACGCCGCCCACGCGGCAGATATCGACCATCACGATGTCGACCGACCGCGCCTCGATCATGTGGCGGAAGGGCACGATGCCCCAGACGTATTCGCCCCCCGCAACCGGCGTCTTCAGCGCCGCGGTGACGCGCGCGAGCCCGGCATAGTCGTCCGCCGCGGTGACGTCCTCCAGCCAGAACAGCCCGACATCTTCCACCCGACTGCCGATATCGATTGCCTGTTCGGGGCGCCAGCGCTGGTTGATGTCGCACATCAGCTTGATGTCCGGCCCGATCGCCTCGCGCACCACGCGGACGCGGCGGACTTCCTCGGCCGGCGTCGGGGTCCCCGGCAGCGCCATCTGGGTCTTCATTTCGGTGAAGCCCTTCTGCACCAGGATCTGGGCCGCCCGTTGCGCCTGGCTGTCGCTCAGCCCGCGCCGCAGCGAACCGGAAGCATAGGTCTGCACCCGGTCGCGATGTCCGCCCAGCAGCTTCCACAGCGGCAGGTCGAGGGCCTTGCCCTTGATGTCCCACAGCGCGATGTCGATCGCCGACAATGCCAGCGTGAAGATGCCGCCGGGCCCGCAGGCATCGCCGGTGCCGGCCCGCAGCTTGGCCACGATCTTCTCGATCCGCAGCGGGTCCTCGCCGATGGTCAGGGCGGCGAGTTCCTCGACCGCCACGCGCAGGCTGCCGGTCATCTTGCCGCCGTAGAACGTGACGCCGATGCCCTCGATGCCGCTGTCGGTGCGCAGCCGCAGGATCACCACCGGGCGCTTGCGGCCGGCTTCCTCCGGCATGTTCGCCAAGGGGTCGTCTTCCGGAATGGCAAGCGTGGTGGCTTCGTAGCTGGCGATCTTCATGGTTGTTCCTCCCCCAGGGAGTGTAGCCCTGGGGAAGGGGAGCGCAAATCAGGCGGTCTGACCGGCTTCAGAACCAGCTCGTCTTGTCCACCATGTTGCGCAGCGTCGTCCCGGCCGCGAACGCTCGGCAATTATCCGCCAGGATCGCATAGCGCCGGTCGTTCAGGTACGGCCCATAGCCGGCCATATGCGGCGTCATCAGCACGTTCGGCAGCGTCCACAGCGGATGGTCCGCCGGCAGCGGTTCCTGCTCGTAGACGTCCAGCGCCGCGCCGGCGATCTCGCCTGCCCGCAGGGCCGCCACCAGGTCGTCCAGCCGCGTGGTCATGCCGCGGCCGATATTGATGAAGAACGCCGACCGCTGCATGCGCTGGAAGCGGGCGCGGTTGAAGAAGCCCTCGGTGGCGGGCGTGTGCGGCACGGTCAGGATCACGAAATCGGCGCGCGGGAGGAGGGCATCCAGCGCCGCGGGGGGGTGCATCTCGGCGACGCCTTCCGGCACGGTCGTGCGGCGCGCGTCGGTGGCCAGCACCGTTACGCCGAACGCTGCCAGCAGTCGCGCCGTCTCGGCCCCGATGCCGCCGACGCCCACGATCAATGCGGTTGCCTCGGGCAGGTGGACGACGCCCGCGTCCTCGGGCGGCTTCTTCCATTCCCGGCGCAACTGCTGCGGGATGTAGACGTGCAGCCCGCGCGCGAAGGCCAGCACGAATGCCATGATGTGCGCGCTGATATGGTCGTTGAAGATCTCCCGGAAGTTGGTCACCGCCAGGCGGTGTGCGACCAGTTCGGGGAAGTAGTAGCCGGCGGCGGGCGCGGCCTGCGGTGCCTGCAGCCAGCGCAACGCCTTCGCGGAGGCGAGTTGCGCGGGCGTGATCCAGCCGAACGCGGCCTCGGCATCCACGATCTCCCGGTCGGCGGTCGCGGCGTCCTCGGCCACCACGACCCGCACTTCCGGCACCTCGGTGGCCAGGCGAGCGGCCCAGTCGCGGGTGATCGCCGACTGCGGCGGCAGCATGACGAGTTTGAACGCATTCGGACGCGACATGACCGGTCATCCCTTGTTGCAACAGGCTGACCGAACCTACGCCGATCGGCGGCTGACCGGGAGGCCGCCCCCGGCAACCCGCCCGCGCGGGCGGCTGGCGGCGGAAATCGCGCCGGCCGGTCAGGCCGCGGCAGCGGTGCGGGCGATCAGCGGCTCGATCGTTGCGGCCGCGTCGGTGCCGAATGCCAGATGCAGGTCGCCCGCCTCGTCGACCTCGCGCAGGCGGAACGCCACGGGGCGGGTCGCGCCTTTGATGTGCAGCAGGCCCCGGCTATCCGGCGGCAGCGCCGGCACCCCCTCCACCCTTGCCCCGCCCAGCGACAGCTCCGTCATCCGTGCGGCGAGTGCGGGGCGACCGGCCACCTCCATCCGGCAGGCCAGGTCGACCGACTGGCGCGGCTCATGGCGGCGGTCGCTGGCGGCCTGGGAGGTCCGTGCGATCCGGGTGATCGCCTGTTTCAGGCTGACGATGGTGTGGTTCAGCGACTGTGCGGCCTGGTGCACCTCCGCCGCGTGATGGGTGTTCAGCCCCGCCTCGGCGGAAACCTCCCCGGCGCGGCTGCTGACATTGCGCACCGCGGTCGCGGTCTCGGCGACGGCCTCGACGATCGCCGAGGTGGCCGAACTTTGCTGGACGACCGTCTCGGCGATCGAGGCGGCGATGGCGTCCACTTCGGAAATGCTCGCCTCGATCCGTTCCACCGAGGCGACCGAGGCATCCGTCGCCCCGCGCACCGCGCCGATATGGCGCGCGATCTCCCCGGTCGAGCGCGCGGTCTGGGCAGCGAGCTGCTTCACCTCGTTGGCGACGACCGCGAACCCCTTGCCGGCCTCGCCGGCGCGGGCGGCCTCGATGGTCGCGTTCAGTGCCAGCAGGTTGGTCTTGGCGGCGATCTCCCCGATCATGTCGGCGATCGTGCCGATCTCGCCCACGGTCGTGGTCAGCGTCCGGATCGTGCTGCGCGTCTCGCTTCCCGCCTCGACCGCGCGGCGGACCGTCTGTTCGGCCCGCTCGACCCGCTGGGTGATCTCGCCGATCGAGGTTGTCAGCTGTTCGGCGGCGCCGGCGACCGCCTGGACATTGGCCTGCGCGCGTCCGGCCTCGGTGGACGCGACCTCGGCGGATGCGCCGCTGCGTTCGGCCGAGGCGGTCATCGCGTCGGCCGTGGTGCCGAGGGCGGCGGTGCGGCTGGCGACCTCATCCAGCACGGCCTGGGTCTGCGCCTCGATGGTCTCGGCGATGGCGACCAGCGCCGCCTGCTTCTCGGCGGCGGCGTGCTCGCGATCCGCCTCGCGCTGGCCGGCGAGCCGCTCCGCCTCGGCCATGCCGTCGCGGAACACCACCAGGGCGGCGGCCATGTCGCCGATTTCATCGCGCCGCTGCTGGCCGGTGATGGCCACCTCCATGTCGCCGCCGGCCAGTCGCCGCATCACGGCGGTGATGCGCCGGATCGGCCGCGTTACCCGGCGCTGGACCAGCGCGAACCCGCCGGCGCCCAGCAGCAGGGCGAAGGCGAACAGGCCGAGCTGGCGGTACAGGGCGGTAGACGCCTCCGCCGCGCGTGCCTCGGCATAGGCCTGGGCTTCGGCGACGGCGGCGTTCGGCACCTGGATCAGGCTGTCCAGCCCGCGGGTCGAGACGGCGAGCCATTCGCTCAGCGCCACCGGATGTGGCCGGCCGGTCGCCAGCGCGTCGTGCATCGCGGCCCGCAACGCCTCGAAGCTGCCGAAATAATTGGCCTTGGCTGCCTGGATCGCCGCGGTGACGCGCGCCGGCGCGCCGGGACGGGCGGTCAGTTCCAGCAGCGTCTCCCAGCCCAGCGCGATGCGACCGCGCTGGGCGGCGATCTGGGCGAGCAGGGCAGGGGTCAGCCCGCCGGCATTGATCGCGTCGCTGTAGAAGTTGCGCTCCACCCCGGCGGCGTCGCGGGCCGCCCAGCCGGCCTGCTTCACCCCCATCAGTTCGGCGATCGGCCCGTCCACCAGCCGCACCTGGGCGGTGAGCGACGCGGACAGCCGGTCGAGCCGGCCGGCGGTGTCCATGATCGCATTGTCCCAGGCCAGCGCGAGGCCGGCCGGCCGCTCCGGGCGCGTGAGGCGGATCGCCGCATCGGTGTCGTGCCGCAGGGTCGCCAGGCGCGTGAGGCTGGTGCGCAGGCCGTTCAGCCCCGGATCTTCGGCCGTGCAGGCCATCATGGCACAGTCGCGCAGCACCGCTTCCAGGGCCGGCGCGGCGTGGTCGCGCAGCGCCGCCAGGTTGCGCAGCAGCGTCGGATCGGCCGGATCGGCGTCGCTGAGGGCCGCGCGCACGGTGCCGCGTTCCGGCCGGACATATTGCAGCGCGGCGAACACATCCTGCCCGGCATGCGCGACGGCTGCGAGGCGCGCGGCCTGGCGTGCCTCGGTCAGCGCCGACAGGGTCGGCACCGCGAGCGCCGCCATGACGACGGCAAGCATCGCGCCCAGGAGCAGGCGCAGGACGGTGGCGATGGTGAGGGAAAAGCGGCGTGACACGGCGGTGGGCCTCGGTGACAGCCCGCAGTCAACGCTTCCGAGGTTGAGGAAACGTTACCGCTGCCGAAGCGCGTCGGTCGGCTGACGGATCGGGCGCCCCGCATGCCCGATCCTTTCCCCCGTCATCCACGCATCTTCACGTGTCGTCCCGGCCCCGCGGATCACCCGAAATCGCGTGCCAGTTCCGCTCGGATGGCGGGCGAGAGCGTCGTCATGTGGCCGTAGTTCGGATGCGAGAACCCCAGCACGACCTCCGCCTCCGGCTGCGAAAACATGGCGATCTGGGCCAACGTCAGCGGAAAATGCACGAACTGGACCGACGACGCCTTGCCCTCGGCGGTGGTGCGGTCCTGGTCGGCTTCCGGCTTCGCCTTGATCGTTTCTCCGCCGACGCGCAGGAACGCAGTCTCCTCCACGCCGCCGAGGCCGCCGAGGACGCGCTTGCGGCGATCGGGGTCGTCGATCTCGATCATGAAGGTGGCGACCAGTTCCTCGCCGTTCGGGATCAGCGGGTTGTAGGCTTCCAGCTCGCCCGCGACCTGCTCCACGCCGCCCTTCTCGATGTGGATCATCTCCTGGACCTGGAGCCACACCGTCTCCCAGTTCTCGAAGTAGAATGTGACGTAGGGGCCGACCGCGACCCGGCGGTTGCGCTTCATGGCGCTGACCTTGCGGCGCCATTCGGCGCGGGTCCTGGCGTAGTCCGCCATCGGCAGGATGTCGCTGGGTGCGATCGCGTGCTTGTTGGCCATGGGATGCCTCCGTTACGTCGCGTTCAGGCCGTAGGCGCGGGCGATAAGCTGGATCGGATGGGTCACCAGCTGGGGTGCGGGCGCGTCGCCGCCCAGTTTCTCGATGCCCTGGGCGATATGGACCCCGGCAAGCGGGCATTCCGAGGTGACGAAACCGCCGCCGTCGCGTGCCTGGCGGGCCACCGGGCGGCCGACCTTCAGCGCCATGGGGAAGTGCTCTTCCTTGAAGCCCCAGGAGCCGCCGTGTCCCGAGCAGCGCTCGATCACCTTGACCTTCGCGTCGGGGAGGAGGCGGAGCATTTCGGCGGCCTTCTGGCCGATGTTCTGCGCACGGGCATGGCAGGCCATATGCACGGTCATCGCGCCGTCGATCGCGGTCAGGCCGGGGGCGAGGCCCTCCTTGCGGGCGATGTCCACGACATATTCGCTGATATCGAACGTGGCCTTCGCCAGGTTCAGCACGTCCGGATCGTCCGGCAGGATCAGCGGCCACTCGAATTTCAGCATCAGCGCGCAGGACGGCACCAGGGCGACGATGTCGTAGCCCCTGGCGATCCAGTCCTTCATGTCGGCCGCCACAATGCGGGCCTGCTTCGCCACGTCCTCCAGCCGGCCCTGTTCCAGCAGGGGCATGCCGCAACAACCCGGATAGGCGATCTCGGTTGCCACGCCGTTGCGGGCCAGCACCGCGCGGGTGGCGAGGCCGACCGCGGGCTCGTTGAAATTGCCGAAGCAGGTTGCGTAGATCACCACCTTGCGGCCGAACGCCGGCGCGTCCCGGTTCAACTCGGGCGTCTCGGCGGCGCGCTGCATCAGGCTGTGGCTGGCGTATTTCGGCAGTTCGGCGTCCGGGCTCAGGTCCGCTCGCCCGCGCAGGATCGGGCCGACCGTCTTGTTGCCGCGCCGCGTCGCCCAGTTGGCCAGCGGCGAGACCATCCCGGCCAGGCGGCCGTTGCGGTCGGTCTCGGCCAGTTGCCGGTCGGCGAAGCTGAGCTTGCCCTGCTGCGCCTCCATCGCGCGGTAGCGCAGCATCAGATGCGGGAAGTCCAGGTCGAATTCATGCGGCGGCACATACGGGCACTTCGTCATGAAGCACATGTCGCACAGCGTGCAGGCATCGATGACGGGCTTGAAGCCGGCACTGTCGACGCTGTCCAGCTCCTCGCTGGGCGCGGTGTCGATCAGCTCGAACAGGCGGGGGAAGGATTCGCACAGATTGAAGCAGCGGCGGCAGGTATGGCAGACGTCGAAGACCCGCCGGAGTTCCTTGTCGATCGC
>JARLIJ010000386.1 GCA_031291795.1 Acetobacteraceae bacterium | reverse complement strand
GTCGCAGCGCGAGTTCGCGCAACTTCTGGGGATCGACATCGACACGTTGCAAAATTGGGAACAAGGGCGCAATCGGCCGGATGCTGCGGCACTGAGCCTCGTGCTGGCGTTCGACCGGGCGCCGCAGGTGGTCGAGCAGGCTGCACTGGAACCGGCGGGCTGACCCCATGATCGTCGTCTTCGGCTCGATCAACCTCGACCTGATCTTCCCGCTGCCGCGCATCCCGCGCCCTGGGGAGACCGTGGCCGGCCCCAGCGTGCGGCAGGAACCCGGCGGCAAGGGAGCCAACCAGGCGCTCGCCGCCGCGCGGGACGGGGCGCGCGTCGTCATGGCGGGCGCCGTTGGGCGGGATGCGCTGGCCGACGGGGCGCTGGTGCTGCTGCGGCGGGAGGGCGTGGACCTGACCCGCGTGGCGCAGACCGATGCCAGCACCGGCTGCGCCGGCATCGCGGTGGACCCGGCGGGGAACAACGCGATCTGCGTGGGCTCCGGCGCCAATCTGCTGGCCCGCGCCGCGCAGGTGGAGGACGCGCTGCTGGAGCCGGCCACCACGCTGGTGCTGCAGATGGAAGCGCCGCCCACGGAGACCGCCGCCCTGATCGCTCGGGCGCGGGCGCGGGGGGCACGGATCGTGCTGAACCTGGCGCCGGCCATGGCGCTGCCCGAGGCGGCGTTGCGCGCGGTCGACCTGCTGGTGGTGAACGAGACAGAGGCGGCCTGGCTGGGCACGCACCTGGCCACCGGCGGCGATGCCGCAGCGCTGCGGGCGGCGCTGGGAGTGGATGTGATCCGGACGCTGGGCGGCGACGGGCTGGAGGCGGCGACGGCGGCGGGCGTGCAGGTGGTGCCGGCGCGGCCGATCGTGCCGGTGGATACGACGGCGGCGGGGGATTGCTTCGTCGGCGTGCTCGCCGCGGCACTGGACCGCGGCGCGGCGCTCGGGGTGGCGCTGCAGCGGGCGACCGTTGCGGCGGCGGTGTGCTGCACGCGGTCGGGAAGCCAGGCGAGCATCCCGACGGCGGCGGAGACGGAGCGGGCTTGATGTCAATCCGCCTCCACCTCAGGTAGGCTCTTACCGACGCCCGATCGATAGAGGCAGTGTAATGGCCACCAAGGATACCGCCACGCTTTCAAGCAAGTTCCAGATCTCGATCCCGAAATCCATCCGAACGGCGCGGCAGTGGCAGGCCGGGCAGGTTTTCGCGTTCATTCCAAAAGGGGAAGGCATGCTGCTGATGCCGGTCCCGCGGCTTGAGGAACTCGCCGGCATGGCACGCGGGGCAAAGCCGGACGATTATCGCGACAGGACCGACCGGGTCTGATGCGGCTGGTCGACTGGTCTGCAAAGCACGGGCTGGTTGTATGGCAACTTATTCTGGGATGTCCGGTACGCGCCCATCGCGGCCACTGCCCGGTGTCGGACGGCGTCTCGATAGCGGACCTAAGCCGACGACCGATCGAATGGCGGGCATGGGTAGAGAGCCGCCTGTCCGGTTTCGGGCGGCGGATAGGGAGAAGCGGACATGTCCTGATGGGCTGTAATTGGCCGATAGCGGACAGGCAGGTTCTGGCTTGTGGTAGCGAAAGCTGTCGGTGGAACCCGATAGCGTGAAGACATTTAAGGCTTTCATCGGCTCGGAAGCCATCACGGGCGGACCCAGCAGTATCGAGCACCGCCGTTAGTCGTCCTCGCGAGACTCCTCGGCAGCGGAAGCCCCGTCATTATCGGCTGCGAGGGGCCAGGTGGCCCTGTACTTCATCTCGTCGACTACCGGGTAGAAAATCATCAGTTCGCCATTGTCCCCCGCCAGAGGAATTCTGAAAGTGTTCCACTCAGCCGCATCGCGATATCGCCGCACGCCGAGATGGTCGGCGAAGACGTTCGGCAGGATGGCCTCAGCCTCCCCGACGGACGAGTAGAGCGTCACTGTGTAGAACTGGATGGACGCCTCGGCTTTGAATTTAGCGCCCGAGTTGTACTCGCCCCCGCTCAGCACGATGCGAAGGAAGTGGGCGTCCGTCACTTGGCAGCCGTCGAACACCAGGCCCACACCGTTACTCTGGTTGACAATGACGAGCGGAAGCATCTTTAGGGGGCTCGTTCCACCGAGAAGCTGCTGTGCAAGCGCCTGCTCTCCCTCCAGCCACGCCGCCTTCCGCCGCGCCTGTTCGCAGGCTTTCTCGAGCTTGCGCAGGTAATTGTAATACTCGCTCGGTTCCGACGGGCCGAGCAGGCACTTGATCTCGCCCACAAGGACGAGGCCGCCTATACGCACCAGAAGGTCAATTTCCTCCTTCCCCCTCCCCTGGGGAAGGTGACTGACGGCGCGGTCTTGGGGCGCGATCACGTCGTTCCTCGACAGAGTGTCTCTGATCCGCGCGCGGACGTGCGCCTCGTAGAGGAGACCGTTCGGCGTCTTGCTCATGTCGTCCCCGTTTTTGGACTGCAGCCACCGTTCGGCGCGCCTGACGGGCGAGCCCCAAAGGAGGGCGCCAGCGACAATCAGCACGCGTGTCCCTCCCGGCATTGCAATTAGGGGCCGATGCCACACGCCGATCCGGAACATTTCGCCGAGACCGTTGGCGGTATCGCTGGTGAGGAGCGTGACGCAGGCGCCCGCAATGGCCGGGTCCAGGCTCAGCGACCGGGCGAGGGCCTCGACAACGGTTACGCGAGGGAGGGCACAGGCCAGCCGCTCCATAGCGGACCAGTCGGGATCCTCAGGGTCATAGTCCCTGGGTAACATGAGCGAGATGAGGTCCTGCAGCACCAATACCGCCCGCGAGAGTAGCCTAGACGTGACGCTTGGCTCTCCAACCTCCTGCTCGGCGAAGGGGCGGGTATAGCAATCGTCCAGACCATCAAGCGCCATCCTGTGAGAAATCGCCTGTGATTCCAAGGGCGGCGCGATGGTCAGGACAGGAGGGGATGTCGTTAAGTCGATCCCCGTGACCGTCAGCGGCAGTGCCGGTGCCGGTTGGGCATTTGGAAATATGCGCTCGAACTGTCGGTTCAGCATGGCGCCCTGCACGTGCAGCGTCTGCTGCCGGAGGTCCCACGCGCGCCATCCGATCTGCCAGTCCGGGGCGGTCGACACCATCGCATAGTCGACCTCCGAGATATTCGCGATTATCCAGGGCTCCCACAGTACCTGCTGCCAGACGTCTCGGAAACAGTGCTCAAGGGAGAGGATCGCCCCGGCGCGCTGCGCCACGCCACCCAGATTCTCACCCGGCGGGCGTACTCCGGCGGGTGGCTTCGCCGCGAGCGCGAACCAGTGGGGCAGCGTGTCGATCATCGTGGCATTGATATCGTCCGCCGTTGCTGCCGAAATGCCCTCGGCCGCCTGTATCGTGATCTGGCTGAGGGCGCCGGTGTCGAGCGGGCGCCCTTCGAGGGCCGCCGCTTCCGCGGCCTCCTTCACCGCCGTGTGGGCCTTCTCACGAATGAGGAGAAACCCTCGGTTGGCATGAGCAATAGCCAGGATCGCGATCTGCTCCGACGTGAAGCCAGTGAACAGCTCCGAGGTGTAGTTTTGCCGCAGCACTGCGTTCTGCATGCCGATGAGCACCGCCGCCCGGATTAGCGTGACGTCACGCTCCAGCAACTTCTCCTTGCCGACGGTCGCGATCACCGACTTCCAGTCGCTCAGATCGAAGGAGCTGTTGGTCGGGTGCGTCAACGCCGGCTTTGCCTTGTTGGTAAGATGCCGGAAGAGGATGGAGTCGAGTTCGGCTGTGCTGGGCGTTGTCGTGGGATGGCCTCCTAGTCAGGTCGGGGCACGCTTGCATGCCTCGTCTGCTGAGACGTGATCGATGGTACCGGACGTATACGCTATTCATGGCTTCAGGGCGCGGCTAATGGGAGGAAATGCGCTTCGCGACCTTCGTCACCCATTCCGAGCCCGGCGCGACTTCCAACGACAGCCACGACAATGAGCGCGGCTGAGGCGACTCATCGAGTTCGACGAGCCAGTCCACGCGCGCCCTCTGACTCGCAGATTGCCACGTCAGTAGTCTTCATGGAGACCAAGAGAGCGCCGCCGCGAGTCTTGGTGGCTGACCCAGAACGATACCGGAATAACTGTAAGTTGTCCAATATCAATTGGTTAACGGACGTGACCGCTGGGGGGCCATACAGACGAAATCAATGCGTTGCCGACCTTGCTCCACCGATTCGCGTCAGTTTCTTAAGCTGAAGCTCAGCCAACGCCCTCGTATGCACCTGTCCCGAAACCCTAGTCTCGTTGTGCTGGTAACTGAAACCGAGAACGGGCCGCACTACCACGGCATCCACTAGCGACAGGCGCTGATTATCCGCTTGCTGACCAATTCGTCTTTTCGCTCCCACTCACTTGGCATGGCCTGCGGCCGCATCGGGAAAACGACACAGCGGGATAGACTGGTTGAAGTGAGCGTGAAGCACGCCGGCTAGAATCAATTTAGGATGTCCACTATCGAGAGTGGCCGCGAAGCCGTCGAGTGTCTGATTTGGGTCGATAGCTGCCATTCGACCCCACGAACCTGAGCGTCCGCTCCGACGTGCGGATCGCCCAAAACCCGCCCGTCCGCTTCCGGCCAACACCAGACCTCGTGCTACCAGCCACCAAGGTCTGCTTCGCCCCCACCAGCACCCGGCTCCTGCACGTCTCCGCAACCTCCCCCCTACCGGCTAGCCAGCACCGGCTGAACCCGCGCCCCGTCCGCCACCTCGTCCGGCAGGTTGATCGCCACCCGATCGCCCACCGTCACGCCCTCCGACACGCTGACCCGAACCCCGTCCGTGCTCGCCACCTTCACCGGCCGCAGCCGCACCAGCCCATCCTCCCCCACGCCGGCCACGAACGTGCTGGCGCCGCGCACCAGCAGCCCCGCCACAGGCAGCTCCGGATACGCCGCCACCGGCAGATGCAGCGTCACGTACGCGAAACTGCCCGGCACCAGGAAATGGTCCGCGTTGTCCACCTCCAGCTCCACGAACAGCGTCCGCGTCCGGGGATCGAGCGTGCCGGACGTCCGCGCGATCCGCGCCTGCACGCGGCGGCTGGAATCCGCCCCGTCGCTGACATCGGCCATGTCGCCCACCCGGATCAGCGGCGCGTCCCGCTGCTCCACGTAGACGTTCACCCGCAGCTTGCGGTCGTCGGCCAGCGTCACCACCGGCTGGTTGCTCGTCTGGTTGGTGGTGGAGTTCTGCACCAGCGCGCCGGGATCGATGAACCGTGCGGTGATCCGCCCATCGAACGGCGCGCGGATCTGCTCATAGGACTTCATCGTGGCCAGCTCAGCGACCCGCGCCTCGGCCATCTGCATGTCGGTGTCGGCCTGTTCGGTGGCCTGCTGCGACGTCACGCCGGTCGTCACCAGCGCATGCGCCCGGGTGGCGTTCTTGCGCTTGTTCGCCAGGTCGGTGATCGCGCTGCGCAACTGG
>JARLIJ010000385.1 GCA_031291795.1 Acetobacteraceae bacterium | reverse complement strand
CCCTCTGTGGCGCGCACAACAGCCCCCCCCCCAGGATCCGCGGGGGGCGGGTCGGGGGGGCGCCCCCCCCCCCCCCCCCCCCCCCCCGACGGCTGGCTCGCCTCATATGCCTCCGGCGCCAGGTAGGCCAGCGCCGAGTGCAATCGCTGCCGGTTATAGACCTCCTCCAGAAAGCTCCCGATCGAGATGCTCGCGTCAACAGAACCGGCAGTGAGCCATTCGGTGTAGCCGAGTAATATTCGATTGCGGTACCGTGGCTGACTTGTTGAATATGCCTCGGCGACTCGAATTCGACACCGCCTTCGCGCCACCGACACTGGGGCCAGCTCATATGCATATGCGGCGATGCTTGCTTGCAGCCACAATACTCAGTCTCGCAACCGATGGCGCGATGCCGTCAGATGCAAAAGCGCAGACCTTCCAGGCACAGGGGCCGGCCCCAATCGTCGCCGACGGTCGTAGTGGCCTTGCCAATGTCCCGAATTCCAGCGCCGCGGCCGGCGCGATCGGTCCGGTGGTGGTCGATCCAGCCAACCCCTCCCGCATCTGGATCGGCAGCGTCAACGGCGGCGTGTGGAGCTCCACCGATGGCGGATCGAGCTGGGCCGCTCTCACCGATCACCTGCCTTCGCTGTCGATCGGCGCACTTGCGATCGACCCGTCGAGCCCGGTCGACAGCCGCACCCTGGTGGCGGGGTTCGGCAACTTCAGCAATGCCGCCGGGCTGGGCGGTTCGTTGGCCGGCCTGGTGATGTCGGAAAACGGCGGGGCGGACTGGTCCGCGATCGGCGGTTCGGCCCTCTACGGCCACCAGATCAGCGGGGTGGCGGTGGTCGGCGGCACCATCCTGGCCGCGGCGAGCGACGCGCAGGGCGGCCTGTGGCGCAGCGGCGATCACGGCAACAGCTTCCAGCAGATTGCCGCCATACCGGGTCCGGTCACTTCGCTGGCCGCCGATCCAGCAGATCCGAACCGGTACTACGCGGCCGTGGTGCCGCCCGGCGTTGGGCAGAACGCCGCGGTCTACGTCACGGGCAACGCCGGCACGACCTGGTCGCCGCTGTTCACCGCTGCGGACTCCGGCAGCGTGGTCAACGGTACCCCACTCACCGCAACCCAGACGCTGCGCGTCGCCAGCGGACCGAACGGTTCGGTGGCCGTCGGTGTCGCCAATACCGCCGGCAGTGGCGCCGCGGCCGCCGGTGTGTTCCTCTACAACGCGCAAACAGGCCAGTGGCATGGGCTGACCATGCCCGCGGTCGCAGTGTCCGCCCGGGACCCCTCGCAAGGCACGTTTGGCATCAATTCCGGCAATCAGGCGCTGACGAATTTCGCGGTCGCCATCGACCCGCGCAATCCGAACATCGTCTACGTGGCCGGCGACACCCAGGCGCTGCCCTCCGGTGTCAGCGAGCAGGACCCGGAAGCACCCGCCTCCGGCCCGCCCAACGGCATCGGCTCGACCCAATACTACGCCACCGTGTTTCGCCTCGAGCTCGCAGCCGACGGCACCAGCACGGCAACGGCGATGACCAACAATTTCGCGGCAGGGGGCACCGCCCCACACGCCGACAGCCGGGTGATCACCTTCGATTCTGCCGGCAACCTGCTGCTCAGCAGCGATGGCGGCCTGTACGTCCGCAGCCAGCCGCAGAGCAGCGCCGGCAGCTGGAACGGGCTGAACACCGGCCTGCAATTGTTGGAGGCGTACAAGGCTGCCTACGACCCGACGACCGGATCCATCATCGCCGCCGCGCAAGACAACGGCACGGCCACGCAATCGGCCCGTGGCAGCCTGAGTTGGTCCGACGCCACGGGCGGCGACGGGTTCAACATCGGGGTGAACAGCACCAGCCTGGCGGGACGATCGGTGCTGTATTTCGGCTCCAACAGCGTCTCCATGACGCGCGTCATTGCCGACGGCCCAGGGCAGGTGGGCAGCGGGGCGGCGCTGAATTTCACCGTCGGCGGACAGGCGCTCTACCGCTACGAGGGGCTCGCCAACGCCGATGCAATTGCGCTCTCCGGCCAGTTCGAGCTCAACCGGGCCGACCCCACGCGCCTCGCGGTCGGAACGAACCGCGTCTATGTCGGCCGTGACCCGCTCGATCTGAATGCCGGCAGCAGCATTCCGATCCCGCTCACCCCGATTTACCAGCCGGCCGAAGCCACCGCCGTGGTCACCGCCCTGGCCTATGGCACACGCGACAATCCGGGCGCGTTGCTGGCGCTGTACGGCGGCAGCGCGCAGCCGGTGATGGTCAGCCTGGCCGGCACGCCGGCGCCCGGGACGCTGCAGCCCGCCGCCGGCTGGGTCGGGAGCGACAACCCGGCCGCCGGCGTGTTTGACCCGCGTTCGGCGCAACGCCTCTACATTGCGGACATCGCCAACATCTACGGCAGCGCCGACGGCGGCACGAGTTTCCAGAACCTGCGCGGCAATCTGCCAGGCAGCTTCGGCAACCTGCGTGCGGTCGAGTTCCTGTCGAACAACGGCGTCAATGCCCTGTTTGTCGGCGGTCAGGACAGTGCATCGGCGCCGGGCCCTCCGCTCTACGTCGCGCAGGCGACCGCGTTGACGCAGTGGAGCGGGTTCGGCACCGGCCTGCCCAACGCGATCATCGACAACCTGCGCTACAGCGACCAGGGCGACATGTTGGTCGTTGCAACGCTCGGGCGCGGCGTGTTCGCGCTGTACGACGTCACCAGCTTCTTTCCCAGCGCCACCGTGCTGAGTTTCGGCGCCGCCAACAACGACAGCATACCCATCGCGAGCCAGCTCACCGACGGCATCGACGAAACAGGCCGTGCATTCAGCCGTGGGCTGGTCAAGACCGGCGTCGGCGTGCTGACCCTGAATGTCGCGGCAGCCTACACCGGAGCGACCGACGTCAATGCCGGCACGATGCGCGCCGGCGCGACCGGCGTGTTCGCCGCGGGTTCGGCGTTCACTGTCGCCACGGCCGGGACACTCGACCTCGCCGGCTATGCCCAGACGATCGGCAGCCTGGCCGGAGCCGGTTTCGTCAATCTCGGCGCCGCGACGCTGACAACGGGGGGCAACGACCAGAGCACGGTTTTCTCGGGAATGATGGCGGGGCAGGGCGGCATGCTGAAGCAGGGAGCGGGCACCTTCACCTTCTCCGGCCTCGGCGGCTTCACCGGGCCGACCACAGTAGCGAGCGGCACATTCGACCTGGCCAGCAGCGGCGGACTCTCAGGAAGCGTGCTGGTGCAGCCCGGCGCCGCCCTGCACGACGCCGGTGCGATCGGTGGCGCGCTGGTTTCGGCGGGCACCGTGACGGTGGCTGCCACCGGGGTGCGGGTGACGCTGGGCGGAGGGCTCTCGTTGCTGCCCGGCGGGACGCTGGCGGTTCCCGTGACCGGCAGCGGAACGTCGGCAGGGCCGGCCGGCGGCATCGCCGTCGGTGGCGCAGCGATGCTGAATGGCGCCCTGCAACTGACGCACAGCCCTGGTAGCCCAGGCATTGCGGATGGCGCGCTGATCCTTGCCGACGGCGTATCCGGCCAGTTCGCCGATGTCCTGGGCGAACGGCCGGGTGCCCGTTTCGCGCTCGACTACCGGCCCGACCGGGTGGTCCTGGTGCCGCTGCAGAACGGCTTCGTCGATCTCGCGCAAAACGGCAATCAACGTGCCGTGGCAACGGTGTTGGACGTGCTGACGGATCCGCCTGCGCCGTTGCAGGCCATCCTGTCAGCGGAACCCATCGGCAAGGAGCCGGGCGACCTGGAGAGCCTGTCAGGCGCCGCCTTCACCAGCTTCGAGGCCAATGCAGTCGACGCCACCCGCAGCTTCCAGGACACGATCGCCGCCCACATGGCCCGCATCGCGGGTCGGATGGGCGACGACGGAGGCGGAATCGTCTCGCTTGCCCCGCTCATGCAGACCGCCAGCATCGGTGACCCGCTTGGATTCGGCGGACTTCTCGCCGCAGCCGGCACGACCGCCACGGATGCGCCCGGTGATAATGCCGTGAGAAGCGCGCCCGGTAGCCCGAACCGCGTGCGACCCTGGGTGGAGAGCTACGGCCGCTTCGACCGGCTGAATTCGGCCGGTGGTGCCCCGGGCGTAAATGCCAATGGCGGCACGGTGGTCATCGGCGTCGATGTGCCGCTCGATGTCCCTGCCGATGGGCGGGCCGGCCTCGGCGGCGCGGTCGCCTATGATTTCTCGGACATCGCCGCGACCAGCCTGTCCGCCACTCAGCAGCAGGCCTACCGCATCAGCGGCTACGCCTGGACCAGTGTGGGCATGGCCTGGGTCGGAGGCAGCCTGGACTATGCCCACGTCACCACCCAGGCAACCCGGGTGGTCGGTTTCGATGCCGACCTCGGGCAATCGCGTGTCACGCCGTCGGGCGATGTGGTGTCCGGCCAGATCATGCTCGCCCAGCCGTTTACCGTCGCCGGTCTGCGCCTGATGCCGCAGGCCGGACTGCAGGGTCTGCACTACGACCAGGCAGGCTTCACGGAGACCGGAACGACCGGTGCCGAACTCGCGGTTGCCGGGCGGAGCCGCGATGCGCTGGCCAGCGTGATCGGCCTCGCCGCGGTGGCGCGGGGCATTGGCGTCGGACCGGGCCTGAGACTGACGCCCCAGGTGATGATCGGATGGAGCCATGAATTTCTCGATCCGACCACCCGCCTGGACGCTTCGTTCGCCACCGGCGGTCCATCCTTCGCGGTCGTCGGCGCAACCCCCGGACGCGACGCGCTGGTTACCGGCGCCGCCCTGTCGGCACAGATCGGGCGCGCCGCGCTCTACGTCTCGTACCGCGTCAGCGCGGCAGCGAACGACACGACGCAGACCGCCACCGCCGGCTTGAAGCTCACATGGTAAGGCTCGCTGACCGTCGCGCGGCAAGGAAGTCAGTGCCGCGCGGCTGCGCGCGCAGCTATTCATGCCTGGCAGCAGAATACTTGTGCCCGCGGGGCAGCATAATCTGCGCGGAGCCACCTCGATGATGCCAATAATATTCGGTCGGACTTATACCAACCGCCATTGGCACTGACCTTCCCAACCGTCATGGCCGGCCTCGGTGCCGGCCAT
>JARLIJ010000384.1 GCA_031291795.1 Acetobacteraceae bacterium | reverse complement strand
CGGACCCCCCCCCCCCCCCCCCCCCCCCCCGCCCGGGGAGGGGGAGTCTCCTTTTTCTTCTCCTCGTTGCGCCGTGCCATTTGCCTGCTTTATCGGTTGACCATGCCACTTCTTGAAGTCCGCAACCTCACCACCGCCTTCCAGACCCAGCGTGGCGAGATCACCGCCGTCGAGGACATCAGCTTCGACCTCGACCAGGGCGAGATCCTCGGCATCGTAGGCGAGTCTGGCAGCGGCAAGAGTGTCACCGCGCTCACCATCATGGGCCTGCTGCCGCGCCCGCCTGCCCGCATCGCCGGCGGGTCCGTCCGGTTCGACGGCACGGAGCTCACCACCCTGTCGGACCGCCGCATGCAGAGCATCCGCGGCCCCGGCATCGCCATGGTGTTCCAGGAGCCGATGACCAGCCTCAACCCGGTGTTCACCATCGGCGAGCAGCTGATCGAGACCATCCGCGCCCACGAGCGCCTGTCCAACAAGGCGCTGTTCGCCCGTGCGGTGGAGATGCTGGACAAGGTCGGCATCCCCTCGGCATCGACCCGCATGAAGGACTACCCGCACCAGCTCTCGGGCGGCCAGCGCCAGCGCGTCATGCTGGCGATCGCCCTGGTCTGCCGTCCCCGCCTGCTGATCGCGGACGAGCCGACCACCGCGCTGGACGTCACCATCCAGGCGCAGATCCTCGACCTGATGCTCGACCTGCGCGACGAGTTCGGCATGGCCATCATGATCATCACCCACAACATGGGCGTCGTGGCCGAGACCGCCGACCGCGTCATGGTGATGTATGCCGGCCGCGTCATCGAGGAGGCCCCGGTCGCCACCCTGTTCGACGCGCCGCTGCACCCCTACACGCGCGGGCTGCTGGAATGCGTGCCCTCCCTGCAACAGGACAATCCCCGGCTGGTCGCCATCCCCGGCACCCTGCCGGAACCCGCCCGCCGGCCTCCCGGATGCCGCTTCGCCCCGCGTTGCCGGTTCGCCGAACCCGCCTGCCGCGCTGCCCTGCCGCCGCTGGAAAGCCATGGACCGGGCCATAAGGCTGCCTGCATCCGCATCGCGGAGCTGGTGGCGTCATGAAGCCGCTGGTCGAAGCGATCGCCGTCTCCAAGCACTACGCCGTCCAGACCGGCGGCTTCATGCGCCGCCAGACCATCCCGTTGCGGGCGGTCGACGGCGTGAACCTGCGGATTCACCCCGGCGAGACCCTGGGGCTGGTCGGCGAATCCGGCTGTGGCAAGTCCACCCTGGGGCGGATGCTGATCCGCCTGGTTCCGACCACCGACGGCACCATCCTGTTCGATGGCACCGACATTACCAGCCTCGGCCCCAAGGAGTTGCGTGCCACCCGTCGTGGCATGCAGATCGTCTTCCAGGACCCGTTCGGCGCGCTCAATCCGCGCATGACGGTGGAGGACATCATCATGGAGCCGCTGCTGATCCACGGCGCCCGCGCCAACGCCGAGACCCGAACCAAGGTCACCGACATGCTGGGCCTGGTCGGCCTGCCGGCCCGTGCCCGCGAGCGCTTCCCGCACGAGTTCTCCGGCGGCCAGCGCCAGCGCGTCGGCATCGCCCGCGCCCTGGTGCTGCATCCGCGCTTCGTGGTGTGCGACGAGCCGGTCTCCGCGCTGGATGTGTCGGTGCAGGCGCAGATCGTCAACCTGCTCGCCGACCTGCAGGCCGAACTGGGCCTGACCTACCTGTTCATCGCCCACGACCTGGGCGTGGTGAAGCACATCTCCACCCGGGTGGCGGTGATGTACCTCGGCAAGGTGGTGGAGATCGCGGACAAGCGCGCGCTCTACGACGCGCCGCTGCACCCCTACACCCAGGCGCTGATCGCCGCCGTGCCGGTGGCGCATCCTGCGTTGCGTGCGCAGGCACGCCAGCAGCGCCAGCGGATTGCGGGCGACATCCCCAGCGCGCTGCATCCGCCCTCGGGCTGCCGGTTCCACACGCGCTGCCCGCATGTCATGCCGGTCTGCAAGACGCAGGAACCGGCGGTGACGGAGCCTGTCCCCGGTCATCAGGTCGCCTGCCACCTGATCGGATAGTGTCTTCCTGGTAACGCCCGCGCGAGCGAACGAGTCGAAACTGAAAATTTTTCGTATTCAGTCCTTCAGTCAGGTTTCGAGCCGCCTAGCTGGGGGGCTGTGCACGGGACAATTCCGCCTGTGCAGCGTTCAGTCAAACTCAGTCTGTGAAGAAAACCAACGGGCTCGGGCTCATGCAAGACGACGTCGCTCTCATCGGCATTGTGATCGCCGACCGCCATGCGCTGTTCCGTCATGGATTGATCGGCCTGCTGCGGACTGCGCGGCCCGACTGGCGGCTGTTTGAGGCCGGCAGCGTGGAAGACCTGGAAGACCAGCTGTTGGTGCAGAAAACCGCGCTGGTCCTGGTCGACCCCGAGTTGCCGCAGCTCTGCGGGACGGATGGGCTGCGCCGGCTGCGGACACTGTTCCCGGACCGGATTTTCGCCGTGCTGTCCGATTGCGATGAGCGGAGCACCATCCTCGACTGGCTGTCCGCCGGCGCCCAGGGCTACCTGCTGAAATCCGCCAGCCTGACGCAGTTCGTCCGGGCGATCGATACGATCCTGGCCGGCGGCGTGTTCGCCCCGGCCTCGCTGATTGGTGGTGCGGTATCGCAACAGGTTCATATACAGACCGACCCGTCGACGCTCCTGGCGCAACTGACCGGGCGGCAGCGGGACGTGTTCGACCTGCTGGCGGAGGGGTGTGCGACCAAGACGATCGCGCGGCGACTCAACCTCGCGGTGGGGACGGTGAAGGTTCACCTGGCCGGGATCTACCGCGTGCTGGGGGCATCGAGCCGGTTGGAGGCGTTGGCCAAGGTGCATCGCCAGCAGATGGAGATGGCACCCAGTTACGGCTGAGGTCCGGATGCGGGCCGAAACCCGGGACCGTTACTGCCAGTTCGGGACGTAGGCCTGTGCGGTGACGGTCTTGTTGCCCCCCAGCGCGGGAATGAGGCCCGTAACGACGGACTGGAACGTGTAGGTCACCGTCACTTGCGACAGGTTGCCGATCGCGCCGCTGCTCGGCGTGATCGAGGCGGGCCGGTTCAACACGATCCCGCTGGTGGGCAGCGCGACGCCCCAGGAACCCGCCACAGTCCGCACGTGCGTCTGCGTACTGGCCGCGTCGTACCCGCCACCCTTGCCTGTGCAGGCCGGATTGAGCACCGCCATGCAACGCGCACCCTCTGCCGCGGTGGCCTGCAATGCCTGCATGATCCAGAGCCAGCGCCCGAACTCGAGCGTGCCCAGGATGAGCATCAGCATCGGGACGGCGACCAGCGCGAACTCGACGGCTGCCACGCCCCGCCGGTCCCGGCGCAGCCTGCGGATCATCGGATGCCTCATTTCGTCTGCACGATCATGCCCACGGTCATCGTTCCGTTTTGCACGAAGTGGTACGGAAAGAATGCCGTGAAGGTGTAGCTGGCGGTTATGGTGATGAACTGGCCGGACACGCCGCCGCCGGCGCAGGCGGTCGAGGCGTTGACGGATGCTCCCCAGGTCCAGTTCGGTGGCGAGCCGGTGGGGCAGTAGAACGATGTGGCCACGTTCGTCGATGATCCCCCCGCGGTCTGCGCGGCGCTGCCGATCGGCACGGTGACGGTGGGGCCGTTGTTCACCGCGACCGTGGCGCCCGGCTGGTGCGCGGCGTCGGTGGCGATGGTGGAGGTGACCATGGCGGCGATGTTGTTTGCGAGCGTCGCTGCATGCGCTTGGGTCACATTGGCGATGGAGGTCGGCAGCATGGCAAAGTTGGCACCTGCGGCGACGGCGGCCTCCAGGCGGATCTGCGTGTAGATCGCGTTCCCGAGATCAATCATTCCGGCGAACGCGAGAATGAACAACGGCGCCAGGAGGGCGAACTCGACGGCGGCGGTGCCGGCTCTCTGTCGCATGAGGAACGACCGGATCGATGGAACGCTTCGTCGCACGCCGATCCCCGTTCGTTCGCTTATCGGATGAGCTGCGCTATGCTCGGACCCACGTTCGCACCAAACCCGCTACAGGTGCTGGCTGTGGTGGACCCTCCGCTGATATAGATGGCGTTTGCAACGATTTCAAAACAGTTTGACCCGCCGGTGCTGGCGCCGCCGGAAAGTTGCACGTTGGAGCCGGGAAAATACACGACGCCAGCATAGGTGCCGTTGGTGCCACCGCTGAACACCTGCTGGTAGCCCGACGTGTTAGCGTAGTTGCTGGCAATCGTGATGCCGGGGATGCCGTAAATCGCACTGCTCGACGGCGCCGCGATGTTCGCCGTCGAGCCACCGGCAAACGTGTTGCTGCCATTGTCCACGATGGTCATCGTCGAGGTGCCGCTGCCGCAAGGTGCCGGCTCGCCGCACAGGCTCGCGCCGCTGCTTACGAGGAGATTGCCATTGATCGAGAGCAGGCTGTTGCCGAAATAGGTCGGACCGGAACTCAGGGTGAGACTGCCGTTGACGCTATAGGTGCCGTCGCCGAAGGTGAACGTGCCGCCGCCGTTCCCAAGCGACACCGCATTGAGGAACTGGACGGTGGGGCCGGCGCCGGCAGTGAGCCAATTGACCGTCCCCACCAGAGCGACAGTTCCGCTCACCCGATACTTGTTGGCGGTGAGACCGGTTGTCGAGTTTCCGCCCGTCGTAACGCCACCGTTGATGTACCAGGAACCGGCCGCACCATCGATTTGCAGCAGGCTGCCGCCTCCAACAGAGATGCCCCCGGCGATCGTGTAATTGCATCCCGGCGTCGCCGAGATATGCACGTTGACGCCGCCCGCCACGGTGATGGAACTGATGGCGTAGCTGCCGCTGGAGCAAGGCAAGGTTCCTTGGGTGAAATTGCCACTGCTGCTGTAGTAGGCACAGGCCGCATCCGACCCGTTCGGACAACTCTGATATTGGAAATTCAGGGTCGCACCGTTGCTTGGTGTCGTAACCGTCCCGCCAAGGCTGGACAGGCCGGTAAACGCCGCCTGTAGCGCGGTGTTGCTGGCGACCGGGTCGGAGATGCCTGGGTAGTTTGGCACGATATTGTTTGCAGTCGGCGTGGTTGTGATCGAGGCACCACCCGTGTTCGTGACCGTGCCGCCGGCATAAACGCCGAGGACGGTCATGTTCGCGCCGCCGCTGATCGAAAAATTGTTCTTTGCCGCCACCGCGCAGTTGGTGCCCCGGAGGGTCGAACCCCCGTCTTGCTGGATGCTGTTCCCGGAGGTGGCAAGACCGACAATGCAGGATTGGCCGCCGGAGGGTTTGATCTCCACATAGGAACTCGCGGATATCGGCAGATTGCTGCCGGACCTGACGAGCGACGAGAGTCCCAGTGTCACGCTCGTGTTGACCGTCACCAGGACTGCGTTGTTGCCGTCGCCGCTAGGCGACTTGACCACTGCCGGCGTGACGGCGGAAGTCGCGAAGCCGTTGAGCAAGGCAACCCGTGCGACCGCGGCGTTAAGCGCCGCGACGGTACTCGTGACGTTGTACGTCGTCGCGCCGCTGAGTGCCGCGATGTCGGCCATCTGTTGCGCCTTCTGCCGCACCATCAGGCCGTCGCCGTACTCCGTCACCAGGCCGGCCATGGCGATCATCACCGGGAATGCCACCGCCACCATGATGCTCACGCCGCCGCGCCGCGATCGCAGCAGCCGCAATGCCCTCCGCGTCCGTTCCGACACACGCGCGCCGATGGCTCCGAGGTCGATCATCGCACCACCCGATATGTTGTGTTGGGCAACCGGCGCATCCCGATGCCAACCATCGGCAGCACGGCGCAAACCGTGGCCTCACGCCAGCCGATCGTATCCGGGCGGTGCTCCGAGCGATTCATGGTCGTGTTCGCGCCTGACCTGGTAGGCGGCGGGAGCGATTAGGCCATTTGGCCTAACTCCCCCGGCTGCCGGATTAGCCGTCTGGCGGAATTTACGAGGACCCTGGTTTTAAGGGAGTTTCAGTCCCGAGATTGGTTCGCCAGGGAAAGATCGCCATGTTGGTTCTTCGCGTCGGAACGGCCCGCTTCTCACGCCAGGGTGCCGATTTGCAATTGCTCCAGGAACGTGGGATCCGGACCGAACAGGCCGCCACGGGCAGCGAGGCGCTGGAGTTTCTGCGGCTCTACGACTACGACCTCGTGCTGATGGATTTCCGCTTGCCGGACATCCAGGGCCATGAGGCGGTGCGCCAGATCCGGGCCGCGGAGTTCAACCTGCCGGTGGTGATCCTGTCGGAACTGGCCCCGCCGCAGGCGAAGGTGCGGTCGCTCGACAATGGCGCTGACGATTTCGTGACCACGCCGTGCGAACTGGATGAGCTGCTGGCGCGCATGCGGGCGGTGGTGCGGCGCAGCCAGGGCCACAGCAATTCGACGCTGCGGCTGGGCCCGGTGGAGCTGAGCCTCGACCGGCGCGAGGTGCGCGTGCATGGCGAGAAGCTGCCGGTGTCGCGGCGGGAGTTCGCGGTGCTGGAGCTGCTGTTCCTCAAGCAGGGCGTGATCCTGAACAAGACCGCGTTCCTCAACCACCTGTATTGCGGGATGGAGGAGCCGGAGATGAAGACGATCGACGTCATCATCTGCCGGCTGCGGAAGAAGCTGGCGACCGCCGGGGTGCCGACGCTGATCGATACGGTGTGGGGCTGCGGCTACATCCTGCGCGAGCCGACGCCGATGGACGCGGTCGCCGGTGCCCATGTTGAAACGGCCATGAGCGTGGCGGCCTAGGGTCTTCGCCTGCTCCCCCTCCCCTTGAGGGAGGGGGAGGCGTGGTGGGGGGG
>JARLIJ010000383.1 GCA_031291795.1 Acetobacteraceae bacterium | reverse complement strand
GGCTACGCGAAGATCCGCGACCGCTCGAAGGACATCATCATCTCCGGCGGCGAGAATATTTCATCCATTGAGGTGGAGGAGGCGCTGTACCGCCATCCTGCCGTGCTGAGTGCGGCCGTGGTGGCGCAGCCGGACGAGAAATGGGGCGAGACGCCGTGTGCGTTCGTCGAGCTGAAGTTCGGTGCCAGCGTGACGGCCGAGGAGCTGCAGGCGTTCTGCCGCGAGCACCTGGCGCGCTTCAAGGTGCCGAAAACGTTCATCTTCCGGGAGCTGCCGAAGACCTCGACCGGCAAGATCCAGAAGTTTGCCCTGCGCGAGATTGCGAAATCGGCGAGCGCGATCGGGTGAGACGCTTCTTCTCCCCCTCCCTCAAGGGGAGGGGGAGAAGAAGCAGGTATCGCCCGTACGACAGGAGCCAGACATGACCGATTACGCCGCCCCGGTACGTGACATGCGCTTCGTGCTGGCCGAACTGGCCTGCCTGGACCAGATCGCCGCACTGCCCGGCTGCGAAGCCGTCACTCCGGACCTGGTCGATGCCATCCTGGAGGAAGCCGCGCGGTTCGCCGGCGAAGTCCTGGCCCCGCTCAACCAGCCCGGCGACAGCGTCGGCAACGTGCGGGAGGGCGACGTCGTCCGCACCGCCCCCGGCTTCCGCGACGCCTACGCCCAGTTCGTCGCCGGTGGCTGGAACGCGCTGGGCTGCGACCCGGACTACGGCGGCCAGGGTCTGCCCATGGTGCTGTCCACCGCGGTGAAGGAGATGTGGAACGCCGCCAACATGGCCTTTGCGCTGTGCCCGCTGCTGACCACCGGCGCCATCGAGGCCCTGGCCCTGGTCGGCACCGACGCCCAGAAGGCGCAGTACCTGCCGAAGATGATCGAGGGCAGCTGGACCGGCACGATGAACCTGACGGAGCCGCAGGCCGGCTCCGACCTCGCCGCCGTGCGCACCCGCGCCGAACCCGAGGGCGCGCACTACCGCATCCGCGGCCAGAAGATCTTCATCACCTATGGCGAGCACGACTTCACGGACAACATCATCCACCTGGTGCTGGCCCGCCTGCCGGACGCGCCCGAGGGCGTGAAGGGCATCTCGCTGTTCGTCGTGCCGAAATTCCTGGTCAACCCGGACGGCAGCCTGGGCGCACGCAACGACGTGCATTGCGTGTCGCTGGAGCACAAGCTGGGCATCCATGCCAGCCCGACGGCAACGCTGGCCTTTGGCGATTCCGGCGGCGCGATCGGCACCCTGGTCGGCGCGCCCAATCGCGGTCTGGAATATATGTTCATCATGATGAACCGCGCCCGCTTCGATATCGGCCTGCAGGGCGTGGCGATCAGCGACCGCGCGTACCAACAGGCGCTCGACTATGCCCGTACCCGCGTCCAGGGCAGCGAGGCCGGCGTGCGCGGCGGCGGCCGGGTGCCGATCATCCGCCATCCCGACGTCCGGCGGATGCTGCTGCGGATGAAGTCGCAGGCCGAGGCGTCGCGCGCGCTGGCCTATACCGTCGCGTCCTGGTTCGACATCGCCGAACGCCACCCGGATGCGGCCGAACGCGCCCGCCACCAGGCACTGGTCGACCTGATGATCCCGGTGGTGAAGGGCTGGAGCACCGACAGCGCCATCGAGGTCGCCGCCACCGGCGTGCAGGTGCATGGCGGAACCGGCTTTATCGAGGACACCGGCGCTGCCCAGTTCCTGCGCGATGCGCAGATCACCACGATCTACGAGGGCACGACAGGCATCCAGGCCAACGACCTGGTCGGCCGCAAGATCGCCCGCGACCAGGGGCAGGCCGCGCGGGCCGCGCTGGGGCTGATGAGTATGACGGTGGCGGCGCTGGACGCCGCCGAGGGCGAGGATTTCGCCGTCCTGCGCGCTGCCCTGCATGCCGCGTTGGCGCGGTTGGAGGCGGTGGTGGACTGGATCGTCGCGACATACCCCGGCAACCCGCAAGCGGTGCTGGCCGGTGCGGTACCCGCGTTGAAGCTGTTCGGGACGGTCGCTGGCGGCTGGCAGTCCGCCCGTGCGGCCTTGGCGGCGCAGTCACGGCTGGCGGCCGGCGACAACGAGGATGCCGGATTCTACCGCGCCAAGATCAACACCGCCCGATTCTACGCCGATCACGTGCTGATCCAGGCAGGCGGCCTGGCGCATGCGGCGATGGCCGGCGCTGCGGGCGTGCTGGCGCTGGGTGACGCCGCGTTCGCGGCATAGCGGGAGGGCACCACCGTCTGTCGGAACCGACGCCACGGGGCGTCGGTTCCGGCCGGCCTCAGTTGTAGTAGTGCCAGCGGTGATGGCGCTTGTCCCAGGAGCGGTGATGATACCGCTGATGGTTGTAGTGATAATCCGCCTGCACGATGTTCGACGCCTGCGGCGCGGCACCATGATCGGACACATGGAGCGCAGGTGAGGCCAGGGCGATCGTCGTGCTGCCGAGCAGCAAGCCCGATACCACGGCCGCACGTCGGAAAAATTGCTGCAAGTCGTTGCTCCTTCAAGATTTTTTGCCGGTTCGGTGTAGCCCTCGGGGCCTGGTTCGCCAACCCCGGTCGCATGACCGTGGCGAGACGTGTCCGCTGTGCTGCCGCTCCGGCCGCGGTGCGGGCTACGACGCAGTCTCCATGCGCACCCCGGGGTGGAAATGCGCGTAGACCCGCCGTGCCGTCTCGCGGCTGATGCCCGGCGCTGCCTCGAGGTCGCCGAGGCCGGCCATTTTGACGCCGCGGGATGAGCCGAAATGGTTGAGCAGGGCACGCTTGCGGGCGCTTCCGATGCCCTGGATCTCGTCCAGCTCGCTCACCCGGATGGCCTTCGACCGGCCGGCACGGTGGGTGGTGATGGCGAAGCGGTGCGCCTCGTCGCGCAGGCGCTGCAGGAAATACAGCACCGGATCGCGCGGTGGCAGTTGGAACGGCGCGATTCCGTCGCTGTGGAACCACTCGCGGCCGGCGTCGCGGTCCGGCCCCTTGGCGATCGCCACCAGCTTGACGTCCTGCACGCCCAGGTCTGCCAGCACGTCGCGCGCCGCCGATAGCTGGCCGGCGCCGCCGTCGATCAGCACCACGTCCGGCCACTCCGACGCCGGCGCGCCCTCGGCCTGCTCCTTCAGCGCGCGGGCGAAGCGGCGCTGCAGCATCTCCCGCATCATGCCGAAATCGTCGCCGGGCGTGATCGCGCTGCGGATCGAGAACTTGCGGTAGGCGGCTTTCACGAACCCCTCCGGTCCGGCGACGATCATCACGCCGTACGGATTGGTCCCCATGATGTGGGAGTTGTCGTAGACCTCGATCCGTTCGGGGGCCGCGGGCAGGCCGAACAGCGTTGCCACGCCCTCCAGTAGCTTCGCCTGGCCGGCGGTTTCCGCCAGCTTGCGCTCCATCGCCTCGCGCGCGTTGGTCTCGGCGTGCAGCACCACCGCGCGTTTCTCGCCGCGTTGGGGCACGTTGATCTCGACCTTTCGGCCGGCCTTCAGCATCAGTGCCTCGGCCACCAGGTCCTGTTCCGGCAGCTCGTGGTTCAACAGCAGCACCGGTGGGGGCGGCTTGTCGTCGTAGAACTGGGCGATGAAGGCGCCCAGCACCTCGGGCGTTTCTTCCGCCTTGGTGTGGGAGGGGAAGAACGCGCGGTTGCCGTTGTTGCGGCCGCCGCGGACGAAGAACACCTGCACGCAGGTCTGGCCGGCCGACTGCCAGGCGGCGATCACATCGGCGTCGGTCAGGCTGGCGGGGTTCACCACGTCGTTGCCCTGCACGAAGGTCAGGCCGCGGATGCGGTCGCGCACGGCCGCGGCGCGCTCGAACTCCAGTGCCTCGGCGGCCTGTTCCATCTCGGCGGCCAACTCGT
>JARLIJ010000382.1 GCA_031291795.1 Acetobacteraceae bacterium | reverse complement strand
GCAGGCTGCCTCACGGATGGCCGGCACGGTGGCCGGCCATGACGGTGGGCCATAAGTCGATCTCAACGGCGTTTGGTATAAATCTGTGCTATTTTCTTACTTGCTTCTTCATGTCGCGAAGTTCTTCCGCCGCTACGTATCCATGCCGTCGGCAGGCGCAAATGCGATCGCTCTGCCGGACGGCCTGGGCGCCATGCGGCCGCGCGGCGCGTGGTCGTTACTTTATCGTTGCATATTCAGCAAAGTTCGTTACGGCAGAAGATACGAGTCTGTTGCAGTCGTTGCGACCTGCGCCGAACCGGGGACCCGGTCAGGCCGTCCGGCGGAACACCAGCACGCGGCTGCGGTTGCTCACCACCCGCAGCGTGTCGCCCTCCAGCATCAGGCAGGCGCGTTGCCGCCAAGGCCTATCGATGCGGTCGGTCAGCGCACGCCGCGCATCCAGGGCGGTCAATGGCAGCGCCACCCGCAGCGGGCCGGTGCCCACCGTCAGCGCCGGCGCCGCACCCAGGGCGATGTCGAAGCGGGCGGCGTAGTCCTCGTTCTCCCATACCCCGGCCCAGCCGGACGCCAACGCGGCATCCGGGGCGACCGCACGGAAGCGGCGGGCGACATGGCCGATGGGGCCCTCGATCGCGTTGCCGGCGAAGCGCAGCGCCATCGGCAGGTGCGCCGAGCGGGAGACGGCGGTGCCGTCGGGGCCGCGCAGCAGGGTCTCGCTGGCGCCGAGGAAGGTCAGCGTGCCGCCGGTCGGGGGTCCCCCGATTGGTGCTGGCCCGGTCGGCGCACTGCCCGGGGCACCGCCCTGCTGCTCGATCCAGAACGGCCCGTGCTCCGCGACGAACAGGCCCTGCGGCAGCAGCCCCGCCGCCGGTTCGGCCAGCTCCGCCCCGGTCAGCGCCGCGGCCACGGCAAGCGCGATGCCGTGGGCGTCCGCGTCCTCCCGGTTGGTCAGCACGACCACGCCGGCGCCGTGCGCCGGCAGCAGCAGGAAATGGTGCTTGTAGCCGGGCAGCGACCCGCCATGGCCGACCGCGATCTCCCCCGGCAGCGGCGAACGCGCCAGGCCCAGGCCGTAATCGCTCAGCGTGCCGTCCAGCAGCCGGCGGCGGGCCCCAAGGGGCGCCAGCAGGTCGGCGGCGGGCGCGGCCCCGGTGAGCAGCGCCTGCAGCCAGGCGACCAGGTCGTGCGCGGTGCCTGCCAGCCCGCCCGAGGCCGAGATGTGCAGCCCGTACCGCCCGCGCCGCCAGCCGGACGCGGTGCGATGGTAGCCGGCGGCGAGTGCCGGCACCGGTTCGGTCTCATCCTCCGGCAGCGTCATGGTCAGGCCCAGCGGGCGGAAGAAGCGCTCCCGCAGCAGCGTGGCGTAGTCGTGGCCGGCATGCTGCAGCGCCGCCTCCAGCAGGCGGTAGCCGGTGTTGGAATAGGAGATCTCGGTGCCCGACGGAAAGTTCAGCGCGTCGATGCCGCCGACGAAGCGGTGCAACGCGGCGCGGCCGATGCTGGCGGTCCACGGGACGCCCAGCAGCCACAGCGTCTCCATGGCGTCCGGCAGGCCGCCGGTCATGTCGAGTGCGCGGGCGATCGGCACGGCGGCCGGCGCGGACGCCAGGCCGGGCAGATGCCGGCCCAGCGGATCGTCGAGCGACAGCCGGCCCTCATCCTGCAGGCGCAGCAGCAGGGCCGCCATGAAATGCTTGCTGATCGAGGCGTAGCGCACGGCGGTGGCGGCGGTGAACGGCAGCCCCAGTTCCAGCGAGGCGAGACCGCCGCAGGCTTCCGCGCGGATGCCGGCGGTGTCGAACAGCAGGATTGCGCCGCCTGGTCCGCCCTCCCCGGTCCACTCGCACGCGATGCCTGCCGCGATCTCGGCCGCCTTGCGCCAACGCATGGCACGACTCCTTCGGTGGTTCGCCGGGCGGACAATCAACCTTTCCTGCGCTGCCGACAAACCGGCACGTCCTGACCCGGCCACGCAAGGGCGTGTGGAGGCTGAAAGCCGATGCGGCCGGCTTCGGGCCGGCGGTCAGGACGCCAGGACAGGCTGTGCCGGATGCAGCCCCAGCCGTTGCCACAGCGCCTCCACCTCGGCCGCCGGACGGGGCCGGCTGAACAGATAACCCTGGGCCTCACTGCATTTGCCGGCGCGCAGCATCGCCAGCTGCTCCTCGGTTTCCACGCCCTCGGCGAGCGCGATCATCCCGAGCGTCCGGCACAATTGGATCACGGCGGTGACGATGGCATCGCAGTCGGCCCCCTTGCCGAGGCCCTCGATGAAGGAGCGGTCGATCTTGACCTTGCTGAACGGGAAACGCCGCAGGTAGCTGAGCGACGAATAGCCGGTCCCGAAATCGTCCATGGCGATGCCGACGCCCAGGTCCCGGAGCCGGTGCAACGTCAGCAGGACTGTGTCCGTGTCGTCGACCATGACGGTTTCGGTGATCTCGAGCTCGAGCCGGGACGGCGACAACCCCGACTCCTGCAAGGCGGCGGCGACGTCGTCGACCAGCGTGCGGCTGCCGAACTGGATGACCGAGACGTTGACCGCGACCTTGATGTCGCCCGGCCATGTCGCAGCATCGGCGCAGGCGCGCTGCAGCACCCATTTGCCGAGCGGGACAATGAAGCCGATCTCCTCGGCGAACGGCACGAAGTCGATCGGCTGGATCAGCCCGTGCTCTGGGCGCAGCCAGCGCACCAGCGCCTCGAAGCCGGTGACCGAACGGGTCTTGAGGTTCATCAGCGGCTGGTAGAACAGTTGGAACTCGCCGGCCTCGAGCGCGTTCTGCAGGTCGGCTTCCAGGGTCCGGCGCGCCTGCATGAGCGCATCCAGCTCGCGCGTGAAGAAGCAGTAGCGGCCCCGGCCATCGGACTTGGCACGGTACAGCGCCATGTCCGCATTCTTCAGCAGCATATCCGGGTCCTCGCCGTCGTTCGGAGCGATTGCGATGCCGATGCTCGTGCCGATGGTCAGGCGGTGGCCGTCGAGCGCATAGGGTGCGCTCAGCGCATCGATCAGCCTGGTGGCGAGCACCGTGGAATCCCCCGGCTGCTGGACGCCGGACTGCACGATAGCGAACTCGTCGCCGCCCAGCCGCGCCACGGTATCGGTCTCCCGGACCTCAGCGAGCAGCCGCTGCGTCACGGCCTGCAGCAGGGCATCGCCGAGCGGGTGACCCAGCGTGTCGTTCACCGACTTGAAGTGGTCGAGGTCGATGTACAGCACGGCGCAAGGCTCGCCACGCCGGCCACGGGCCACGGCTTCGGCCAGCCGGTCGTGGAACAGCACGCGGTTCGGCAGCCCGGTCAGCGTATCGTGGTGCGCCATGTGGGAGATCGTGGCCTCGACCTGGCGTCGCTCCGTGATGTCCTCCAGCGTCATCAACCAGCCGCCGTCCTCGATCGGCGCGAAGTTCATCGCCAGGGTGCGGCCGTCCGCCAGCTGGCGGGTGTAGGAGGCCCGCCTGCCGGCGGCCCGGAGCTGCACGATGTGCGCGAGCGCGAGTGCGGTATCGTGCGGCTGCAGGTGCAACCGGAGCCGCAACTCGTCCACCAGGGCTTCCAGGGACGCCCCGGGGGTCACGAGGTCGGCGGGCAGGTCGAACATCTCGCTCAACCGCTTGTTCGCCACGACCAGACGACCGGCCTGATCGAACATGCACAGGGCTTGCGTCATATTGCTCAGCGCGGCGATGAACCGAATATTCTGTACCCCCAGCGCGAGGTCGGCACGGGCCCACTCCCGCGCGACCGCGAGGTCCGCCTCCGCGGCCACCTGCGCGGCCCGCGCATCGGCCAGCATCCGTGTGCTGCGCACCTGTCGCAGCATCAGCAGGCCGGCACCTGCCACCAGAAGTTCCAGGATGACCGCCGCCGCGCCCAGGGTGACTGCCTGGCGCTGCCATTCCGCAAGGATTGCCGAGACGGTGTTCGAGACGGTCACCACCATGGGGTAATGCGTCAGCGCATGCGCCGCGATCACGCGGTCCCGGCCATCCATCCGGCCGTTTTGCCGCACGACGATGGTGGACGTGCCGGCATCCTGGAGCGCCTGGAAATACGCCAGCGGCAGCGACTGTCCGAGCGCCAGGTCGATATGCGGGTAGCGCGCCAGCAGGCGGCCGTCCTTGCGGAACAGCGCGAGGACGCTGTTCTTGTCGGAGGCGACGGCGCGATAGAGATCTTCGAAATACGGCAGTTCCACCGCACCCATGAGGATGCCCAGGAACGTGCCGTCGGGCGCTGCGATCCGGTGGGCGATGTACATCGTCCACTTGCCCGTGCTGCGGGCCTGTATGGGCCCGCTGATGAATGTCGTCCGCTCGGGATGGTTGCTCAGGCCCTGGAAGAAATCACGATCCGCGACGTTGATGCCGCGCTCGGGCAGCGGCTGGGGGCGCGAGTAGTTGATCACGTCACCGGCGGCATCGACGATCACCAGGGCATCGAGCTGCGGCAAGGTGCGCTCGTGGCCGGTCAGCTCGGCGCGCACCTCGTCGCTGGACAGGCTTTCGCGGAACGCCGCGGGCGTGGGCAAGGTGGCAGTGTGCAGGTGGTCCTGCAGCACGGTCTGCAGCAGTTCCACCCCCTCGATGGCGCGCTCTGCCTGGTCGGCGAGGGTCAGTGCCTGGATCTGCAGCCCACGCTCCGCCTGCGCCAGCCTGCGGTCGCGCAGTTGCACGACCAGCAGGACGGTCGCTACGGCGAGCACCACGCCGAGCAGAATCTGGCCGGCCATGAGCAGCGGAACCGGCCTGCCCCAGAGGCGGGATTTGCCCCAGAGGCGGGACGGCTCACCGCGCAACGCGATCAGGCGATACCCTATCCGGACCAGCAGGTTGCGGTCCCGCTGCGCCTGCCCCTGATGCCGGGCAGGCGCGGAGGATTCGACGGCAGCGCCTGCATCTTTGGTGCTCATAGTCATGGTACTCAGGTCCGGTCAACGGCATTCGAAGATATAATATCTATTCGGAAAACGTTGGGATCCCTGCGGCCTGACGATCGGGTTCATGGCGAGCGCATCCCTGCATTGCGTGCCACGGCGCGTCCCGACGCAAGGCTGCCCCGCGTCCCGACGCGATGACCCCCCGCGTCCCGACGCGATGACCCCCCGCGTCTCGACGCGATGCCATTAGCAGCGCCTTAACCCCAGCCTGCGAGGCTGTCCGGCAGCAGGGCTCCGCGGCCACGCGGCAAGGCGGGCCGGCCCAGGAGATGGATCATGAGGATGCTGCGTTTCGCTGCCGCGCTGGCGCTGTTGCTGCTCTCCGCAATCGCGCTGCCCGCGGCGGCCGACGAATTTGCCACCAAGGATGAAGCGGTTGCACTGGTGAAGCGGGCGATCGCGCGCACCGGCGAGATCGGCATGGACAAGGCCAGGCTGGAGTTCATGGACCACAGCGGCACATTCGTCGATCGCGACCTCTACCTCGTCATCGTCGACAAGGCAGGCGTGCGGCTCGTCCATGGCCAGAACCCGAAACTCGTCGGCAAGACGTATTTCGATGCGGTCGATGTGAACGGCTACGCGTATGGCAAGGCCGTGCAGGCGATCGCCGAAGGACCCGGCAGTGGCTGGATTTCGTTCGCATTCAAGGATCCCCTGACCGGCAAAGTGCTGCCGAAGGAGAACTACGTCGAGAAGGGCGGCGACTACATCTTCCTTGCCGGCGTCTACAAACGCTGAACGCCAGCCGGCACGGAATCCCGCCGCCACGGCATTCCCGCCAGCGCACGACCGGCTGGCCGCCGTCCAGCTTCGGAGGTAACGACGATGGCCAGATTCGGCCGCCTCGCACGCCTGTTTCGCGACCTGCCGCTCTCGGCCAAGGTGCTGATCGCGCCGGCCGCCTGCTGCGTCGCGGGCTTGGCCGTCGCCGTCTCGATCTGGTTCGGTGCGTCGCAGTCCGACGTCACGTTGGCCGAGATTGCCGACAAGGCCTTGCCCACCGCAGCCGCCAGCCTGGCCCTGCTGGAATCGGTCGATCATGTGCAGGCACTGGCGATGCGTACCATCGTCTGGCAGGAAGCCGGCGTCCCCGACGCACAGGTCGCAACGCTCGGCCAGGACGTGCTGCGGGCGGCCGCCTCCCTGCACGCCGCGGCCGTCGCTATGATCGCCGGGCGTCGCAGCACCGATACCGCGCTGCCCCGACTGCGCGCGATCGAGACCCGCTCTGCCGCCTATGCCAGGCTGCTGGCCGACGCCATCGACCTGGTGTCCGATCCGGCGATCGCGGTGGGGTATTTCCGCCGCGCCGATACCCTGTTCGAGACGCTGCGCACCGAGATCTCGGCCCTGGCGACAGAACACCGCGCGGTCGAAGCCGCCTCGGTGCAGCGCGCACGCGGCGAGGCGCATGCCAACATGGTCCGCTTCCTGTGGATATCGACCGCGTGCGCGCTCGTCCTGGCGATCCTGCTGCCGTTCGTGGTGCGGGCGATCGGTGGGCCGGTGCGCATGCTGACCCGCACGATGACCGCGCTCGCCGCCGGTGACCTGACGGCCGACGTCGCGGAGCCGGACCGCCGCGACGAACTGGGCGGCATGGCCCGCGCGGTGCGGGTGTTCCGCCAGCACGCGCTTGACGCCCAGGGCCTGATGGCGGTGCAGGTGGCCGAAGAAGCCGCAAAGGAGCGGCGGCGCATGGCGGTGGCACAATCGACCGAGGCGTTCGGCGCGTCCGTGACGGGCGTGCTCGCCGCGCTGGTCGGGGCGGCCGCCGGAATGCGACAGGCTGCGGATGCGCTGGCCGGGGCGTCGGGCGGCGTGCGCACACGCGCGGGAGACACCGCCGCAGGCGCCGGGGCGGCCGCCCGGGACCTGACCGCAGTGGGCGCCGCGGTAGCACAACTGGCCGGCAGCGTGGATGAGATCGCGCGCCAGGTCGCCGCAGCGTCGGATGTTGCGCGGGAGGCAGTGCAGCGCTCCGAAACAAGCCACGCCAGGATCCGCGACATGGCGCAGGCCACCGCGCGCATCGGCGACGTGGTGCACCTGATCAGCGACATCGCCGGCCAGACCAACCTGCTGGCATTGAATGCCACGATCGAGGCGGCGCGCGCCGGGGAGGCCGGCAAGGGCTTCGCCGTGGTGGCCAACGAGGTGAAGGCGCTGGCGACCCAGACCGCCCGCGCGACCGGGGAGATCGGGCAACAGATCGCCTCCGTGCGCACCACCACCGAGGAGGCGGTCCAGGCGATGGCCGAGGTCGGTCAGGCGATCGCGCGGATGGACGCGGTGACCGGCGCGATCGCCGCGGCGGTGGAGCAGCAAAGTGCCACCAGCCGGCAGATCGCCGACAATGTACAGTCGGTGTCCGACGCCACGCAGCGGACGACGCAGGCGATGGACGCGGTGACGTCCATGGCCGACCAGGCCGGCACGCTCAGCCAGGACGTGCTGCGCGCGGCTGGGGAGATCGGGCGCAACGCCGAGACGCTGCGTGCCGAGGTCGACCGCTTCCTGACCGTGACCGCCGAGGATGCGGACAGCCTGGCGTTCGCCGGCGCTGCGGTGCTGGCGGCGTGACGCGGCCGCTACGCCAGGGGACAGCGGGAAGCGCGCGGATGCAGCCGCCGCTATGCCAGGGCTGCCAGGAAGCGCGCCACGCCGTCCTCCAGCGTGCCGTCGTTCACCACGCGGCGGACGTCCACGCCCTCCGGCAGGCTGACAATCCGGGTCAGCCGGCGGGCGACGTCGTCGGCGTCCTCCCGCCCGCGTGCGGCCAGCCTTGCGGCAAGCACATGGGGCGGCGCAGTGACCTCCACCACGCGGATCGCAAAGCGGGACGCGGCGTCGGCGATCACCATGCGCGACACATTCGCCACCACCGTCATGCCGCGGTCCAGGTCCCGCCCGATATCGGCCGGAATGCCGTAGCGCAGGCCGTGCGCCGCCCATTGCAGCGCATGGTCGCGGGCCGCGAATTCGGCGTCGGTGACGGCGTCGTGGTCCTCGCCGCCGGCCTCGGCGGGGCGGGTGATCGTGCGGCGGACGAACCGCACGCGCGGGTCGCCTGCCAGCCCCCGCCGTGCCGCCGCCAGCAGCGTATCCTTCCCCGCCCCGCTCGGGCCCACCACCAAAACCAGCATCCGGCTCATCCCCGAGATTGACGGGGCGCACCCTGGCGCTAGCTTGCCGCCCGATCAACCGCAGGAACTCGCCATGTTCACCACTCGTCCGGAGATCGCCGGCACCTTCGGCGTTGTCGCCTCCACCCACTGGCTGGCCAGCCAGGTCGGCATGGCCGTGCTGGAGCGCGGCGGCAACGCGTTCGACGCCGCCGTCGCGACCGCCTTCACGCTGAACGTCGCGGAGCCGCATCTGAACGGCCCCGGCGGCGATGCCCCGATCATCCTGCACGACTCGGCCACCGGGAAGCAGCACGTGATCTGCGGCCAGGGCGTCTCCCCGCAGGCCGCCACGCTGGAGGCATTCCGCGACCTCGACGTCGACCTGATCCCGGCGACCGGCCTGCTGCCGGCGGTGGTGCCCGGCGCGTTCGACGCCTGGTGCCGCCTGCTGCGCGACTGGGGCACGTGGGAACTGGCCGACGTGCTGGCCTACGCGATCGGCTACGCGACCAACGGCACCCACCTGGTGCCGCGCATCAGTGCCACGATCGAGGGCGTGCGCCCGCTGTTCGAGCAGGAATGGAAAAGCTCCGCCGCGGTGTTCCTGCCGGCCGGCAATACCCCTGCCCCATCCTCCCTGCTCGCCCGCCCCGCACTGGCCGCGACCTGGCAGCGCCTGTGCCGCGAAGCCGTCGGCGCCACCCGCGAGGCCCGCATCGAGGCCGCTCGCAACGCCTGGTACCGCGGCTTCGTGGCCGACGCGATCGACGGGTTCTGCCGCTCGACCGAAGTGCTGGACGTCACCGGCCGCCGCCACCGCGGCCTGCTGAGCGGCGACGACATGGCGAACTGGGCTGCCACCGTCGAGGACCCGGTGCGCTTCGACTACCGCGGCCATACCGTGCTGAAATGCGGCGTCTGGAGCCAGGGGCCGGTGTTCTTGCAGCAGCTGGCCATCCTTGCCGGCTTCGATCTCGCCGCGATGGACCCGCTGGGCTCCGAGTTCATCCACACCGTGGTGGAATCCGCCAAGCTCGCCTACGCCGACCGGGAAGCGTACTACGGAGACCCGGATTTCGGCAGCGTCCCGCTCGAGCATCTGCTGTCCGCGGAGTACAACGACGTGCGGCGCGGGCTGATCGGGGCGACCGCCTCGCTCGCGCTGCGGCCGGGGACGGTGCCGAATTACGCCGCGATCGTCGACCACGACGCGGCCAGCCGCGCCTACCTGCTGGCCGCCAATACCGCCGGGTCCGGCGAGCCGACCGTTGCCCGCATGGGCGTGATCGGCGCGGATACCTGCCACATCGACGTCATCGACCGCCACGGCAACATGGTGAGCGCCACGCCCTCGGGCGGCTGGCTGCAATCCTCGCCGGTGGTGCCGGAGCTGGGCTTCCCGCTGGGCACCCGCGGGCAGATGTTCTGGCTGCGGCCCGGCCTGCCGAACAGCCTGGCCCCCGGCAAGCGACCGCGCACCACGCTCTCCCCCAGCTTCGCGCTGCGCGACGGCAAGCCCTGGATGGCGTTCGGCACCCCCGGCGGCGAGCAGCAGGACCAGTGGTCGCTGACCTACTTCCTGCGCATGGTGAACCACCGCATGGGCATCCAGGAGGCGATCGACGCGCCCTCCTTCCACACCGAACACTGGCCGTCGAGCTTCTGGCCGCGGGTGGCACGCCCCGGCAAGGTGGTGATCGAGGGCCGCTATCCCGACACGGTGCTGGAAGAGCTGCGGGCGCGCGACCACGTCGCCGAGAAGGGCGAGGACTGGAGCGAAGGCCGCATCTCCGGCGCGCGCATCGAGCCGGACGGCCAGATGTTCGCCGGCGCCAACCCGCGCGGCATGCAAGGCTACGCGGTCGGGCGCTGATGCGGCGGCTGATCCAGCCGGGACCCCCGCCGCCACAGCGCATCGACAGCTTCGCCACGACGTTGCGCAAGCTGCGGTTCGCGCTGCAGCCGGGCCTGACGTTGAACCAGGCCGTGACGGGCCCGCTGGTCGCCGCCGGCTTCCAGAGCGCCGCGTTGCGCTTCACCGGCGGCGGGCTGGACCCGTTTCACTACGTCCTGCCGGGACCGCCCGACGGGCCGTCCCATGTCGCCTGGTTCAGCACGCCGCACGCGCCGGCGGGCGAGACCCGGCTGGAGCAGGCCAACGTCACCTTCGGTTGGGCGGCGGACGGCACGCCGTTCCTGCATTGCCATGCCGCCTGGACCGAACCGGACGGCGCACGGCGCGGCGGCCACATCCTGCCGCATGAGGCAGTGGTGGCGACCCCCGCCACGGTGGACGCCTGGGGATCGGCGGATGTCCGGATCGCCGCCGCGCCCGATGCGGAGACCAATTTCCCGCTGTTCCAGCCGTACGGCACTGCGGGCGGGCAGGCTACCGGCGTGGTCGCGCGGGTCCGGCCGAACGAGGACATCACGCTGGCGGTCGAGGCGATCGCGCGCCGGCACGGGCTGCGCGATGCGGTGCTGCGCGGCAGCCTCGGCAGCCTGGTGGGCGCGCGTTTCACCGACGGGCGGACCGTGGCCGACCATGCGACCGAGGTGCTGGTGCAGCACGGGCGGCTATCGGACGGCATCGCGGCGCTCGACCTGCTGGTCGTCGACATGCAGGGCGCGGTGCATCGCGGCACGCTCGCCCGTGGGGAAAATGCGGTGTGCATCACCTTCGAGCTGGTGCTCGAAGCGGCCTGACATCTGCGCCGGCCTGAAGCAACGCACGCAATTGGTCTGATCGGTTTTGCCGCCGCGCGGCTATTTCTTTTATATGGCCGGGTTCCGTCGCCCCTGCCCCGCGGCTACAACTCTCCTTTGCTCCCGCCGCATCAACCCAGGAGGCCTCCAATGGCACCGCCCCCGCCCACAGGCGCCAATTCCGCCGCAGCTCGCGATATCGCCAACGTGCTGCATCCCTACACCGACCTGCAGGCCCATCTGGAAGTCGGCCCGGTGGTGATCACCCACGGCAAGGGCGTGCGGGTGTGGGACGATACCGGCCGCGAATACATCGAGGCGGTCGCCGGCCTGTGGTGCGCCGCCCTGGGCTTCGACAATGAGCGCCTGGTGCAGGCCGCCGCCACCCAGATGCGCAAGCTGCCATTCTACCATGCGTTCGCCGCCAAGTCGCACGAGCCGATGATCGACCTGGCCGAGATGCTGATCGCGCGCGCGCCGGTGCCGATGAGCAAGGTGTTCTTCGCGAACTCCGGCTCCGAGGCCAACGACAGCGCCATCAAGATGGTCTGGTACTACAACAACGCCTATGGCCGGACGCAGAAGAAGAAGATCATCGGCCGCCAGAAGGGCTATCACGGCATCACCATCGGCTCCGCCTCGCTGACCGGCCTGCCGGTCAACCACCGCGCGTTCGACCTGCCGCTGCCCGGCTTCATCCACACCATGACGCCGCATTTCTACCATGGCGCGCTGCCCGGCGAGACCGAGGACGCGTTCGCCACGCGCTGCGCCGACGAGCTGGAGAAGCTGATCCTGGCGGAAGGCCCCGACACCGTCGCCGCGATGTGGGCCGAACCGATCATGGGCGCCGGCGGCGTGATCCTGCCGCCCGCCGGCTACTTCCCCAAGATCCAGGCGGTGCTGCAGAAATACGACGTCCTGCTGGTTGCCGACGAGGTGATCTGCGGCTTCTGGCGCACCGGCAAGTATTGGGGCAGCCAGACGCTGGGCGTCGTGCCGGATATCCTCACCTGCGCCAAGGCGCTGTCGTCGTCCTACCTGCCGATCAGCGCCGTGATGGTGAACGAGAAGGTCTTCGCAGGCCTGTGCAAGCAGAGCCACGAGATCGGCACGTTCGGCCACGGCTTCACCTACTCCGGCCACCCGGTGCCGGCCGCGGTCGCGATCGAGACCCTGAAGATCTACGACGAGCTCGACATGGGCAGCCATGTCGCAAGCGTCGGCACGCATTTGCAGTCCGAACTGCGCCGCCGCTTCGCCGACCATGAGCTGGTGGGCGAGGTCCGCGGCACCGGCATGATCGCCGCGATCGAGCTGGCTGCCGACAAGGCGACGCACAAGAGCTTCGATCCGGCCGCCAAGGTCGGCGCGCGCTGGATGAAACTGTGCGAGGCCAACGGCGTGATCACGCGTGCCGTGGTGAACGACGCACTGTGCTTCAGCCCGCCGCTGATCATCACCAAGGACGAGGTCGACGAGATGCTCGGCCGCGTCGAGAAGGCGCTCGATACGCTGACGGTGGAACTGCGGCGCGAGCAGATCGCCGTCGTTCGGTAGTCGGATTGCAGGATGCCGGCGGGGGCGGTCTCAACGGCGGTTGGTATAAAATGCGGTTTCACCCGTGCCCCCAGGCGCCGGGAATCGACCGCCAACCGTCATGCCAGCGATGCCCGCCAGAACACCGAACTCCAATGGACCGTTGCGGTCGTTTTCGCAGCCGGCGTCGGCCGCTACCGAGCCGACCGCCGGAATCCGCTGCGCCCGCCCGGCTCGAACAGATGCCGCGCGCCCATGACGCGCCCGATCAGCACCAGTCCGTCGCCTGGCTCGATCCGGGTCGTGGGTTCGGGGTTGGTGATCGCCTCGCCCTCACGGCGATTGAGCTGGACGATATAGAACGCGCCGGCGGCCGCACGCTCCAGCGCGTCGATCGTCTGGCCGACCGCGGGGCTGCCGGGCGCGGCCGTCGCCATGTCGGTGTTGAGGCCGAACATCCGCAGCACCTGGTCGAAGTCCCGCATGCGGGCAGTGTCGTGCAGCAGATGGGCCGTCTCCTGGTACAGGATCATCTCGGCGATCCGTTCGGCGCCGATATGCGTCGGCAGCACCACCTTGTTCGCGCCCGCCTGCAGCAGCTTGCTCTCGGTGCTCGGTGCCTCCCCGCGCGCGATGATCTCCAGCGCGGGGTTCAGGCTGCGCGCGCTCAGCGTGATGAACACGTTGGCCGCGTCGTTCGGCAGCACCGTCGCCAGCGTGCGGGCGCGCATGACGCCGGCCGCCTGCAACGCCGCCTCGTCGGTCGCGTCGCCGTGGATGCACAGATAGCCGTTGCCGCGGATTTCCTCCGCCAGCCCCTCGTCGCGTTCCAGGATGACGAAGTTCGCGCCGCCGGCTTCCAGGTCCTTCGCCAGCATGGTGCCGATGCGGCCGAAGCCGCAGATGATGACGTGGCCATCGAGTTTGTCGATCTGGGTGTTCATGCGCTTGAGACCGAGGACCTGGTTGAGCTGGTTGAGCGTGATGAACTGGATCAGCGCGCCGGTGAGGAAGATGACGCCGGTGCAGCCGAACACGATGGTGGAGATCGAGATCGTCCGCAGCAACGTCGTGTCGATCGGGCGGACCTCATCGTAGCCGACGGTGTAGACCGTGATGATGACCATGTAGAGCGCATCGCCCAGGCTCCAGCCGGCGGCGGTGTAGGCGGCGGTCGCGGCCGACATGACCACGGCCATGTAGATCAGCCCGACGATCAGGTTGCGGCCGGGGGAGGCGAACCAGCCGCCCGACCGTGCATTGGCCGCGAGGCGGGCCGTGCGCAGGGACGCGGAGGCGGTCTCGCTCACGCGGGGTGGACGGCGCCGGTCAACGCGGCCGATCGGCAAGCGGCAGGAGCGGACATGATCGCCTTGCGACGTGACGTTGCGCCAGCGTAGCACGATAACGCGGCACGCCACCGCCGCATCCGACATGGCGGTGGTTCAGCCACAGCAGCAGCCTTCGCCGCGCCACGCCTCCCGGCCTTCCCGGACCAGGAACCAGACGACGCCGAGCGAGGCGACGGGATCGACCCACCAGGCGCCGGTCAGGCCTTCGACCACGAGGCCGGCCACGACCACCAGCGACAGCCAGCCGCATGTCACGCTCTCCATCGCGTCGGCGCGCATCGCACGGCTGCCGAGCGCCTCGGCGAGCGAGAGCTTTTGGCGCGCGAGACGGTACATGACCGGCATCGCGAGCAGCGTCACGACCAGCCCCGGCCAGGAGAACGTCTCGCCGGCCTGCGTCCGCATTTGCCACGCCGCCGCTGCCACCACATAGGCAGCGAGGCCGAACAGCAGGCCTCCCGCCATACGGCTTGCCACGCGTTCCGCGCCTTCGGCAAAGGCCTGGCCGCGCCGCAGCTCGACAGTCAGGCGCCAGATCAGCACACAGGCCGAGGCGAGTTCGATGACGCTGTCGATGCCGAAGGCCAGCAGGGAGACGCTGCCGGCGCGCAGGCCGCTCCAGGTGGCGACGGCCGCCTCGACCGTCATCCAGGCGAGCGTGGCGTATTCCAGGCGGAATGCGCGCCGGATCAGGTCCGTCCTTGCGGCGTTACATGCTCCGGAAAGCGGCGCGGCGGCGCAGCACGCGTCCGGACAGGTGTCGGCGGGCATGGTCCGACACGTGTCGGCGGGCATGGTAGTGAAAGGCAGCGGCATATCGTCCACGGCGGCATCCTCGACGGCTGCGACAGGGTGCCGACCATGAACCTTGTCGCGATGTGTGGGTCAAGGAATCGCGGCGCTTCGACCTCGACGTGGCCCGTGTGGGATCCGGACTGGCCATCTGCCGCTGCAGGCGTGCCGGTCCGTTGCCGTTTACGCCCGCACGGCCGGCGGGCGGCGCAGCGACCAGAACGCCACGCTGCCGCAGACGTAGAAGAAGATCGACAGCCAGAACGCCACCCGGTAGCTGCCGGTCACGTCGAACACGAAGCCCGCCAGCCATGCCCCCGCCGCCGCCCCCACACCCGTACCGATGGTGATCACGCCCAGGATCGTGCCCAGGTTCGGGCCGGGAAACAGGTCGGCGGTCTTGGCGGTGATGGCGGGTCCCCTCGCCCCCCAGGTCAGCCCGAAGAAGCAGGCGTGCAGCCACAGCAGCAGATGCTGGTCCGGGCCGGTGATCATCAGCCCGAACACCACGCCAAGGATCGAGGTGCCGTAGGTCACCACGGCGGACACTTCGCGCCCGACATAGTCGGAGAGCGTGCCGGTCACGATCACCCCCGGCAGCGACAGGAACGCGCCCATCCCCAGCACGCCGGCGGCGTAGAGCTTGTCGAACCCGACATCGACCGCGAACGCCAGCTGGTGCAGCGCGACCAGGAAGCTGCCAAGGCCGGTGAACAGGTAGACGGCCCCCAGCAGCCAGAAATGCGGCGTGCGCATCGCCTGGCGCAGCGTCCACCCCTGCCCGTCGGCGGACCGCCGCACGCCGCCCCGGGCCTCGTTTGTGCCGCGGAACAGGGCGGCCAGCGGCAAGACCGCCGCCGCCATGAACGCGCCCTGCCACAGATAGGCGCCACGCCAGCCCAGCCCGCCGATCATCATCGTGGTCAGCGGCGCCGAGAACGCGCGGGCAAAGCCGTTGGCCGACTGCACCACCGCCACCGCCATGCCGCGATGGCGCACAAAATGGCGTGACAGCAACGGCACAAACACCACCAGACCGAGGCAGTTGGCGCCCAGCGTCATCACCACGCCGTACAGCACCACCACCTGCCACAGCGCGGTGGTCCAGGCGCTCGCCAGCAGGCCCGCCGCCAGCACGCAGCCGCCCACCAGCACGAGCCGTCGCGGACCCAGCCGGTCCACCAGAATGCCGACCAGCGGCGAACTTGCGCCGGTGACCAGTTGGCCGACTGCGTAGGCCACCGAGACATCCGCGCGGCTCCAGCCGAACGCCTCGATGAAGGCGACCAGGAACACGGTGTAGGCGTGCATGAAGCCCGCGCCGATGGAGAAGGTCAGGAACGCGGCCCCGAGCAGCAACCATGTCGCGGACGGCGAGAGCGCAGTGGCGGCGTTCGGTTCTGACATTGGCCTCGGTTCGCCCGTGGCGCCCTTTCCAAAGTCAGGCGCGTTTCCCCAGGCGGCAGTGTGGCCGCGATCGGGCGGCAACTCCAGGCGGTGGCGGACACCGCGCACCGCGTTGCAGGGCCTGACGTTGCGAGGCAGGCTGGACACAACGACACGCAGGGAGCGAACCATGTCCAGCCTGATCCACAGCCACGCCCAATGGGGCCCTGCCGACCAGATCGGCGCCGGCAACCTGCTGACGGCGGAACGCCGGCTCGCGGCGTTGGCGTCCGTGACGCAGGGCCGCATCTACGACCTCAGCCACGAAATCCACATGGGCGCGCCGTTCATGGCGCCGAACCAGACGCCATTCCTGATGTCGATCTGGGCATCCTGGAAAGACACCATCAAGCGCCGGCGGGCGATGGGCGCCCGCAACGATGCCGGCACCAACCTCGAACGCATCGAAATGACCGCCCATGTCGGCACCCACATCGATGCGCTCGGACATTTCTCCCAGGGCGAGATGCTCTACAACGGCAACCGCGCCGCCGATGTGGTCACCAACTGGGGCCTGGAGAAACTCGGCATCGAGCACGCCCCGCCGATGATCACCCGCGGCGTGCTGTTCGACGTGGCCGCTGCGCGCGGCGGGCCGTATCTGGAGCCGGGGCAGACCGTCACCCCGGACGACCTGAAGCGCGCCGCCGACGCCGGCGGGTTCGCGGTGCAGCCGGGCGATATCGCGCTGATCCGCACCGGCTGGGGCCGTTACTTCGCTGTCGACAACACGAAATACCTGCAGGGCGAACCGGGCCTCGACATCCCCGGCGCGCGCTGGCTGATCGAGCAGGGCGTCGTTGCGATCGGTGCCGACACCATGGCGGTGGAGGTGTTGCCGAACCCCGACCATGGCCTCGCGATGCCGGTGCACGCCTTCGCACTGGCCGAATGCGGCGTCTACCTGATCGAGAACCTGATGCTGGAGGCGCTGGCGGCCGACCGGATCGCCGCGTCCTGCTTCATCCTGCTGGCGACGAAGTTCCGCGGCGCGACCGGTGCGCCGGTGCGGCCGGTGGCCCTGGTCTGACCTGCGGGTCCACCTCGCGGCCGGTCAGTGCGCCCGGTCAGTGCACGGTGACGTCGAGATGCATGGTGGGATGGATCGCGCAGCGCACGGGGAAGACGCCCTCGTGGTCGAATTCCAGCGTCAGACTGGTGCCGACGGGCATTTCCCCTGAGTCGTAGCTCATGCCGCTTGCGTCGACATAGACGTGGTGGGTCACGCGATCGTCGTTAACGATCCGGATTACTCCCCCTTTCGGAAGATCCATCGTCGCCGGCCAAAACTTGCGGTTGTGCTGACTGACGACAATCGCGTCGGCTGCAAGAACAGATGGTGCAATCGCAAGCAGCGCAAGGAGGAGGCAGACCGATCGGCTCATCCCACAGTTTCCGTAATAATTGCGGCATTGCGCAATTCTCTCAGATCAGAATTGGGAAAGCCAGCCCCAGCAGCACGACGCCTGCGAGCAGCATCCGCCCGCTCAAACGGTGCAGGCACGGTGCATCATTTGGGAAACGATGCGCGAATATTGCGACAAACGCGCCAGCAGCAAGTACCAGTATCGAAAATGCCACTATCACGCATTTTTCCTTTCAAATGCCTTCCAGCGTTACGAATGGCCTGATATATCGGCAAAAGGTTATAATATCGTTGCAAACGATCGGCCGGACGTTGGGCGGCCGCCGGGGTTGGCACTTAAAAACGAGAAACAGAATGCGAAATCGTTCGCTGCGGTTATGTGCCAGCGCGATGCCGGTGGCTGCGTTCATTCTTTCCGGAATCATCACGACATCAGCCGCGCAGGCACATGTCAAATGGTTCGCGCCGTATGACGTCGCTAGTGCCCCGGTCGCGCTGCGCCAGGCGTTGAACCCTGGTTTCGCCGAACTCGCGGTGCTCGCGATCTTCCTGTTCTGGGGGACCTGCCGACTGGAGCGAACGCCGGTCGGGGCTGCGATGCTGGACTCGATCGAGTCCATCTTCTGCAGCCTGCGCGTGCGCACCGAGGCGTTCATCCGGGCGGGCGTCGCCGCGTTCTTCGTCGCAATCTCTGCGACCGGCGGCATCATCCTGACACCGGAACTGAAAACCGCCTCGCCCCTGGTGCCCGTGCTGCAGGGACTGATCGCGGTCGGCCTGTTCTGGCGGACGACCCTGCCGGTCTCGGCGTTGGGAATGGTGGCCCTGTTCGCGATCGGCCTGTGGAATTACGGCCTGTTCCACATGATGGACTATCCGATCTTCCTTGGTACCGCGGCCTATATCGCGATGATCGGATTCCGGATCGACCGGATCGGTGGGTTGCGGGCGCTCGACATCGTGCGCTGGGGCACGGCGGTGACGCTGATGTGGGCCTCGGTCGAGAAATGGGCCTATCCGGAATGGAGCTACCCGGTGCTGCGGGCCCATGCGCAGCTGACCATGGGCCTGGACGTGCATTTCTACATGACGGCGGCGGGGATGGTGGAGTTCGCGCTGTCGTTCGGGCTGCTCTGGACGCCGCTGGTGCGCCGGCTGTCCGCGGTGGTACTGCTGACGATGTTCATCTCCGCGGTACTCGAGTTCGGCAAGATCGACGCCATCGGGCATTTGCCGATCGTGGTGCTGCTGATCGCGATCGCCGCCGATGAGATGCCGTTCAGCCGGCTGCGCCCGGTGCTGGCGCCGATGTGGTTGTCGGTGGCGCTCGCAGCAACGATCCTGCTGTATTACCTCGGCCACACCGCGCTGTTCGGGACGGCGATGATCTGACGCCTCAGTCGCAGGCAAGCAGGGCATCGGCCATCACCACCCCCTGCCCGTCCGCCAGGACGATCAGCGGATTGACCTCGGCCTCGGTCACGCACGCCAGGGCCGCGAGGTGGGAGAAACCCACGACGGCCCGTGCCAGGGCCGCGAGGTCGCCTTTCGGCATGCCGCGATAGCCACGCGCGGGGGCGAGGCCTTTCACCTGGTCGATCATCGCCCGTGCCTCGGCCTCGGTGACGGGTGCCAGGCGCAGCACCACGTCGCGGTAGATTTCGGCCAGCACGCCGCCGGCCCCGAGTGCCACGATGGGGCCGACCAGGGGATCGCGGCGGTAGCCGAGGATGGCCTCGCCGACGCCCTTGGCCATCGGCTGGGCGATGAAACCGGTGATCTGCGCGCCCAGTCGCGCCTGCATGGCGGCGGCGGCCTGGCGCAACGCGGCGGCGTCGGGGATGCCCAATGCGACCGCGCCGGCCTCGGTCTTGTGGGCGATGGTGGCGGACACCGCCTTCAGCGCCACGGGATACGCCAGCGGCGGCGGCGCTTCCGGGTCGATGCGCACGGCGCCGTTCGGCAGGCCGAGGGCTGCGAACACGGCACGCGCGCCCGGTTCGTCCTGCGCCTGGTCGAGCAGTGCGGCGGCGGCGGACACGTCGATGGCCGCGGGTTCGCCGCGCGGCGTCTGCCAGTCGAGATAGGCGCGCACCGCGTCCGCGCAGGCCTCAGGCGTTCGGAAGGCGGCAATGCCGGCCTCGGCCAGCAGGCGGAGCGCGGCTTCGGCCTGCGGCACCAGGAAGGCGCAGATCGGGTTGCGGCCGGTGGCGGCGATGACGCCGGCGACACCCTCCTGCGGGCGGAACTGGGCAGAGCTGCCGATCACCGCGATGGCGAGGTCGGCGTCGTCGGCGTCGCGGGCTTCGTTCAGGGCCTGGCTGACAAACTCCTTGCTGGCGCCGGCCAGCGTGGTGTCCAGCATGTGGGCCGTGGCGATGCCCGCGATGCCGAGGCGGTCCACCACCATCGCACCGCCGCCGCCGGTGGTGGTGACGATGCGGACGGCGCGCTTCGGGCGCACGGGCGGCCGTGTGCCCAGCAGCAGCGGCGGGATTTCCAGCAATGTTTCCAACTGGTCCACCCGCACGATCCCGATCGCGCGGAAGAACGCGTCCGCTGCCGCGTCGGAGCCGGCGAGCGCACCGGTGTGGGTGGTGGCGAGTCTTGCTGCGGCTTCGGACCGGCCCAGTTTGTAGGCGACGATCGGCTTGCCGGCGGCATGGGCACGGCGGGCGGCGTGCTCGAACAGGTCGGGACGGCGGATGGTTTCCAGGAACAGCAGGATGGCGTCGGTGTCGGGATCGTCGACCAGCAGGTCGGCGATCTCGCCGGCGGTCAGGTCGGCTTCGTTGCCGGTACCGACGATCTTGGCGAAGCCGCAGCCGCGGGCGGCGGCGCGCGAGGCGAGCGTGCCCATGACGCTGCCGGAATGGGACACCAGCGACCACCTTCCGGCGAGCAGCGTGCCGGATTCCAGCACGGCATTCACCGAACATGCGGTGTGCGCGGGGATATTGATGATGCCCATGGAGTTGGGACCGAGCAGGCGAACGCCGCCCGCGCGGGCAGTGTCGACGATGCGTTGCTGGCGGGCGACGCCGTCCGGGCCGGTCTCGGCAAAGCCGTCCGCCAGCACGCAGGCCACGGGAATGCGCCTTGCGGCACAGTCCTGGATCGCCGCCTCGACGTGCTGGGTGTTCAGCAGGATGTAGGCGAAGTCGATGTCGCCGGGGACGTCGCGCAGGCTGGCATAGGCACGCTCCCCCAGGACGGTCTCGGCACGCGGGTTCACCGGGAACAGGTCGCCGGTGAAGCCATGGCGGCGGAGGTAGACCTGGGCGCGCGCGGTGAGGCGCGCGGCATCGGTGGAGGCACCGATGAGCGCGATGCGACGCGGGTCGAACAGGGCGTTGGCAAGGGTGGCTGTCATCGGGCGAGTGTGGTCCGGGTGCGACGCGGCCTCAATCCCCTCGGGCGGTGCGCATGGTCGCGCCGCGTCTGTGCGAGGCGCGATCGTTCCGGTTATACCAACGGCCGTTGGCACTGACTTTCCCAACCGTCATGGCCGGCCCCTGTGCCGGCCATCTGTCGCGGCAGACTGCCTCACGGATGGCCGGCCCGGAGGCCGGCCAT